>NZ_CP036348.1:0-308487 GCF_007753095.1 Rosistilla carotiformis
ATGAGCGATCTGCCCGTTTTAATACCTCTATCGAAGTCGAGCCCCCCTGCGTCGCGGCCTCGTATGGCGAAAGCGGAACCGTTGCCGCTGCTGCCCCATTTCGTCGCTGGCCCCGAAAATCGCTTGGCCGCCTTCACTTGCCAGTCCGATCTTTCGATCCTGCAACGCGGAAACCCGATTCTGTTGGTTGGCCCCAGTGGATCGGGAAAATCAGCGATCGCCCGCAAGTTGTTCCAGCGTGAAGCGTCTCTTTTGAAGGGCAGGGGGAGCCGCGGGATGATCGAACCGGCGATCGATTTCGCCCGTCGGTATGCCGATGCTGTCGATTCCGATTCGATCGCCGATTTCCGCGACCAGTTCCTTCAACATCCGATCCTGTTGATCGAAGATGTCCATCTGATGGCGGGAAAATTTGCCGCTCAAAACGAACTCGCCGCGCGGATCGGCCAGCGAATCGATCTCGATCTGCCGACGATCCTCACCTGCCGCCGATTGCCCACCGAAATCGAAGGGATCCGTTCGGCGCTGGCCAGTCGCTTGTTGCCGGGGCTGACGATTCCGATCCAGCTGCCCCGTTCGGCTGCCCGACGCCAGATCATCGCCCAATACGCAGGCCTTCGGGAGATCAGCCTCACCGAAGAGCAGATCGTTCAGCTCGACAGCGATCTTCCCGCCGATGCCGCCGCTTCGCGATTGTGCTCCGCCGTGCAACAGCTGGCGCTCGTTGCGATGGATGCCAATTCCGACGTGATCGCAAACGATGACATTCACGACGTCGCCGCCTCGTTTGCCGCTCAACAGGAACCGCCGATCGCCAAGATCGCCCGCACCGTCGCCCGTCGCTTCAAGCTGAAAACATCCGATCTGAAGAGTTCGTCGCGCCGCCAACAGGTCGTCCGCGCCCGCTCGATGGCGATGTTTTTGGGGCGTCAGCTGACGCGTCAAAGCCTGCAGGCGATCGGCCAGTTCTTCGGCGGCCGCGATCATTCGACGGTCATCCACGCGATTCGATCGGCCGAACAATTGATCGTCTCCGACCCCGCCTTGGCTCGCGTCGCCGACGACGTCTCCGAACAACTGAAAGCTGGCTGAAGCATTCCACGCCGCTACCCCGGCTGTGAGCTACGCTTGGGCTCGGCGGTATCGAGAACGCAGCCGCTACAAAAGGACTTTTGAACCGCCCGCCAGCTCCTTTTTTATGGTGGATAAGTTGTTTGTCTAAAGTTTTCTTTTGTCACCTTTGTCGAAGGTTCTCTCCGACGCGGCCGCCGGGGTGTTCAAAGTCCCCCCATTCACTGACATTTGCCCTTCGGCTTTGAACGTGAATCAAACGCCTTATCCACAGCGTTTGAATTCTTCTAAGTGCTTGTTTCGGCGGTTCTTAAAGGCTCCCGAAGTCCAGCTTCTGACAATTTCGGCGGTCACATTCCTAAGAAGACGGTAATTTAAAATCTCTTTAAGTAATGGAAACCAACTTTCAAAAGCAGTGACAGCACTCGCAAAGCAGGCCACTGCAAACCGGAGCGTTTTGGGTGTAAAACACTTGGCTTAAACAAAACGGAGCCAAGACCATGAAAATCACGTGCGAACGAGAAACTTTTGCAGCCGCGTTCCAGCTGGCAGCAGGGGTCGCACCCTCGCGAAGTCCCAAAGCGATCCTGCAAAACGTCAAGATTATCGCTCGAGACGGTGCCGTCACGCTTAGCGCGACCGACATGGAAGTCGGCATCCACCTGAATGTCGATGGTGTCGAGATCGAGACCGATGGCACCGCGTTGCTGCCGGTCCAGCGGGTCAGTTCGATTCTGCGGGAAAGCAGCGATGAACACCTGACGTTCGAAGCGAGCGAAACTGGGATCAAAGTCATTGGCAGCCGCAGTCGTTTCCAACTGCCCGGCGCCAACCCCGATGAATTCCCCAGCGTCGCGACGTTCCTCGAGACCAAGTACCACGAGATCCCCACCCGTTTGTTCCGCGAATTGGTTCGCCGAACCGTCTTCGCGACCGATGCCGAAAGCGGCCGCTACGCCTTGGGCGGCGTGCTGTTGGAAATGGAAGGGGAACGTGTCACCGCGGTTGGTACCGACGGACGCCGGTTGGCAACGATGACCGGCACCGGAGTCAGCATCGGCGAACACAAGACCTCCGGCACCAACACGATCGTCCCGAATCGATCGATCAGCCTGATCGAACGGGCGCTCAACGACAAAGACGAAACCGTCGAAGTCGCTGCCCGGTCGAACGATCTGTTGGTTCGCACGCCACGTTGCACGATCTATTCCCGATTGGTCGAAGGGCGTTATCCCAACTGGCGGCAGGTTCTGCCCCAGCGCGACGATGTGGTCACGATCGATCTGACGATTGGTCCGCTGCACGCGGCGCTTCGACAAGCGGCGATCGTGACCGATCACGAGAGTCGCGGCATCGATTTCACCTTTGGTGAAGGGACGATGCTGTTGGAAGCGAACACCGCCGAGGTGGGAGAATCGCGAGTCGAGATGCCGATCGGATACGAAGGCGAACCGATCAAGGTGACTTTGGATCACCGCTTCCTCGCCGACTTCTGCAAGGTTTTGGATGCCGAACGAACGGTTCAGATGGAAATCGAATCGTCCGATCGCCCCGCCTTGCTGACGACCGATGATGGTTTCCAATACGTGGTGATGCCGATGGCCCGTGACCGTTAGGTCGATAGATGTCGCGTGAACCCGAAGAGAGAAAAAAGCAACACGCTCGAAAAATCGGGTCGATCGTCAATCAATTGATGGCTCGCCGCGGTTACGCTCAGGTTCAGACCGGCAACGAAATGGAGCGGATCGTGCGGCGAGTGGTCGGCGACAATTTGGCCAACACCTGTCGACCCGGAAACGTTCGCAACGGCACTCTGGAAATCGCGGTCAGCGATTCGGTATCGATCCAAGAACTGTCGTTCCAGAAACGCGCCTTGATCAAAGCGTTACAAAAAGAATTCCCCCAGAGCGGTATCAAAGACATACGATTCCGCGCCGGTTAAACCAAAGTCAAAGACAAACTTCCGAGCAAACGATGACGATCACAACCAACTTTGCCACATCGCGAACCGAAATCGCGGGACATTCGATAACCGACTTGGCCAACCAATTCGGAACGCCTCTATACGTCTACGACTCCGCAGTGATCGCACAACGCGTTGCCGATCTGCAGATGTTCGACGACATCCGTTACGCTCAAAAGGCGTTGTCGAACATAGCGATCCTCGATCGATTGCGAAAGCAAAACGTGTTGGTCGACGCAGTCAGCGCCGGCGAAATCCATCGCGCGCTTGCCGCTGGATACGAACCACACGGGGAAGGGCACCCGATCGTTTACACCGCCGATATCTTCGACCGCGAAGCGTTGGAATTGGTGAAAAAGCACGGGATCCACGTCAATTGTGGTTCGCCCGACATGATCGACCAACTGGGCGAAGTCGTTCCAGGAGCCGATATCACGTTGCGAATCAATCCAGGTTTCGGGCACGGGCACAGCCAAAAGACCAACACCGGCGGGCCGCAATCGAAGCATGGTATCTGGCACGGCGACCTGGACGAATGCCAACGCCGCGCCGATCGCTACGGGATCACGATCACCGGCTTGCACATGCACATCGGTTCGGGAACCGATCTGGAACACCTGTCGAAGGTCTGCGATTCGATGCGTGACGCGGCGTTGTCGGTCGGCCGAACGATCACCACGATCAGTGCGGGTGGCGGTCTTCCCGTTCGTTATAAGAAAGAGGAAACGTACGTCGATCTGGCAGCTTATTACAAGTTGTGGAACACGGTCCGGGAGGAACTGCAAACCGAGTTCGACCACGCGGTGCGATTGGAGATCGAACCGGGGCGTTACCTCGCCGCGGAGTGTGGTTATCTGGTCACCGAGATTCGGGCGATCAAGAACATGGGGGAAAACATGTTCTACCTGGTCGACGCCGGCTTTAACGACTTGGCCCGTCCGATCTTGTACGGGGCGCATCATCCGATTTCGATCTGTTCCCGCAGCGGAGCCGAAGACCGTCCGTTGGTGAACGTGGTCGTCGGCGGACCGTTGTGTGAATCGGGGGACATCTTCACTCAAGAGGAAGGTGGCTTTGTTTCGCATCGGGAACTTCCACGAGCGGAGGTTGGCGATCTGTTGATCCTCGAAAATGCGGGGGCCTACGGTTTTGTGATGGCCAGCAATTACAACAGTCGGCTGCGTGCGACCGAGCTGTTGTTGGAAGACGGGCAAGCCAAAGTGATTCGCAGTCGCGAGACCTTCGAACAATTGTTGGCTAGCGAAACGATCCCCAGCTGAACGCTGATCGCAACAGGCAATGCGATTCGACGCAGCGGCGATTCCTCCTTACCCAAGGGGCCTAACGGCACTATAAACGTGAACGATAAAAACAGCAGTCGACCGGTCGATCTCGAAGCGATCAAACAGGCGGTAAGAACAATCTTGGTAGCGGTCGGCGAAGATCCCGATCGGTCGGGCCTATTGGAAACACCTCGCCGCGTCGCCGATATGTACGCGGAGATGTTCTCGGGATTGCACATCCAGCCCGAACGGCATCTGGAAGTCACGTTCCCCGAATCGTACGACGAGATCGTCGTCGTTCGCGACATCACGTTCACCAGCATGTGCGAACACCATCTGTTGCCGTTCAGCGGAACCGCTCACGTCGCCTACCTGCCCAACGGCTGCGTCACCGGGCTCAGCAAATTGGCGCGCGTTGTCGAAGAGGTTTCGCGTCGACCGCAGGTTCAAGAGCGGATGACGCAGACGATCGCCGACATGATCGAAAAGCATCTGAATTCCAGCGGCGTCGCGGTCGTGATCCAAGCGGAACACTCCTGCATGTCGATTCGCGGCGTCCGCAAACCGGGCAGCGAGACGATCACGAGCGCTCTTCGCGGCGTGTTTAAGAAAAACGCGGCCAGCCGAGCCGAAGTGCTGTCGTTGATCAAAAGCTAAAGAGGAGCTGTCGATCGTGATCATCCAAAAGGAATACAAGTTCTACGCGGCCCATCGCAACGAAGAACTCGACGACAAATGCAGCAACTTGCATGGACACCGTTACGGTCTGCGATGTTTCTTCGAAGTCAAGCGTTCGGGGGCGTTGTCGACGTTGTTCGGTGACTTCGACGCCAAGATCGAACCCTATTTAAAAGACCAATACGATCACGGGATGTTGATCCATACCGGCGATTCGCTGTACGCGACGCTTCAAGATCACATGCAGCGGACGGGCGAGAACTTCAAATTAAAAGTGCTCGACGGTCCGACCAGCGTCGAGAATCTAGCTCACAAGATGTTCACCGAAATCACGGAGATGGGCTTCCGCTTGCAACAGTTGGAGGTTCGCGAGACCGACACCTCCGTCGTCACCTACACCCGCGACGACTGGGACGAACACAATCGCGACATGGCTGCCCAACAAGCCGCAGCAAACTAGTGCAGCGTCAACGCTAAAATTTAATGTAGTGGACGAGGTCACGAGTCCTTTCGCGGCAGAGATAATGAGGACTCGTGACCTCGTCCACTACCATCAATCCTAAAATCAATGTTTGACAAACCACTAGTAATCGATGCTCATCGATACGGTAACACGCGGCCGATGATCTGGTCGCGGGAGATCGGCAGCGGTTCGGTCCGGCTGTCGATCGAAACCGGAACATTGTCCCCCACAACAAAATAGCCCCGCTCGGGCAATGTGGTCGCCGCACTCCATCGATCGATTGCATCGGGATGCCACCAATGCAGATCGCGTTCGACGCGCAAGTTGCCAATCGTTACCGGATGTTCCCCCGATCGACATGTGATAGCAATCGGCTGCTTCGCATCGACTGGCGGTTTCGTATCGGAGACGACTGGATCGACGACGTGCGATTGGCCGTTGATCGCCAGCCACAGCTGGCCGTCGATATGAGCGACCGTCAAATGATCGTCGCTGCGACTGTGAGTTCGCCACGTCTTGGGTTTCGTTTCCGAAGCGTTCACGGTCGTCCAACCTTCGGCCGATCGTAAGATGGTGACGCTCAAGACCCGATCGCGAACCCAGAGCGAGATCGTTAGCTCCGAATCCGGCACCGCGGAACATTCCATTTGCACGATCAGATCGTCGACGGGAACCATCTGTCGGGAAACCTGTTGGTTCCCCGGATAATCGTCCATCACTCGCTCGGGGCGATTGTTTTGATAGACCTGGACGTGATGGTAGACCAATGGCGAATCGGCATCCGATTTCGGGGTTTCACAGCGAAAACCATCTTCGATCTTGATCCAACTGTCGTCATCGCAGCGCCATCGCGAGACGTCTTGCTTGCGGAATCGATCGTCATCGACCGGGATCGATGTCGCCAATGCTTGCGTCAACGATCGACGAATCGGTTTCCCCGACGCAAATAGATCGCCGTGAGCCAGCTCGATCGATTCTCCGGGAAGCCCCAACAGCCGTTTGACCGAAAGGGATCCATCGTCGTCGGTAAACGCAATCCAATCGAAGCGTTTCGGGTTTTGAAACCAATAGGCGGCGGTGTCGATGACAACGCGATCCCCTCGATCGACATGCAATGCTTCGATCCGCTGGCGGGTTCCGCATTGGAAGCATGTGACGTGTCGAGGCGGTTTGTCGCTGCGAACGACAAAGCGTAGATCGATCCCACAACCGCTGCAGCGAATCGTCGCCGACGGGCCCCACAGCGTTGGGGTCATCGATTCACTGGCGACCAGCAGCGGACGAATCATGCCGCGGAACATTGCAATCCGGACCGCGAGGGGGATCAGCACAAGGAACACCAGCACTGGCCACGCGTAACGCCGGTTCACCAACCCAGCGCCCAATCGCACGTCGGAGGTTCGACCGATGCCATCGCAACGGGATCGGGAATGGTCAACCGACCGTTGCGGAAGGTGACAAACAGACACAGCCCCAGTTGGATCGGCAGTGGCTGTAGATCGATTTGTTGTTGCGGTAACCGCAGCCCTTGGGAATTGGGAAGCGAGAAATAATGGTAGTTCGGATCGCAGCCGCGGTAGCCGAAGAATTCGAGCGATTCGGCAGCTTGACGAAGCTCGGGCAGATCGATGTCGTGCAGGTCCGGCGGCGGAGCGGTGTGGAAACCCAACGACGCTAGCAACATCACCCCCGCCCCGGCGGCTGGCACTCGAAAGACGACGCCTCGATTCAACGGCACCGCCAATGCTGTTGATTGTTCTTCCATGATATCGATTTCAGTCATCATCCAACCTTCCGCTACGGCATACTCCATTAAGGCTATTTCGGTCGGCAAGACGAAGGTTCGTCCGATCCCGAGATGAATCGCCAGTTCGCTGCTCGACCATCCAACGATCGAGCTGTCGAAGTTCGGATTGTAGTCATCCGCTCGGGCATTGAAACGGAAAAAAGGAAAAGAACCCGCGGCGCAAAACGCCGCACCGCTGTACAAGCGCTCTCGCCTTCCAACACAACTGCCGCTTTTTCCAGGGCGGGACAACTTTGTTTCCAACCCAGATTACGTCGCGGCTTCCAAAACAGATTCCTTCGACTCGCATCGGCCAAACAGTTGCCGCGGCGTTTTGCATCGGGGATACTTGATGGGCCGATGCGATTCGTCGAACATCCCCGTTCGACGGCGACTCGGTTCGATCAGATCACCCCACCTCTCGGAGCGACCGTGACCATAGCTATCGAATCCGCTGAACAAGAAGCCGAGATCGTCCAGCAGTTACGCCAAGGGCGAAGTGCGATCGAATCGGAACTGGCCAAGGTAATCATCGGCCAACACGACGTGATCGAACAATTGATCATCAGCCTGTTCGCCGGCGGACATTGCCTGATCACCGGGGCCCCGGGGCTGGCCAAGACGCTGTTGGTCAGTTCGGTCGCGAAGATCTTTCATCTCGATTTCCAACGGATCCAGTTCACACCCGATCTGATGCCGGCGGACATCACCGGGACCGAGATTCTCGAGGACCTTGGCGATGGTCGGCGGGCGATGAAGTTTGTCCGCGGTCCGATCTTCGGCAACGTGATCCTGGCCGATGAGATCAACCGGACGCCTCCGAAGACCCAAGCGGCACTGTTGGAAGCGATGCAGGAACATCAGGTGACCGCCGCCGGTTCGCGGCATCCGCTCCCCGAACCCTTCTTCGTTTTGGCAACGCAAAACCCGATCGAAATGGAGGGGACCTACCCGCTGCCCGAAGCGCAATTGGACCGCTTTCTGTTTAACGTGCTGATCGATTACCTGCCGCACGAAGACGAATTGGCAGTCGTGATGCAGACGACGTCGAAAAAAGCCGAACCGATCCAACCGCTGTTTACCGGCGTCGACGTGTTGAAATTCCAAGAGGTGGTCCGGCGGGTGCCGATCGCCAAGGAAGTCGCTTCGTACGCGGTCCAGCTGGCCGCGGCAACACGTCCCAACCGCGAGGGATCGCTCGACTTCATCAACCAATGGGTGACATGGGGCGCGGGAACGCGAGCCGCTCAAACGCTGGTCCTGGGTGCCAAAGCCCGCGCGCTTCTCAACGGCCACTCCCACGTCTCGCTGGAAGATATCCGAGCGTTGGCGAAACCGACGCTCCGGCATCGCGTGTTGTTGGGGTACAAGGCGGAAGCCGAAGGGATCACGGTCGACCAGACGATCCAACGGCTGTTGGATACCACGCTGGCATGAGTGCTTCGACAAACTACGCTCCGGCGCAAATCGATCCCAGTTCGCTGATGCGGATCAAGAATCTGCAACTGCGAGCGAAAACGGTGGTCGAAGGTTTTTATAACGGCTTGCACCGCAGTCCCTTCCACGGGTTTTCGGTGGAGTTCAGCGAATACCGTCCGTACACGCTCGGCGACGATCCGCGGACGCTCGATTGGAAACTGTTCGCCCGCAGCGATCGGTACTACATCAAACGCTACGAAGACGAAACCAACCGTCGCTGCTATCTGATGGTCGACCAAAGCAAGTCGATGAGCTTCGGATCGATCGACTATACGAAAGCCGACTACACGCGGACGCTCGCCGCCACGCTGGCCCATTTCTTGACCCAACAACGCGACGCGGTCGGGCTGATGACCTTCGATCGGAAGGTCAACGAATTCATCGCCGCTCGGCATCGTCCCGGCCACATGAACCGTTTGCTCGGCAGTCTCGATCAATCCTTTGAAGGAACCGGCACCGATCTCTCCGAACCGTTGGAACAACTGGCCGCCCTGGTCAGCAAACGTGGGCTGATCATCTTGATCTCCGATCTGTTGTCTCCGATCGACATGCTTCGCACGCGATTGGCCTACCTGCGTTCTCGCGGTCACGAGATGATGATCTTGCGAGTCAACGATCCGGCCGAAATCGAATTCACCCTGCCGCAAGCCGCGATGATCCGCGACATGGAAACGGGGAAAGAACTGTACATCGATCCCGAGGTCGCCAAAGCTCAGTACCAAGCGAACTTTAAGGAACATGAAACCCAGTTGGTTGCGATTTGCGAATCGCTCGGTATCGACCTGACGCAATTGGTCACCAACCAGCCGATGGATGAAGCGCTGTACCAGTTGTTGAGTCTGCAGACGCGTCGCAGTCGCGGGCCGCTGCGCGGTGGCAGTCTTTCGGCCGCGGCGAGAGGAGCGGCGACATGAGTTTCCTGGCTCCGCTGTACGCTCTAGGAGCACTTGCGATCGCGTTGCCGATCTTGTTCCACTTGATCCGCCGGCGACCCAAGGCGCAAGCGGAATTCAGTTCGCTGATGTTCTTGACCCAGTCGCCGCCACGGCTTACCAAACGCAGTCGTTTGGATCAGTGGCCGCTGCTGTTGCTGCGGGCGTTGGCGATCCTGTTGCTGGCGTTGGCCTTTGCTCGTCCCTTCTTGCGGTCGTTGGCCCAACAGGAGTCCGATCCGATCGGGCGGCGAGTTGTCGTGTTAGTCGATACCAGCGGCAGCATGTTGCGGGGCGATCTCTGGCAACAGGCACAACAACAGGTCGCGTCGGTCACCGACGATTTGGCGGCAAACGATCAGATAGCGCTGCTGACCTATGATTCCGTTGTCACATCGGTGATCGGCTGGGATGATCAAACGGTTGGCGAGGCGAGTTCGCAAGCCGAACGAATCCGCCGGGCGATGGCCGACATCACGCCAAGTCACGGCGGATCGGATCTTGGATCCGCGTTGATCGCCGCGGCCGACATCCTGCACAACACGGCCGAATCGATCGAAGAGGGAGACGTTGCCGCCGGGGAGATCGTGATTGTCAGCGATCTGCAGGAAGGGAACGACCTGATTCCGCTGCAACAATACCAATGGCCGGCATCGATCGCGGTATCGATCGCGTCGGTCGAACCAGCTGAAAAAGGGAACCTCAGCGCCGTCGTGCTGCCTCAACCGGTCGCGAGCGGCGATTCGAAGAAGCCTCAGTTGCGGGTTCGCTTTCACAACACAAGCGATTCGGTCAACGAGCAATTCATGTACTTTTGGGAAGGTGGCAAGGAGGGAGAGGATCGGATCGTGCAGGTTCCGCCGGGGGAGAGCCGCGTTGTGACGGTCGATCCGCCGACGGGGACGCAGCATGTGTTGCGATTTGTCGGCGACCCGCAGGCTTTCGACAACCAAGTTTATGTCGCGCTTCCGCCGAAATTGCAGCAGCGGGTTTTGTATGTCGGTTCGCAGGCGGAGGATCCGCAGAGCGGGCTGTTCTACTTTCTCAACCAAGCGACGTTGGGGAACGCTCGCCGCGAAGTCGCGATTGAACAAGTGGAACCCGGCGGGCTGCCGGCGGATTTAAAACCGCAGCAAACGCCGTTGGTGATCGTTGCCGATGTGGTCCCGTCCGCGGCGATGGCGGGTCTAAAACAATACCTCGGCGACGGTGGGCATCTGTTGTTTGTGATCGATGCGGATCCGAAAGACGATCCCGCGATCGCCGCTTCGCTGCGGGAACTCTCCGATTCCCCATCGCTTGCGATCGAAGAAGCCAAGGTCGGCGACTATGCCATGCTGGCGAAAATCGATTTCCAGCATCCGCTGTTCGCCCCCTTTGCCGATCCCAAATACAACGACTTCACCAAGATTCGGTTCTGGTCGCACCGACGGTTAACGCTGGCGGAGGAGGACGATTGGCGAACGGTCGCCGAGTTCGACGACAACGATCCGGCATTGCTCGAACTTTCGATCGGGGCAGGGCGGCTGTGGGTTCTGACCGCCGGATGGCAGCCGCAGCAGAGCCAGTTGGCACTGTCGACCAAGTTTGTCCCACTGATCTCCGGGATGCTCGAACAAGGTCCCAACCGCTCGCCGCTGGAAGCGAGTTACGCGATCGGATCGGAGGGTGCATTGCCGGTGACGCCGCCGTGTGAACTGGTCTCGCCCGACGGATCGCGTCGCGAAATCGAAGCCGATCTTCCACTGGAAGAACTGAAACAGCCGGGCGTCTATCGGTTGATCCAGAGCGGTGTCGAAAGCAGCTTTGCGATGAACCTGCCCGAAAGCGAGAGCCGCACCGTCGCGATCGGAGCGGACCAATTGGAGCAGTACGGATTGCAGATGCAACGGAGCGAATCGGCGGAACAGATCGCCGACCGCCAGCGACAACTGCAGGATGTCCAGCTGGAAAGCCAGCAGAAGATCTGGCAATGGATGATCTTCGCCGCCCTCGGCATCTTGGTTACCGAAACGTGGCTCGGTGGCTACCTGGCCGGTCGGAAGTCGTAGCGTCGCGTTCTCTGGTTTTACGTCTTCACTACTTCACACTTCGGCTTGCATGCCCGAATGGTCCAGTCCCATCGTGCGGAAGATCTTGTCGCGGATCGCGAGGTATTCGGGGGAGTCGAGGTTGCGGGGACGCGGCAGGTCGACGTCGAGGATCGCGCGGATCTCCGCCGGCCGTGGACTCATCACCACGACGCGATCGGCCAATTGCACCGATTCTTCGACGTCGTGCGTTACGAATAGGATCGTCTTCTGCGTCCGCCGCCAGATCTCGACCAGATCGGTCCGCATCTTCAGGCGAGTCAAAAAGTCGAGCGCACCCAACGGTTCGTCCATGTACAGCACATCGGGATCGGCAGCCAACGCTCTCGCGATCTCGACCCGTTGGTTCATGCCGCCGGAGAGTTCGCGGGGATAGGCCTGTTCGAAACCGGTCAATCCGACCATTTCGGTGTAATGCCGGACCGCTTCGTCGCGCTCTTTCGGCGATTGATCCAACAGTCCAAATCCGATGTTCTGCTGGACGGTCAGCCACGGGAAGACGGCGTTGTTCTGGAAGATAAAGACACGGCGTCGATCGGGACGCTGGACGACCGTGCCGTCGATCAACACCTGGCCACGGGTCGGTTGCAGGAATCCGCAGGCGATGTTTAACAACGTCGACTTGCCGCAACCCGAAGGGCCGACGATGCAGATGAACTCTCCCTCGCGGACCGTCAAATCGATCGATTGCAGCACCGGCATCGCAGCCCCATCGCGGCCGCGGTATTCCAATTGCAGATCGCGAAGTTCGATCTTGGGTGTTGGTTGGGTCATCGTCTTGCCATCCCAGTGCGTGCCAACGATGTCCGTTCGATCCGCGACATCGCGGAATCCAACAGCATCCCAATCACCGAAATCACCAACATCGCGGCGACAACAAAATCGTAGCGGAGGTTGTTCCGCGAATCGTTGATCTGAAACCCGAGCCCCGATTGAACGCCCAGCATCTCGGCCGCCACGACGACGACCCAGGCGATCCCCATCGCCAAACGCAGGCCCGTCAAAATCTGCGGCATCGCGGCGGGCAGGATCACCAATCGCAGCAGCGGCAGCCCGCGTACGCCAAAGTTCTCGGCGGCTCGCAAATACTTTTCATCGATCGCAGCGACCGACGATGTCGCGGCGGTAACGATTGGAAACAGCGACGCCAGGAAGATCAAGAAGATCGCCGCCAGATCGCTTGGTTCCCACCATTGCACGCCACCAAAGACCAGGACCGCAATCGGCAGCCAGGCGATCGGCGAGATCGGCCGCAGCGCTTGCACCAACGGATTCAATAACTCGCGAATCCACAGCGACCAACCGATCGCCAGGCCTAACGGAATCCCAACGATCGCGGCCAGGAAAAACCCCCAGGCGACACGGAAGACCGAAGCGATCACGTACCGCCACAACACGCCTTGCCCGGCCAGTTCGATCAGCCCGTTGAACGCCAACCAAGGTCCAGGAACGTCGGTCCGGCTGTTCCCCAGGGTGACCCAGTGCCAGATCAACAGGAAGATCACGATCCCCAGCGTGCCCAACAGAATCTTGCGTGCAAGCATCACTGCGGCTCCTCGGATTTCAGCGGCAGCGACCACATCCCCGATTGCTCAAACGAGGGGTCGCAGTAGTCGTCGAATCCAAACGGATCGTCGGCTGTCACGGGGCGAAAGCTGAAGAAGCCCAGCCGTTGGGCGTAATCTTGAATCTCGGCAAAGTCTTCTTTGGCGAGATCCAACCGGCTGTAACTGACGCGGTCCAAGGGGCGCGTTAGGACAAACTTCAGTAGCTCGGGATCTTGGTTGTAATATTCTTGTCGGGCGGCGATCCAGGCCGCCTGCATCCGCGGCGAGCGGCCGAACTGTTCGGGAATCGCATCGCCATCGGCCGACGGCGTTCCTTCGACAGCCAGCCCGGCCATCAAGCGATCGTCTCCTTGGTCGATCCATTTTCCCGATGCCGAAATCCCCTGCACCAGTTCGGTTACCAGCTCAGGATCGCGCTCGATCAACCGCTCGGTCACGACCAAGACACAAGAGATAAAGTTGGGCCAGATATCTTTGGTGAAGTAGAGGACGCGGCCAAAGCCGTCCATCTCCGCTTTGGCGGCAAACGGTTCGCCGACGATGTAGGCTTCGAACTGCCCCGATTTCAAACCGGCAGGCATCTCCGGCGGCGGGTAATCGATCAGCGTGATCTCCGCGTTCGTCAACCCGAACTCATCCTTCAGCTTTTCGATCAGGATGCGTTGGTTCGAATAGCGATGCGGAATCGCGATCCGCTTGCCGCGAAGATCGGCAAACGTTTTGTAGGGTGAGTCTTTTTCGACGACGATCGCTGTGCCGTCGCGATGCCCCAGATGGACGATCTTGACCGGCGTTCCCTGCCGCTGCATCACCATCGCCAGCGGAGCCAGAATGAAGGCGGCGTCGAGATTCCCTGCGTCGATGTCTTCGGTCATCGCCGGCCAGCTGGTGTACCGCCACGAAACGAATTCCGAATGCTGCTGCGAATGTTTGCTGACCCAGCTGGTGACCGGGCAGGTCAGATGGCAGGTCACCGGAAGATGACCGACTCGCAACGACTTTCGCGTCGCCCCATTCTCGTCTCCGGCGATCTGCTGTGGCGGATCGAACATGCCTAGATTGAAGTGGGCATGCAGGATCGTCACGGTGCCCAGCAGGCAAAGGCAAGTTAGCGTTAGTTTGCCAAAGGAGGACATGAACAGCTGGGTTTTCGGGTTTTGAGGTTTAAGTCGACTTTTGAGCGCAAGTATACAACGCATTTGCGTCGGTGCGCATCCGAAGCGGCGCAGAGCGCATGACCGCTGCGACCCGGCTATGATGGGGGCCATGTAAGCCCGCTGTGGGATCACACCATGCCCTCCGATTTGCGGTCGCCTCGCAACCGTCATCGTCTCGCCTGCATCGATCCCGCTACCCAAAACCCCGCCTTTCTGGAGTCGTCAGTCTTATGATACCTCTCCGCATTCGCATGCTTTCGGCACTCACGATCCTTGCCTGCTTGGCTTCATCCGGTCTTTCCGCGGAACCTCGCATTCTCGGCTCGCGTTGGGAGCTGTTTGTCGATGAATACCTGATCGATTCCAAGCAGAACGTCGAATTGAAGCTGCACGAACCGGTTCGCCGTGAGATCGTGTTGACGACCGACAAACCTTGGGAGGGACCGACGAGTGCCTATTTTTCGGTGGTTCAGGATGGCGAAAAGGTTCGGCTGTATTATCGCGGATCCGACGGAGGCCCCGACCATTCCGAATCGCAGCTGACCTGTGTCGTCGAGAGCGACGATGGGATTCACTTCACGCGGCCGAAGTTGGGATTGATCGAGGCGGGGGGGACCAAAGAAAACAACGTGATCTGGCGTGGAGTCGAATCGCACAACTTCGCCCCCTTTCTCGATACCAATCCCGCCGCCGAGCCCGATGCCCGGTTCAAAGCGTTGGGTGGAGTGAAGTTGCCCGGAAAGAACTGGCAATACGGCGAAACGCCAGGCGGTCTGTACGCCTTTGCATCGGCCGATGGGATTCATTGGCGAAAGCTTCAAAAGGAACCGGTCATTACCAAGGGGGCGTTCGATTCTCAGAACCTCGCGTTTTGGGACGCTGTGCGAAACCGGTACGCATGTTTCAGCCGCATCTTTTCCGTGGAGGACAAACTGCGGGCGATTCAAAGCAACCATTCCCAGGACTTTCTGAAATGGTCCCCTGGCGTTCCCCATCGCTATGCCGACGATGCGCCGAAAGAACACTTTTACACCTCGGCCACCATCCCCTGTCCGACCGCGCCCCATCTGTTGCTGTCGTTCCCCAAGCGCTTCCAACCTGCACGGCGGAAGATTCCCGAGCACGAGTTTAGCGGCCTCTCCGATGCGATCTTCATGTCCAGCCGCGATGGGGTCCACTGGGATCGCCCCTTCCTGCAAGCTTGGGCGAGGCCGGGGTTGGATCCCAAAAATTGGACCGACCGCAGCAACATGGTCGCGTGTGGTATCTACGACGGAGGCGATGGGGAGTGGTCGCTTTATATCAGCGAGCACTATCGACACGCCGACCACCGCATTCGTCGGTTGACCGTCCGCCAACAGGGATTTGCTTCTGTTCATGCTGGCGGCGGCAAACATGGCGAGTTCACCACGCGGCCGATCCAGTTCGATGGCGACGCGCTGCTGCTCAACTACGCCACCTCCGCAGCTGGCAGCATCCAGATCGAGGTCCAGGACGAAAAGGGGGAACCGATTCCAGGGTTCACGATGCAGGAGATGCCCGAACTTTTTGGAGACGAATTGGCGGCAACCGCAACTTGGAATTCGGGCTCCGACCTCAGCGCGCTGCGTGGGAAAACGATTCGGTTGCGGGTCAAGATGATCGACGCCGATCTCTACGCCCTGCGGTTCGCCGACAACGTCAATTGACCTGCCCGCGGCCATGGCACACACACTCGTTCTGGGGTGAGTATGATGTTGGCGATGGCTGAAACGGCATATCGAGCGAGCTCGTTGTGATCGTTTCGCACCCCCGAATTCCCCCAACTCGACCTGAGACCCCCCATGATGAAGCTCAAAACCGTTCTGTTTGCACCTTTGGCCTGCCTGATGTTGTCCAACATCGTTGTTGCCCAAACCCCCCAGCCTCAAAAGCTTTGGAAAGATGGAGCCCCCGGCGCGGGGGGATCCGAGGTAGGCGATCTGCCCAGTTTGACGATCTATCAGGCGACGGGCGAAGCGCCACGGCCGGCGATCGTTGTCCTGCCGGGCGGTGGTTACGGCGGATTGGCGATCGATCACGAAGGGCATGCGATCGCGAAATGGTTGCAGGATCTCGGCGTCACCGCAGCGATCTGCCAGTACCGCCATCGCGGCAAAGGAAACCAGGGAGCCGGTTACAAACATCCCTATCCGTTAATGGACGCCCAGCGAGCGATCCGCACCCTTCGCGCTCAAGCTGCTGAACTGAACATCGATCCAAATCGGATCGGCATCCTCGGCTTCTCCGCCGGCGGTCACCTGGCATCGACTGCGGCGACCCACTTCGACGACGGGAATCCCGACGCGTCGGATCCGATCGATCGCGTCAGCTGCCGCCCCGACTTTGCCGTTTTGTGTTACGCGGTGATCGGTCTGAACAAACCGTACACGCATCGCGGCAGCCAACGCAATCTGCTGGGCGAAGACGCACCCGAAGAACTTGTCGAGTCGCTGTCGAACGAATCGCAGGTGACCGAAAAGACACCGCCGATCTTCTTGTTCCACACCAGCGAAGATACCGGCGTGCCGCCGCAGAACTCCATCCACTTCTACCTGGCCTGCCACAAGCACAAGGTGCCGGTCGAGATGCACATCTTCGAGAAGGGCCGACACGGAGTCGGCCTAGCCGCAGGCCGCCCCGGCGCCGAACACTGGCCGATGCTATGCCACGAGTGGATGATCTCCCGAGGCATCCTGCCCGCGGCCAAGTAGCCCGTGCAACCGCGGCGTTCCCGACAACTTGCGTTGTCGGGAACGCTCGGATCCAAACTCGGATCGCGATTAAAACCAGACGTTGCTCAACTGGCCCGATTCGAGTTCGTTGGCATAGCTGAGGTAGTAGTTTCTGTTGGGCGCGTTGTACTCTCTCGCTGCCAAGCCTCGTAACGCCGCGATCTTTGTTTTGCGGGCGAGCTTCCGATCGGCATCGTCGAGCCATTTCACGTGGTCGGACAGCTCCAGCGCCCACTGGTAATCCTGATTCTCCAGGGCGGACTCCATCTGAGCGGTTAGTTCGGCAGTCCCGCCGGCCAGCTGAGCCATCTTCTTCGCTTTGATCTTGGGTTCCAGTCGATTTAACGTCGTTGGATTGCCGTCGTACCAACCCAACAACCCGCAATAGATGGCGCGTACCGCGTGCGGCACCGTCCCGTAGAACTGAATCAGGTACGGTTTGTCTTGAAGGTGCTCGGGGAGTTCGACTTCGTGAGCAAGTTGGTCGGGACCTTTTCCGGCGTTGATGCCTCGCACCGTTTGATCGTACACGCTGCGAATCGCATCGCTGTAATCCTGCAGTGCCGCGGTCGCCGCTGCCTCTCCTGCGATCGGCATCGTGTGGCCGGGGACGACCACATGTGGTTTTAATGTGGCCATATTGCCAACGCTTTCGGACCAATTCAGCACGTCGCGATAGGCGGTGCCACGGATCGCGTAGAGGTTGGGAAAGGAATTGTAAAAGTTGTCCCCTGCGAAAAGCACCTTCTCGCTGGGCAGCCAGATAAACATCGCATCGTCGGTTTCCCCGGGGCTGATGTGGAATTCGATATCGATTCCCGCGATCGTTGTCTTGAGTCCGCTGTTGGGAACGGTGACGGTCGGTGGAAGAAACCCTTCGCCGCGGTCGCCATCTTTTGTACCCGCCGGGGCAACGCCGCGGTTGGTGCTTTCGGCCGGCGAGAGCTTGCGACCGAACTGGCGTACGTTTCGCTTCTGCTTAATCGGATCGACAGCTTTGTTGACGCCTTCGGCCGAACCAAAACTCTCGGTGGCGTAGATGTCGGGCTTCGCGTCGCCGACAAACGCACTGGCGCCACCGATGTGATCGCCATGGCTGTGCGTATAGATGATCGCCTTGACCGGTTTGTCGCTGTGTTGCCGAAACGCCTCGGCCGCGTCGGCTGCACTGCTGGGACCGAAGAGCGTATCGATGATGATCACCCCGTCGGTGCCGACGATCATCGAAGTGTTCGCGCCGTGATAACCAACCGCGGTGAAGACGTTGTCCGCGACTTGGACAACTCCCTTCTCAAACTGCTGCTGTTGAGCGTTCAGCATCCGCAGCGCCGTGTCGGGATCGGTTTGCGTTTGGCCATGGGCGACCGTGGCGGTCAGCGCGACGATGCCGAGTAGCCAGGCATTCGCTGCGCCGACAGTGAACCGAGAAAGGTCGAATGAGAATCTGTTTTTACTCATGAGCTTAATCCTTTGCGACGTGGTTTCTTAAGTTGATCTGCATTTTTCGTAGCACGTTTTGCGTTGTTTCCAAGTCAGACTTGGGGATTCCCTGCAATGCAGTTTTTCGCAAGTCATCCAGCAGTGGGAGGATCTTCTGCAGTTTCTGTTCGCCTCTGCGAGTTAAGTGGATCATCACAATCCGGGCGTCTTCGGTCGATGCACTGCGTTCGACAAATTGATGTTCGACCAGCCGATCCAACTGGCGTTTCACGGTTGTGGGATCGCGAATCATCAGCGATGCCAACTCGTTCATACTCCTCGGTTCACCGGCGTCGGACAACGTGATCAACGTTTGTGTTTCCTCGGGGGAAAAGGGCCAGCCGGCTTTCTTCAGCTCTGCCGCCATCCCACTACGAATCAGATAAGCGACACGCCCTATGGCAAATCCGGGCGAGGATTCGGAATCAAAGTGCATTTCCATCTCCACAAGAAACCTGACCCGGCGCCGTCGTAGGTCCTGCAAAGATCGGGCGATACCAATCGAAGTAGCAATAAAGCAACAGCGCACACGCTGCGAAATCGGGAAGCCCGACGACGAGATATTGATGGGCGAAGAGCGTCACATACAGCAGGATGTTGAAGGCATAAGGGAGAGACATCAGCACAGCCAAGGGGGCGGTCCGAGGCGCGAACATCAGTCCCCCCACAACCGCTTTGAAAAAGCCGACCCAGAAAATCAGATAGCCCGTCTTTTCGAGCGCCATCATGAATCGACCGACATCTCCTGGTGGATCGCCGACGGGATACCCGTTGATGGCAAAGCCGATCGTCATGATCCCGGTGCTCAGCAGAAAAAGGGCGAACAGAAGTCGTACCGCCATCGCGACACGCGGGATTCGGATGCTGCGTGTTTCTACTGACAAAACATCTGTCCCGTGCATGAGTTAATGAGGAAGTGTTGTTGAGTTGAGGCATCAGCAACGGTTGTCGCGATCCCGCAGCCAGGTAGCTGTATGTTACAGGTATTGGATGTCCGGTCAACAGATTTGGGAACTAAAAAGCACTTGATCCGATGGCGCTATCGCCGTGAAAGCCCAGCAAAAAGGCTGCTCTTTTGAGCAATAGACCAGCGTTTTTCAGAAAAACTGTCCCCCAGGCGAGACAGTTTGCGGAGAGTCATCGCGGCGCGATTTTGTGTCGATAAAGAACACGACACTGTTGGAAGAAGTCCAACCGATGCGCCTCGTCACGCCATCGCAACGCGGATCGGACCGGAGGCGGCCGCGACGTGAATCTTGAGAGATTCAATGCTTGAGCGATGCGCGGTTTGAAGGTGTCGTGGAGGCTGAGCAACTGCACCGGCCGCGCCTCCATTCACCATGCTGCAACGGAAGTCCTCATTTCCGTTCAACCAAGTCACACCAAGGGTCTTAGCCGATCATCGATCGGCCGACCTCTTTCGCCTTGTCGATCGCAGCGGGGAGCTTTTCGGGATCCTTGCCGCCGGCTTGAGCCAGGTCGGGTTTGCCACCGCCGCCGCCACCGACGACCGCTGCCACTTCGCCAACCCATTTGCCAGCGCTCATCCCGCCTTCGACCAGGGATTTGCTGATCCCTGCGACCAAGATCACCTTGTCGCCGCCAACAACCGTCGCCAACAGAACCGCAACCGGCTTGTCGCTCTTCTTGCGCAGCTGGTCGATCAACTGGCGGATCACGTTCGGATTGGCACCATCGATCGTCCGGACGATCAACAGCGCCTCGCCTACGGTTTCGGCGTCGGCCAAAAGATCGTCGGCGGTCACTTGTTCACCGGCGGTCAGGTTGGCCAGTTGCTGGATCAATGACTTTTCGTCGGCCAACAGGGCATCGATCCGCGAGCTGACGTCCGCCGCAGCGACGTTCAACATTCGAGCGGTATCGCGGACGATCAACTTCATCTTCGCATAGCTCGCCTCGCCACCGCCGCCGGTCACGGGAGTTCGTTTTTGGACGTCAGCGTTTCCGCTGGCCAGTTGTTTCTTCAGCTTGCGAACCTGATCGATCAAGCCCTTGGTCGCTTCGCTAACCGCAGCGACGGGGCAGCCCAATTGTTTGGCGGCCGCTTCGAGAATCTCAGTTGTTTGTTGGCGATACGCTTTCGCTTTTTCGCCCGTCAACGCCACGATCCGCCGGGTGTTGCTGGAGACGCTCTCCTCGCTTGTCAATTCAAACGCTTGCACGTCGCCGGTGTTATCCAAGTGCGTGCCGCCGCACAACTCTTTGGAGAACTCTCCCATCGATACCATCCGTACCGGGTCCGGGTACTTTTCACCAAACAGCATCATCGCTCCGGCAGCGCGGGCGTCGGCCAACGGGACGGTGTCCCAGCGAATCGGATCGCCGGCGGCGACATGTTCCAAGACGTCGCTTTGGATCGCTTCGATCTGCGTTTCGGAGAGGGCTTCTTGGTTGGTGAAGTCGAATCGCAACACGTCGGCTTCGACCTTGGATCCCTGTTGTTGGGCGTGTTGCCCGACATGTTTTTGCAACGCGTGGTGCAGGATATGAGTCGCCGAGTGAGCGCGGCGGATCGCGTCGCGTCGCTCGGTGTCGACGTCGGCGGTGACCGTTGCGTTTTCTTGGATCGTGCCGCGAACCAGGTGTCCGTAATGGACGATCAACGCGGCATGTTTCTGCGTGTCGGTGACATGGAACTCAAAATCGTCGTTGTGGATCGTCCCGACGTCGCCAACTTGGCCGCCACTTTCGGCGTAGAAGGGAGAGTGATCCAAGACGACGCGGAGTTCTTGATCGGCCCCGCCCGCGGCAACTTTGCCCAACAGATGTTCGTCTCCATCGGTGTTACCGACGATGATGCCTTTGACGTGGCAGCTGGCCGAGATCTGTTCGTAGCCCAGGAAGGGAGTCTCGCGGAGCGATTCCTTCAGCGTTTCCAAAGGACCTGTCTGGAACAGCTCTTTCTGCCCCGCACCGCTATCGACAGCGTGTTGGTCCATCGATTTGTTGTACCCGTCCCAATCGAAGGTCAGGTTCTTTTCCGACGCCAGCGTCTGCAACAGTTCCGGCGGGACGCCGTAGGTTTTGTAGAGGTCGGCCGCTTCGTTGCCGTCGACCATCACGCCGGCGACATCTTCCATCCGCGTGAACATCTGATCGATCCGCGAGAGCGCGGCGTCGAGCGTTTGGAAGAACGCTTCTTCCTCTTTCTGCATCACGCGGGTGACGCGTTGAACCGATTCAGCCAGTTCCGGATACGGCTTCTTCATCTGTTCGACAACCGCCGGCACGATTTGGTGCAGGAACGGTTCACGTAAACCCATTTGATGTCCGTCCAAGACGGCGCGGCGGATCAAGCGGCGGACGACATATTTGGCTTTGTCGGGGCCGGGGTAGACGTTTTCGTGGATCGAAAAAGTGCAGGCGCGGACGTGGTCGGTGATCCGTCGCAAGCGGCGACCATCGTCGCTGTCCAACGAATAATTGCGGCTGCAGACTTCGGCGGCCGCTTGCACGATCGGGAACAGATTATCGATGTGGTAATTGGTCGGTTGACCCTGCAGGACGCTGGCGCAGCGTTCCAGCCCCATTCCGGTGTCGATGTTTTTGCTGGGCAGCGGTTGCAGGTTGTCGGGAGGACTGCCGACGCGGTTGAACTGGGTGAAGACGAGGTTCCAGATCTCGACCGATTCGCCCCCTTCCAATTCGTAATAGATCTCGCTGCAGGGACCGCAGACGCCATCGGGGCCCTGGCTCGGCGCGCTGGCAGGCCAGAAGTTTTCGTCCTCGTCCATCCGGGCGATCTTGGAGGTCGGCAGGCCGATCTTTTCGTGCCAGATCCCAAACGCTTCGTCATCGTCTTTGTAGACCGTCACGTTCAACCGCTCGGCCGGAATGTTCAGCCACTTTTTGCTGGTCAGAAACTCCCAAGCCCAGTGGATCGCTTCGGTCTTGAAGTAATCGCCGAAGCTGAAGTTGCCCAACATCTCAAAGAATGTGTGGTGGTAGGCGGTGCGGCCGACGTTTTCGATGTCGCCGGTTCGCAGACACTTTTGGCAGGTCGTCGCCCGCGTGAAATCGAGCTTCACCTTGCCCAGGAAGTGATCCTTGAACTGGTTCATGCCGGCGGGAGTGAACAGCACCGAGGGATCCCAGGTCGGCACCAACACATCGCTCCCCTGCAGCGTATGTCCTTTGCTGACATAGAAATCCAAGTACATTTCACGCAGTTCGTCGGTCTTCATCGATGCTGCTCTTTTGAGTCGGGTGGGGCGCGGGAGGCGAAGTTTCAAAACTGCATTTTTAACGAGAAATGGAGTTTTCCAACAGGTAGCATGAGCTGTGGAGCTTGCCTAGTCGGCAGAAACGGTCCGGCCGCGGTTTCGGGGTATTCCCCGCAAACCTTCGCGTTTCGCATTGCCGCAGCGACTATTGGATGCTCGTCGGGACCGAGATCCGTTGCTCGCGATCGCCGGGGCCCACAATCGTCAGCGCGACCGCATCGGTCTGCTCTTTCACTAGCTCATAGAAGGTATCGGGATCTGGCACCGATTTGTCGCCCACTTTCTGCACGAATTGCCCCGGTCGCAGCCCGGCGTTCCAAGCGGGCGTGCCGGGATCGACGCTGATCACCGCGACGGGCAGGATCTCCCGAGGCCGCGAGAACCCAAACAACTGGCCCGGCGGTAGGGCCGTCCCGTGGTCGACTCGCAATCCACGCCAGCTCGGTTCGGGAAACCGGCTGTAGCCCGGTTTGGTCAACGCGAGGTATTTCTTCCCCAGCGTGACGTCGACGATTTTGGATTGGAAGTCGTCGGTCAGCGGGTTGCCTTGCAGCAGCGTCATCTGGACGTGGGCGTTCGCCGGTCGGCGACTCATCTCGCGAAACAATCCCGCCGCGCCATCGATCGGTTGCCCGTCGATCTTGGTGATCAGATCGCCGCTGCGCAAACCAGCCCGTTGAGCTGGCATGCCTTGCAGCACCTGGCGAACGATCGCTCCACGCAGCCCGCGGGCCCGTTGAGGTTCGGGGAGGTCGGCCGGTTCCAAACCCAAGAAGCCGAACGCGGGCGTTTTGCCTTCACGCAATTTGTCGATCGCGGCTCGCATCGATTTGTCGATCGGAATCGCAAACCCGGCCGATTGTTCGTATCCAGCGACCGCGGCCAGCGATGTGGTCAGCCCGATCATCTCGCCCTGCAGATTAACAAGCGCTCCGCCGCTGGTCCCCAGGTTCAACTTGGCGTCGGTTTGAATCAAGGTCCCAAATTCGTGCAACTGCTGGCTAGGGGGAGCTTGCCCGCGCGATTCCTTGTCGGGCCGCGGTGCCGCAGCTCGCTGGAGATTCGAAACGATCCCCATGCTGGCGCTGGGGTATCCGTCGCGAGCGATAGCGTACGGATTGCCTAAAGAGATCACAAACATGCCGCGTTGGATCTGCGACGCATCGCCCATTTTGATCGCGGGGAGATCCTTGGCGTTTTCGATTCGCAGGATCGCTAGATCGGTCCACGGGTCGCCCGCTAGGACTTCGGCGGGCGTCGCTTGGACGACCGCCTGGCTGCCGATTCCACGATGCCAGACGTAATAGTCGTTCTGTTTGGGATCGTCGAGGACGTGGAAGTTCGTCAGCACGTCGCCGTCGGCCGAAACGATCACGCCCGACGCAAACTCTGTCGGAACAAACGCCGGGTTGCTCGGATCGATCAGCGGTCGACCGAGCCCGGGGAGATTGAATTTCAGATCGCCCATCGCATCGGCGGGCAGATCTTTCCGAACGCGAGCAATCGCAACGACCGAACGCCCCGCGCGATCGATCGCATTGGTTAACGCCGACTGCATCGACAGCAACGCGTCGGGCGGTTGCTGTGCTGGAGTCGGACAGGCCGAGAACAAAATGACAACGAGGAAAGCAATTTGTCGCATCTTGAATCAACCTGTCCGCAAATCGAAGCCGTTGTTAACTGTTGGTCGTCGCTTCTTCATCGACATCGCTCAAGTCATCCGCATTGGCCGCGTCGTCCTCGGGACCGATTTCGACAGGGCCTGCGAACCCGCCCGCGGTCATGATCCGATCGCGGATCTCGTCGCGCGTTTCGGTGTTCTCGATCAGGAAGTTACGCGCCTTCTCCTTGCCTTGTCCCAGGTAGGTTTCGCCATACTTGAACCAAGCACCGCTGCGAGTGAGCACGTTGTGTTCGAGTCCCAGGTCCAGGATATCCCCTTCGAAACTGATGCCATTATTATGCATCATATCGAATTCAGCGATCCGGAACGGTGGTGCCACCTTGTTCTTGACGATCTTGCATTTGACCCGTTGGCCGACCTGTTCTTCGCCATCTTTGAGTGCACCGATGCGACGGACGTCGATCCGGCAACTGGCGTAGAACTTCAGCGCCCGACCGCCCGGTGTGGTTTCGGGGCTGCCGAACATCACGCCGATCTTTTCGCGAATCTGGTTGATGAAGATCACCACCGATTTGCTCTTGGCGATCGCACCGGTCAGCTTCCGCATCGATTGGCTCATCAGACGCGCTTGCAGCCCGACGTGCGACGCTCCGATTTCGCCTTCGAGTTCCGCACGCGGTACCAACGCCGCGACGGAGTCGATGATGATCACGTCGACCGAGTTGCTTTTGACCAACATTTCGGTGATCTGCATCGCTTCTTCCCCGCTGCTGGGTTGGCTGACCAACAGCGAATCGAGCTCGACACCCAGCTTCTTACCCCAACCGGGATCAAAGGCGTGCTCGGCATCGATGATCGCCGCGATGCCACCCGCTTTTTGTGCTTCGGCGGCAACGTGCAATGCTAGCGTCGTCTTACCACTCGATTCGGGGCCGTAAACTTCGATGATCCGGCCGCGAGGCAGCCCGAAGCCGCCCAGGGCCATGTCCAGGGACAAGCTGCCGGTTGGAATCCCGCTGATCTTTAATTGGGATTCAGCACCCAAAGGCATGATCGCCCCATCGCCAAACGATTTTTCAATCTGCTGCAGGGTGGCTGCCAAGTTCGGCTCACGCGCCAAAACGGCTTTCATGCCTGGGTCGATCTTGCCTGCTTTTGCACTCGATTTTGCTGCTTTCTTGGCCATGGTGATCCCTTTCGATTCGCTTTCCCAAATGATTTTGCCCGCTTGCCGGACCCGCTCGTAAGCATCGTCTGCTCGCCAAAAGTGGACAATCGGATAGTACCCTTTGTATCGGGGACCAACAACCACTTGATTTGAGAACAGTCTCTCTTGCTCTGTGAATAGTATTGGCTCGCGGCGTGACACCTCTGGTCCCAGGCAGCGATCGGTTGCTAGGTTAACGGCGGACTAACAACGGAACCCCTGACAAAGGGGCCCCCATAAAACAATCAACAGGAGCATTTTCAATGCCAAAGTTAACTATTGAAGGTCAGGGTGAATTTGACGTTCCCGCCGGGACACGTTTGGTCAACGCGCTGGTGAACATCGCCGGAACCGATCAACTGCATGCCTGTGGTGGCAAATGCCGCTGCACGACCTGCCGCGTTGAATTTATCGCGGGCGAACCGTCGAAAATGACCGAAGCCGAACAAGCGACGCTGTCGGCTCGCGGCATCGACCAACCGGGCGTCCGATTGAGTTGCCAAATCTTGTGCGAACAGGATCAGCATATCAAGTTGATCAGCCGACTCGAAGGCAGCGGTCGCGCCGACCAAGGTGGCGCATGTGCCGAAGCGATCGAACCCGAACCGCAATGGGTCGAAAAGTCTTAAGAAACTGCGATCGATTTTTCGGTCGTGTCCAAGCAACCCGCTGACTGAGTCGAAAATTTCCCCCGATCGGGCACGGTGAGCGACGCGTTTACGCGTCCTTTGATGGTGAGCAGAGGTCGTGATGACCTGTTGTTAGAACCGATGAAGTCTCTAGCGTTTCAGCTTGGACAGAGGCTTCAAGGCACAACCGTCTCGCATTGGGGGAACACTCGGATGAAACGTTCTGCATTTCTATTGTTGTTGGCTGCGGTCGCGATCGTTGCCAATCTGCCAGCTCGTTCGATCGGACAACAAGAAGACGCGACCACTCCGGTGGCGAACGACCTGTCGGGAGATGAACAGGAATCGGCGGCTAGCGAAGCGAGCGACGCGGCACAGCTCGATGGCGAATTGGAATCCGATAGCGGCGTCGAAACGCAGCGACTGCCGCCGGGGTATTCGGAGATCATCACCAATTCCCAGCGACGCAAGATCTATCAAATCCAACAGGGCTACCAATCGCAGATCGACGTGCTGCAGCGGCAGATCGCCGCTTTGGCCGCCAGTCGCGAGGCCGAGATCGGGGCGGTGCTGGATCCGCAGCAACGACAAGTGCTGAAGTTCATCCTCGAGATTCGCGAGCGAAACCGCAACGAGATGGAGCAAACCATCTCCACGCAGCGCGGCTCGGATCAACCCCAAGCGAACGGTCCGGTTCCCGCCGAACCGGCGTTGGAGGAAACCGAGCTGACACCGATCGAATAAGCCGAGCCAGTTGGCGGGCGCATTGGAGGCCCGCGAGACCGATCGGGCTTCAGACCGAACCGACGCAATCGATCGTCGGCGCGGTCGTTGGGGGCAAAGGGGACGCGGCGATCAGTCGAGGTCGACGCGGTCCATTACGTTGTACGTTGGCCCTTTCTGGTGTTTGTCCATGAAGCTCGCGAAGACATGCACTTCTTGAACATGGACCATCCCCAATACGGTATCGGCTTCCTTTTCCGCCGCGGCGATGAAGTCCTCTCCTAAACGACTTCCCTTTTTCAATCGACCCAGGGTGAGGTGAGGGGTGTAGTCGCGGAACTCGCGTTTAAAGCCGAGCTTGCCCATTTCGATATCGATCGATTCGGCCAACGGGCACAAACCGGAGGATTGATCTTCGACGCCGGCCCACACGACGCGGGCTCGTTGCAGATCGGGGAAGCCACCGATTCCCTGGATCGTCAGCGGGAATGGGGCCACGTTTTCACAGCACTTCCGCAGCGCCTTGCAGACGTCGGGGACTTCGACATTGTCGACGTCGCCGAGAAACTTCAGCGTCAGGTGCAGATTATCGGCATCGACCCACTTCACGCCCGTTGCCGCTTCGCGAAGCCGATCGACCATCCGACCCGCGGCATTCTGAATTTCATCGGTGAGCGGTATCGCAATAAACGATCGAATCTTCTGCATCGCTAGACATCCAAATCAAGAAACTCTTATTATAGCTGGTGCATCAAAAATCGGCACCAGCACGTGGGTTGGGTCGGTCGGGACCGATCCGTGTTTCGCTTGGAGGGACCAAAGGGCACGGGCTAGCGTCCGGTTCTCGATGGAACCGTAAGCTGTCGTGCGATCGTTGATTTGCCTCAC
This sequence comes from Rosistilla carotiformis, assembly GCF_007753095.1. Classification (NCBI taxonomy): domain Bacteria; kingdom Pseudomonadati; phylum Planctomycetota; class Planctomycetia; order Pirellulales; family Pirellulaceae; genus Rosistilla; species Rosistilla carotiformis. Next base: position 28,018 of record NZ_CP036348.1, read on the forward strand.
GGCTAACATGAGATTAGCCCTGCGTTGTGTCCGGTCGGGGGCAGGCGTCTTCGCCACCGGAGGGCTCAAAGTTTTTGTTGACCTTCTCCAAACCAAGGAACTCGCCGCTGTGTCCCTTTCGTTTCAACCTCATCCATTGCTGCTGGGGGGACATCTGCAAACGCTCGCCACGACGCTGATCCCCACGCCCCAAATTCCCTACAAGGCGACGCAGCATCGCGTCGTCTTGGACGACGGGGATCAGATCGTTCTGCACGATGATACCCCGCCGGGTTGGACGGCCGGCCAACCGGTCGCCATTTTGCTACATGGTTTGTGCGGCTGCCATGGGGCCAGTTATATGATTCGGATGGCCGACAAACTGAACCGCTGCGGTGTCCGTGTCTTTCGCATGGACATGCGCGGCTGTGGTGCCGGTCGCGATCTGGCGCGCGAGCTGCCGCATTCGGGTCGCAGCGGCGATCTATTAGCCGCCATCACGCGGCTCGCCGAACTGTGCGACGATTCGCCGATCTGGCCGATCGGCATTTCGATGGGAGGGAACATCTTATTAAAGATGCTCGGCGAGATCGGCAAAGGGATCCTGATCCCCGATTTCCCAGCCGAACGGATCGCACGAGCCGCAGCGGTCGCTCCGCCGATCGATCCGGCCCACTGTTGCCGCAACATGAGCCGTTGGATGATGCGCCCCTACGGCCGGTACTTCATCCGCAAGCTGCGGGCGCGGGTCGCTCCGTTGGTCGAGCAGCGTGAGGACTGGCGGGCAATCAATTGGAATCCTCACCCCAAAACGCTGTGGGATTTCGACGGTCTTGTCACCGCTCCGCTCAGCGGATTCCGCGACGTGGAAGACTATTACGCGCAAGCCGCCGCGGCGCCGCTGGCATCGGCGATCGCAGTCCCCACGATGATCCTGGCTTCCGAAGACGATCCGATCATCCCGATCGACTGCCTTCGCGACGCCGACTGGCCCGGACACGTCGAACTGCACACCACTCGCCGCGGCGGACACGTCGGTTTCATCGGCGGCCGGCAACTCGAAACCGGCGACCGCTACTGGATGGACGCCAAGCTGCTGAATTGGTTCGCTTTCCCCGGCAGTGAACCGACGTCCGATTCTTAGAAGGCGCGAGACGCACCCCGTTTGCTCGCCGCCTAAAAGTGTGGCTGATCGACGAGCGTGGGATCCAACAGTGGAAGCATACCAACAAAAAACACCCCACAAAACCAAGGTTTCGTGAGGTGCTTTCATGAAGGTGGAGGATACGTGAGCTTAATAGCCCGGGTAACGCCGCATAGATTGCGTGGGATAACTTCCGAGGCAATAAGGACTAAAAATCTTTCGTGATCTATCGTTAGCTAGTGTGGTTTGTCAAGTCCGCCCCGCATGCACTGGGAACATGCTGGGTCTGCTGAACCGGTGCAGCCTGTTTCGGTGCTTCAACTTCGTAATACTCTCTCGAAGAATCATTGGCTATCGCTCCATACGAATATCCATAACCATACTTGTAGTATTCACCTTGGTTATAGTAGCCCTCTCTCCCGCTACTTTTTCCGTACGCGCCAGCTTCACGACTACCAACTCCATTGATGACGATTCCTAATACATTCGCTTCAAGGGTTTCTAACATTCGTGATGCTTGCGCGACCACTGGCTTAACATTTTTTCGAAGTCGAGCAACCAGGATCACACCATCAGCACGCCGCACTACATTACTGGGGTCGCTGACGGCCAGCATGGGTGGTGTATCAATAATGATCAAGTCAAATTTGACTCGCAGTGCGCTAAGGATCTGTTCAAACGCTTCGCTTGTTACTAATTCGGACGGGTTATCGGGAGGATTGCCAGCGACCATCGCGGACAGATTGGGCACCACGGTATCTTGAATTGCCTCATTTATCATCAAATCATCAATTTCTTTCGACAGCGTTATCTGTTCGATTGCCCAAGCCAGTCCTTTATCAGCCCTAAGATCAAACAGTTTTGCGATGCGCGGACGACGCAAATCGGCGTCCAAAATTAGGACACTCTTGCCAGCTTGAGCCATCGTGATCGCCAAATTTCCGGCAGTTGTCGTTTTTCCATCCGACGGTGTCGCACTAGTAATTTGTAGAATTTGATTATCTCCCGATTGATTGCTGAAGAAGACGGCGGTTCGAAGTGCGCGGAACGCCTCCGAATTCATCCCCTTCCGCTGGAAGAATGTGCATAACCGCGAATCCAATGCTGCCCCCACATGATCTGCGTCAACCTTCCATCTCTTCAATACTGGAATGTGTCCAATGACAGGCAACCCCGTATGTTCCGACACTTCTTGCGGGCTGCGGTACGAACGATCTGAGATCTCACGTAGAAATGCCAACCCAAATGCTAACACGGTTCCCAGGAAACCTCCCATCACCAACGACTTAAGCATGACAGGTGCAATTTGGTATCCGTAGTTGGCAGTGTTCAGAGGGATCACTTTTAACCCTTCACCTTCTGAAATTAAATTCACCTCATCCAATCGCGCAACGATCCGATCGTACAGTTGCTGCTGACGCTCAATCTCACGCACATACTGCTCGGATCGGGATTCCGCAATGCTTTCCGCCTTGGCTGCCTCGACTGCAGTGTGGTAAGCCGTTTGAATTTCACCAATTTCCTGTTCGACGGACTGAAGCTTCTGAGTCATCGAGTCAAAAACAAGCCGGACTTGCCGCCTTAATTCATCTTCTGGATTTGTGGTAGGTTGATTTGACGCCAATTCGTCCAATTCAGCCCACGCGGATTCCAATTCCGCGATGGAACGTTCCTCCGTTTGAACAGCGTCTAAGATCAGTCGCTTGACAACCTGAATCTCCTCGTCGAGCGATTTAATCGCCACATGTCCACTTCCAAAGGATCGAGACAGTTTTTTCCGTTCAATTTCGAGAGGAAGGAGTTTCTCTTCTCGGATTCGAGCTGACGTCCGAAGCTGATCGACAATGCGTTTACGTTCAATACTCGACATTTTTAAAGCAACTGCGTCGTTCGCGAGGTCTTGTTTCGAATCATCAACAGCCAAATTCCTCAGCGACATCAAAACCGATTCCAAAGGTTTCTCTTCCGAGATTGCCAGCTTGGCCGAATCCATGACGCTGTTCAGCTTGGCGCGCTCGAGCGTCAGGCTTTGGATCTGAGACAAATAGACACCGGAATTTTCGCGATGAACGCTGGCAATTTTGTCATCGTGATAAATCAAATTTGATGAAGTTTTGAATTTCGCATAGTCTTCTTCCAGTGCCGTCAATTTTTTCGATACGTCCTTTTGAGCGGACTCGATCAAATCAAGGGTCTCTTGACTGACATTTCGATACTGATCTTGCAAGTGCAGGCCATACGCATCGACCAAAGCCTGAACAACCAATTTGGAGATTACTGGGCTGTCACTGACGAACTGAACGCGAAAGACACTATTCGACTCTTCAGTCGCCGGTCCAATTGTTAACGCACGCCCGCCCATCAAACCAGCGATCTGTTCGGGACCAAGTCCCGCAAATTCAGCAGACTCCACAATTTCGGGGAGTTCGGCAGCGCGTCGCAAAATAAATTCGCTGCGCATCACCAGTGCCTCATCGGCGAGAGAGCGAGACGCAGCAACTTCGACACCGTCGACCGCCATATTTTTATTGGTCGTCGATTCGATAATCTGGACGTCGGATGAGGACAGGAATTCTGGCGGTAACGTTTTGAAATGAAAATAGCCCGCTCCAAGGCCAACCAACAGTCCAAGCAACAGCAGCCAGCGCCCTCCCCAAATGAGCTTTACCCAGTCGATTTGCATCTCGGGGCCCTTGCGCGAGGACTTATTATCGTTTCGACGCTTTCCGATTCCTCGTGAAAGCGGCTTCTCACTTGAAACTCGATTTGTATTCATTTCGTTTCCATGCCCCCCAGCCAAAACACTTGAAAATCCATAAGAAGGGACTTCAGCGTACTCACTTTAAAAATTTGCGATACTAGCGACCATGAGTACTTTCGCAATATTTCTTACTCTAAACTGCATCTCGCGGGCGATTTTCACGATCTCGCCGAGATCACCGCTCAGTGAAACCTTAGCGATTAAAGCGTTCCAGCGCAGGAGGGGCGTCAAGCATGCCCGTGCCCCACTTCAACTGCCCACGAGCAAGGCGGAGATCTGCCCCGCCAGTAAGTGGCAAGGGGAACTTCCCATCCGTAAGCGCTGGCTCCATATTTCGTTTGGGAAACGGAGTCTGCACATGCAACAGGACCGAGATAAAACTCGGCTAACGAGCAATCCTTTTCAATGCATCGATATGGCTGGCGAGTCGTCGCTGCGCAACGCCTCCAGAAGTCCACAGGTTTCTGGACGAACTTAACGCTCGCTTGAGTACGCAATTGACTTCAGTAATTCGACCGGGCAAATCAAACCGTTCTTTTGCCTCGTTTTGTGCTCGCTCAAGCATCTGATTTCGATCCATGGCAGCCATTTGAAACGTTTGCTTCAGAACAGCGATCAGATCCGCACGGGATCCCGGTGAAAACAGGTGCCCGGTAACACGATCGGATACAATTTCAGCAGCGCCCCCACCACGCGATGCAACCACCAGCTTGCGAGACAACATGGCTTCGACAATCACACGCCCGAAAGGCTCCGGCGCTGTCGAGCAATGGAGCACCAGATCACACGCTTGCATAATTGCTGGTACGTCGTCCCGAAACCCCAAGAAATGGACACGTTGGGAAACGCCATGCCGAATTGCCGTCTGACGCAACAGATCGGCATACTGCGTTTCACCAAACAACGCATCGCCAACTAACAATAGGTGTGTGTTGGGAAGTTCCCGAAGCGCTTCGATGGCTAGGTGCTGACCTTTCCAATTTGCGAACCGCCCAAACAGACCAATTACAGGTTGTTGATCTAACCCTAACGAATTACGAACCGCCGCGCGGTGGATTTCGGTGTCGGCGATGGCAGCGTCGTACCGCCCCGCATCCAGTCCGTTGTAAACGACCGAAACAAGATCGCGACGCCCACCTGCAGCGACAAATGCATCGAGCGTGGAATCGGAGTTGGCAATCACATGCTGCGCCCTGTTCGCCAGAAAAACCAACAACCGTCGATTGGAACCGCTGAAGTGATCCGCCGAAAGAATATCGTGCAGATGATAGACAAAGGGTTTCCGGTAACGCACCGCCGCAAGCCAGGTGACCACCAACGCTTTCGCCGTATTTGCGTATAACAGGTCCGCCTGGCAGACCACATCGCGAATCGCCCCAGAATGGCGAACCATTTCCCACAGCGAACGCGCGGCACGGAATACACCACTCGACTTTTGCACCGCCGCCGCGCGTTCACTCAACGGACGCGTCGAAACACAGACGCCCCGTTTCCTCAGTGCGGATTCGAACGGCCCCTCTTGCAACAAGAGGACTTGGTCGGTGGGACACGCTCGGCCCGAGACAATATCCAGTAGGCAAAGTTCGGCACCACCCAATTGCCCCGTCTGATCCAGAAACAGAACATGAGCATTCGAGTCTCCTTGCCGAGCCGGGTCAACAAGCACTTCGGTAAACCTCAAGCACCCGCGGTCCGATAACGGACCAGTCATAGTTATCGCGAACGTAACGTCGACAGACATCGTCGTTGGGTGTTTCCACCTGGCCGCGCACAATCGCATAAAGGCCATCGGCAATTTCGCTTGCCGACGTTCCGCCCAAGATCAGTGAATTGCACAGTGGCGAAATCACTTCGGGCAGCGAGCCCACCGGAGTCACGATGGCAGGCGTTCCGGCAGCCATCGACTCGAGCGTCACCAAGCCAAACCCCTCCAACGACTGAGTCGGAACGATGCTGAAGTCGGCAGCTCGATAAGCGGTGCTGAGTTGTTCTTCGGGGACAAATCCCAGTAGACGCACATTGTTTTGTAAGCCCAGGTCGTTGATGCATTTTTTCAAATCGTCTTGCATCGGGCCGGTACCGCCGATCATCACCAGCAGATCGGAAGCCGATTTATGGTCGCGAATCAACCGATCGATGGCTTGCACCAAGACATCGACACCGACTCGTTTCACGAGACGTCGCATGGCGAGGACGATCGGCCTGTCCGCCGGCCACCCCAGTTGTTGTCGCGCTTCGGCTCGCGAGATGCCGGGATCGGCCATCGCAGCATCAATGGCGCCAGGCACCACATGAACCAAGCTCTCGGAGACGCCATATCGTTCCACCACAAGTTGTTTGAACGAGCGACTCAACGTGATGATGCGGCTGGCCGAATGATAAGCAAGTCGCTCCTGGCGCCGCTGCAGCGTCGTTTTCCACCACGGCGCCCCCTCGATGGTTGCTTCATCGGCCCACGGACCATGAAAATGAACCACGTGGGGCACCCGCCGACAAAGGTCTACCAAACATCCGCCAACCGAAGCATGGTGCGAGACAAAAATAAAGTCACGGACGCCAAAGCGCTCTTCGGCAAGGTACCCCAGACTGCGAAGTTTTCTGAGCCGCTTTTCGACGGGCGAGGCAAAGGCGATTGCTTTGTAGTCAAATTCGTCCACGATCTCGGTTCGGCTCTGCACCCAGGCGGTCACGTCGCAACCGAGTCGCGCATGCGCCGTACAGATCCCATGCTGATATCGTTCCAGCCCGCCACCTCGATCGCCAATCCAACCAAGTCCTAGATGTACAAATTTCAATCTCGTCATTTGTGCCCCGATTGATGTGTCGATAGCATCCTGTGGTGTCTTTCCAGTGCTCGCTGCGCGTCTCAGGCCTGCTTGGATCATGTCGCATTTTCGATCGCATCGGCAAACCGATCCGCTAGCGCGGACAGGCTGTAATGCTGGTGCACGTATCGATTTCCGGCTATCGCCATCGCCGCGCGGGCGTCGTGTTGGGTGATGATTTTTCGCAATGAACTAGCGCACGATTCCGCGTCCGCTTCCGCAAAGACCAATCCACCACCTGTCTGCCGAATGATGTTGGGGATTTCTCCCGAATCGCTGCCGACGACTGGCGTGCCACAGGCCATCGATTCGACGATCACCCGTCCAAACTGCTCCCGCCAATTGGGTCGGGTTTCCGACGGCAAAACAAGACAATCGACCGAATCAAAAAACTTTGCGGTTTCGTCATGCCGGACAAACCCGCGCCACTGCACGCGCCCCGCCACTCCATGCTGCCGCATCGCTTCCTTGACGTCGCCTTCAAAAGGCCCGGCCCCCACGATGATCAATTCCCAATCCAAGTCGCGAATCTTGCCCAACGCCTGCGCCAACGTGACCAAGCCCTTTTCCTCGACGATGCGACCGACAAAGGCAAGCCGTTGCGAGCGGTTGGAAGCCTTGCGTTGGCGGGTCTCGATATCGACGGTGGTATGGTATTTTTCGGGATCAAAGCCCAACGGAATGATCGTCGACGAACCGCGATACCCCTTCTCGCGATGCACCTGATCGACGGTTTCAGTGATCGGAAAAAAGAACGAACTATTTCGATAGACCGCCGATTCCCCCTGGCGAAAAGGAATCGGATATCGTTTGACGAGGTTTTGACACGAGAAAAAGCCAAATGGCTTTCGCCCCGTCCTGGCATTCGCACGCGACCACTGAATCGTCGAAAGCGCATACGCCTCGTTGTGCGAATAGACGACATCGGGCTGCACCGCCCGCAACAATTTTGCAGCGTTGATTCGGTACCAATGCAACGGCACACTGCCGTTACCCAGCACGGGGATCGGAATCAAGTCGGCATCAAAGCCGGGATACAACGTGGCCGGCATCGACCGACCGTATTCGTCTTTCCACACTCTGGGGATCACCATCGCGACATCCCAGTTCCGTCGCTGCGCAGCGAGCGCGAACAATTGTTGGTTCTGCGGCAGTGCGCATGCGTGGCTGGCGATCAAAACTTTCAAGTGACTGTCTCTATGGACGGCTGTCCCATGGTGCTGCTCGCCGCGCCGGACGAACGACGTGCAATCAAGTGTTGGTAGACATCCAGCGTTTGTTGGGTGATCACATCCCAGTTGAATCGCTGCTCGACCAACGTGCGGGCGGCGACGCCTGATCGCGCCAGCAGTTCATTCGATTCAACAAAACGCATGATCGTAGCGGCTATGTGCTGTGGGTCGCGTAGGATCATTGCGCCCGTCGTTCCGCACCCAATTAACTCCTGCGCACCACTCACGTCGGGCATCAGCACTGGCAATCCAGATGCTGCAGCTTCGATCGTTGCCAGGCTGAAGGCTTCATACGATGTCGGAAACAAAAATAGATCGCCAGCGGCGTAGTAACGATGGACATCGCTGCGAAATCCTGCAAACGTGACACGGGATTGTAAACCTAGCTTGTCGCTCAATTGACGCACGTCGCCCCCCGAGCGATCGTGCCCCACGACCAATAATTTGATCTTCGGGTCGGATAGCTTTGCCAGTGCTTGCAGTGCCAGATCAAGCCCCTTGCGACGCCAATCGCCTCCGCTGAAGGCAAGCAAAAAATCGTCATCGGCAATGCCATGTTCATGGCGAACGTCGTCGCGGTGCAATTCCCGGTTGGCGGGTGTAAATCGATCCAAGTCGGCACCGTTGGGGATCACACGAACAGAACCCGATTCGCTCCCGCCTGCAGATTCATCATCGTGTTCTGATTCGGTACCGTTTTGTGAAACGTTGCGCGCCGGCGAAGTCGAGCTATATCGGGGACGGACTTGAGGATAGGTCTCCAACAACTCCTGCTTCGTTCCCTCGGAGACTGGCAAAAAGGCGCGCGGTCCTGTTGGCCCGCATGCCAAATACGCCTGTTTTTCACAGCGGATCACATAGCGATCGTAGGCCCCCCACGACAATCGACGCAGCCAGCCCGCTGTCGCTTCGGATCGACTTTCCGCAGTCTGTTGCACTTTGATGGGATGCACAGTTTGGATCGTATAGACATCGGCAAGCGACGTGTTGGGGCCAGCCGAATGAACAATGTCATAGCCGTGATTATTGCGGAGTCGCCGATCGACGCGGCGTTTAAATGTGGCAAAATCCAAAAATTCGGGGCGTGTCGGCCCCGGGATTCGGATCCAATGGATGCCGGTCCCTTCGATAGCTTCCACGGTCCGCGCGATCAGGTCGACGTGATGGCCGCGCAATACCAACCGTTGGGCAACTTCCAAGACAGCGCGCGAGGTCCCTTCATGCCGATTGGCATTGATGATCACAAAAGCGATCCGCAGCGACGAGGCAGGAGTTGTCAGGGTTCGGAATCCAGTTGTGAGGGGGAAAGTGGGCAGTAGTCAGTTGGGAGAAAGAGTTTGAGCGATTTTATTCGCGTGATTCGCGGGCCGTGTTTCAATTGAAAATGGCGATAGGAAGATCCGTTTTTATCCCAGTCGACCTATCGTTTATAAATCGCCGGTTGGATCACTGCCGGATCTCTTCCTCGCTACGAATTCGCACCACACGCCCCGGAACACCGACCACGATCGCACGCGGTGGCACGTCGCCGGTCACGACGGCGCCAGCGCCAATGACGGCATCATCCCCGATTGTCAGCCCGCGATAGGGACGCGGCAAGATCACCGCATTGACACCAATCGTTACCCGATCACCAATCACGACTCGTTCGGGGGCGTCAATCACAACTTCCCCGGCGATCGTGACATGGTGGAAGATCCGACAATTTTCGCCGATGGTCACGTTCGGATGCATGACAATTCCCAACGCGTAGTGTTCAAGTGTAATGTTCTGTCCCACGATCGCCTCCGCCGGCAGCAGTGCCCGGTGGATAAAAAAATTCAATGTTTTGACGATCCGCGCCGTCCGCCGAAATCCACCGACGTGCAAGCGGCGCGACAATTTCCATATCCATTCAGGTGATCGGATTCGCATAGAAAAGCTTTCAGGGCCTGCCCATCGCAGACACGGGATCCCAACAAGGATGTGCAACGACGAAAGTTGCGGTACCAGCCGGCAACCGGACAAATCCGCATTTCGATTCCACAATCAGTGAATAGCTCCGCAGCACGACACGCACACTGAAACAGCAAAGCGAACTCAAAAACAAAGTTCAGTAGTCCAATGCGTACCGAGAACCCTCATCTTCCCCGTCTTCATCATCGAACTCTTCCTCTTCATCCACTTCCTCCTCCATTGCATCGACGCGCCCCAGGCAATACCCCGCCAGAAGCCAAAAAAAGGAGGCCCCCGCCAGCCAGTTCCCCGAGAACAGCGCCGCCATCCCCGCGATGAACCATGCCCGAAAAATACAGACGTTGGCATCATCCATTTCCCACGCAACCAAGTCGGACGACGCCCGCCACAATCGATACAGGACCGTCATCATAATCACGAACCCAATCCAGCCGTAGGTCGCCAACGTATCGGCATACCCCGTGCTATCGAGAACGGCCGTTTTGGACGCTTTTTGAACCCGCGATGCGAGCCCCCCCGCACCAATCCCAAGCCCTAGCGGTTGGGACATCGAGTTTCGAAGCGCGATCCCCAGCAACCGGATGCGACCTTTAAAAGAACCATCGTCTTGGATCGTTCCAATCGTTTCGACGCGCGCCGACGCCTGCCCCGGCATCCGACTCATCAACGCAGGTCCACCGATCAACGCCAGCAAGGAAAGAGCGAGCACCGGTGCAATCCCCGATCCACGATTAAGCATGGGATACAGGATGATTGCCAAGCCAGCAAAGATCACCGAAGTTCGGGAATAGGTCAACAACATCGCGTACAACACGACCGCCGCCGACGGCCAGCGAAGCCAGCCAAGGGTCTGGGGACGCAAGGCGAGCAGCGTCAACCCGCCGCTCAGATACAATGCTACAGGTCCCCGTTCGGCCATCGTTGAAAAGAGTGTCATCTTCGTCGGCTCGGGAGTCCCCATATATCCAGTCATCTCGACCGACACCAACCAAAAGGCATCCCAGGGGGGAATCGTATAAAACTGCCAAATGCCATACACGGCAACCGCCAAGACCGAGGCGGCAAAGGATTGACACCAGCGATTGACCGTTGCTGAGTCGTCTGACCATAAGGCACCGTAGCCCATCAACCCGATCGGCGCGATATAGTCCCCCAACGCATAGACGGCTCCGAATTTTGCGTTCACAAACCCAATCACAAAGGCATACGCAACGATACCGCCATAGAGGTACAGAATGTTAGCTGTCCGATGCCCAAATTGATGATCGCGGCGATTCAATTCGACCAGCACCACCAACACCGCCAACCCACCGACGATGATCGGGGTTAGACTAATTAGCGACAGAGGATTGAAGTAGCCGTTGTTGTAGTCGACGATGCGGCGAACCCCACGATTCAGCGCCACAACAAAAAAAAGATAATCGATCAACCAAGTCGATTTTTGTGACGCCATCACCACCGCGGGAAAGCAGATCAGGAACGCAACGATAAAAGTGTTAATTTCAAACATGAAAAAGCGGGCAGTTTCCAGTCGTCAGTTGGCCGACAAGGATGAAATTTAAAGTGGGAAGTCGTCAGTTGGCAGTGAAGACTGACGAGAATTACCAGTCGACAGTTGTTTTTCTCGTGCAAACTGTCCACTGCTAACTAATTTCTGTCAACTCTCTCATCCCTATCGGTCACGAATGGAGCGGATCAAACCATTGATCCATCCTTGGGCAATGTCATTTGTAACGAAACCCGCTTTTTGGCCTACGATCGATTGCGTTCGAAATTCGCCGCATGAGGCTCGGGCGTAGTCGAGAAACTTGTATTGATCGGCCGGCGTCGATCGTTCCATCCCCTCTGCGATATTCGAAGGAATCGACAATCCCGACCACGTGATTTGATCCTTGAAGCCAAAATCACGGGACTGAGCAAGCTGCAAATAGACCTGAGCGCTCAGCTCCACCGCGCGTTTCCAAACGTCCAAATCTTCAAAACCAGCCACGCCCCACCCCTGATAAACGACATAGGACCCACTGCTTACCACCAACGAACCTGATTCTTCTGCCCAGCCCATCACTTATTTTTTTCGCTGCCCACTCTCCACTTCTTATCCAACCGGCCAAATGGCGACTGACTACTCCTCACCCCCTGTCGATTACCCACAAGTCGCAACTACGCCTCAGGCGCCCGCAGCCATTCGCCAGTGGCTGAGCGTACGCGATACCACCGGAATGTAGCGAGTCGCGACGTTTCGCCCCCGCAGGCGGTCGCAGCGCACCTGCATAGGATTCTGTGACCGGCTTCGCGGTCACAGAGGCGATGGAATTAGGAACCGTAGGTGGCGTTTGCGCCTACCTACGGCTAATTTCTTGAATCCCTTCGAGGCTGTGATTCTTTTCAAGTGAGCGGCGAGGCGCTAGCCGCCGGTTCGGAACTCAATGCATTCATGAGGGAAAAACCGGCGGCTAGCGCCTCGCCGGTCACGGATCTCGAGTGCGGCTACTCACTAAGTCACAGCCTCTTGGGGATATTTGTGAGTAATCGACAGCTCCTCCCCCCTTCCCCTCACCCAACGTTGCCGCCACCGTTGCACCGGCCGATCGACGAACTGCAATAAAAGAATAGCGCCACCAAAAGCGAACGCGAAATTGGCGATCAGCAATCCTCCATTTCGCATACTACCGAGCGACCAGTCGACGTTGGCGTAATACCAGTCGCGCGGGATCCAGTGGAACAGATACAGCGGAAACGACAAATCCCCCAGCCAACGATCCCACGCGGAGGAGGGTTGATGGACAGTGCGAATGGCAAACGGCAAAGCGATACACGTTGTCAAGACAAAAAAGAGTGAACCGTTTTTCGCGGCTTCACCGCCTCCATCGGATCCGGCCATCCAAACCAAACCACGGGTCTCTGGAAAGGCGATGGCGCTCGAGACCATGCCCAACAGACCAATAATTGCACTGACGACTGCGGCGCGGCGAGAGGGACGCCACGAAACCAGCTCGCAAACGACCCCGATGAAAAACAACCACGCAAAGACGTCCAAGCGAGGTGTTTCGACTATCGCCCCATGTTCAAGCCGCCCCACTGACCAGACCAATGACGATTGCAAACATCGCAGCCAAAGTTGCCAGACCACCTTCAACAGCAACTCCTCCCGCTTCGACCTCGGCGGCAGGTGGATGAGATGGCAGACGATCCGTCTGAATTCCAGTGCGCCGCTAGTCGTTTTCGTTCGGCGAACTGTCGAAGTCAGCTTGCCGTGGGCCGACAAATAGCGCCGCGACCATCAGAATGATGGGAGCGACGAGATAAAACTGCATCTCCACATCGAGCGACCACGAGGGTGGCAGCAAACGCCCGAATTGAGTCGAGCCAATGACCGTCGGCTGAGTTACCCACCATCGCCAATCGGAAATCGCCGTGGTTTTGGTCACCCAGAAACCAGCCCAGGCGAGGCACACAGCGATCACTTGCACAGTGACAAACAGAGGGGCGATCCGCCACCAGCGGTTGATCAAGAAGGTGCGATAGGGAGACGGTTTCCGCGAATAGCTGAGCCGCCACAACCGCGAAATCCAACAGCCAGACAGCACAAAAAACATACCCACCGCCCGGGCCCACACCAGCAGCGGAAAGCTGTGATGGATGACGACCACAAAGGCGAGAAACAGACGAAATCGTCCTTGCGTCATTTCGTCGAATCGGTCCTTCCAAGCCACGCTTCCATGGCTGCCGAATTCCTTGATGGCAGATAGCCTAGCTGCGAGCAGTCACGCCTTCCAATCTCACGCGCGGGGTTGCCAGCAACAATTACTCCAGCCGCGACGTCGCGTGCGACAACCGATCCAGCCCCCACCACAGCCCCTCTGCCCAGTGTTACCCCTGGCAGAATAATTGATCTCGTGGCAACCCAAACAAAGTCTTCGATCTTGATCGGAAGGGTGATGTGCCGGTAGTCACTGGCATGAACATCATGCGATCCCGTTAGCAACTGCACACCGTCATTCACAACAACATTGTCGCCAATATCGACATCGTCCAGTAGATGAATCTCGACTCGACCGATAATTGAGCCATCCCCAATTCTCAGCCTAGCCGGATTGCCTCGAAGACAAAGCGGTGAAACGACGGCCATCGGACCAAGATCACAATTGCGTAATAGCAACATCCACCGACGCACACACAGCATGAAAAGCTCCGGAAACGTCCAAAGCCGTTTCCCCCAAAGCCTAACATTTCCTGCCAAGCTTTCTGCCTGGATACGGTGACGCCATAAATAATTCAACATTTCGACTTCAACAAGCTGCAATGATTCAGAAGCGAACTGGCAACGGAAGCCCATGAAAAGTTGTGTCGATAAAATTCCCGCGCGGCAGGACGCATCTCCGCTGCATCCAACTCGATGGCACGCACAGCGCGGAGCGTGGCTTCGCTCCACAAGTTTTCGTCTCGTGGTGGAGCGAGAAAAACGAACGAATCCTCAACCTCTCGCCACAGTGGCTCGGATACGGCCCCGAAAGTCGTCAACACGGGGACGCTGTTTTGCAACGCAGCAATCACAGATCCACGTCGCGTGCTGACGCCATCGGTGAAAGGATTAATCATCAAATCCATTGTGGAAATCGCACCGGCTGCATCGACATCGGGAAGTCGCCCCGTCGCGATCACTTTGCAGCGTTTCATCGACCACGCAATTGCATTGCCTCCTACATGCAGAAAGACAACACGGCGGGGCGTGACATAGTTTGAAATAGCATCGACAGCATGCTCAATTCGATTCAACATGCGGGATTGGTGGCCACCTCCAAATACGCCAACAACAAAATCCTCTCGGGAGATTCCCCATCGGCTTCGCATTGCCTGACGGGAAACGGCAGGTTCACGCAAATTCGCCCCGACGGGCAAATGGATCGCTTTGGCCGATGGATCTGATCTAGCAAATTCATCAGCCCACGTACCCGTGGAGAAAAAACAGACATCCGAATGTTCTGCCAGCAGACGAAACTGACGTTTTTGATATTGCCTCATCGCCCACGCCCGAAGCCCTGGACTGAGCGTGTACGTTTCATGGAACATCGTGGACCAACACACGCTTGGATTTGCTTTCCGTGCGGCCAGCCATGTGTGACCTAAATCTGGAGCCCAGCCTCGACGTCCCCAAGCAAACGGATTGTACTGCAGGACCACCGCATCCGCTTGAGTGGTTGCCAATGCTCGCTGTAGCCCATCGAACCTCCGCTTCCCATGCAGCGAAAAACACGCGTCGATTTCAACGCCACCGAGTGGTTCTAATGGGCGATCACGCGTCGTCAGAATACGCACGTGAACGCTTTTCCCCAATTCTGCAGCAAGAAACGCGGTGTATTCGCCGATCGCGTCGTGAGCCGGCGGAATCGCCTGAACCACGAGATCGATCGATCGCGATGCTTGATGCAATGTCAATTTCTGAGCATCTCGATCAAGTTTAACTCCAATATCCACTCAGTCACCCAATAGGAATTCGCACAACTGCCTACTCTCCACCGCCAACTTCAAAACCGCTTCCAGCTGATCCGTCACTTTTTCAGGATCAAAGTGCAATTCGGCTACGCCGCGACTCGGCCCAGGATCGACAAGTTCGCCCCGTTTTTTGGCATCGGCCATGGCGACAATCGCCGCCGCCATCGTCTCCGGTTTGTCGTCGGCCAGACGAATTGAACGTGGACAGATGTAGTCGCCGGTGCCATTGGTCGCGCCGACAATTGTGGGTACACCACAGGCCAAAGCTTCCGCGACGGAGGAGCCAAAATTTTCGTCATCGCTCGGTTGTGCCATCACGTCGACTTCCGTCAACACGCCAGGGACCTCGCTGCGAGGAATCGACGGCCGATGTCGCAGTCGATCGGGGAATGGGAAGGCGTCCAACAACTGTTCGTAGTTCGGTACAAATCCAGATCTTCCAATCACGAGCGCTTCGACGTCGCACCCGCCGCGAATCGCCAGTTCCAACCCATCCAAAAACAAATCTAAACGCTTTCGAGGAACAAACCGCCCTAACCACAGCAGCTTCAGCCGCCCAGTCGTTTCCCGAGCACGTTCGCTGGGCTGGAACTGTGCCAAGTCGATCGGATAAGGAATCGCGTAAACGCGATCTGGATCACACCGCTGACCGATGATCAGATCGGACCGCGACCACTGACTGCCGACAATCAAATAGTCGCTGAGCGAAAGATCGGGATACCCCACTCCCATCCGCCACGCCGCATAGGCACGCAGCTTGAGATAACAACCCCAACCGGCGAGCCGAATGATGAGATCCCGATGGCGAGCAATCGATCGCGCGTCGGTTGCCGGTGGCCCCTGCAAGTAGCCGACCGACGGAACCCCGACAACACGACCTCGCACAAAATCCCCCATCCACAGGCTCAAATTGCTTCCTTCACCCTGACGACTCGATGATTGCATCCGGTTCACCAGTCCGTGGTTGTAAGTGCCGACATCAAACCATCCGGTTACGCGATGGATCATTGGAAAGCTTGCCGTCAATTCTCGCAAACGATCCGCCCTCCCATTCGTACAGTCTACTACACCCATGTTGCCCGCTTCCTGGGGAGTCAGCCGAATGCTTCGAGGATCAACAAAGCTGGGTTTTGTGAAAAACTGAATCTGATGCGATCTCGATAGTAGACCACGCAGTATAACAGCATTGGCGGATGCAACACTTCCGGCTTGATCGCCGACAAATCCCGTGGCATCAATTCTCACTGCGATTTACTCTTCTGGAATCGAACGCCGATCCTGTTTGCCGCAACACCGGTCAAAATTTCCATTTCCGAAATGGAACGCACCATTCGAGCTCCAGTAGCAATGACAGCGTCATTATCGATTCTTGTGCCGTTTAGAATAACCGCGTTCTGTGTTCGCTCCAATCCAGACATCACTTCACACCGAGCTTTGAGCATCGAGACCTTCTTCTGATCGAATCAATGAATTTGCCAAAATACCGTATTAATGATCCGCGAACCTTACTCCGGTGGCGACCAAGCACTCATTTCCAGTAATATGATTATCCCGCAGGGAGAATGGCAAGTTGATTTCTTGTCCGACCAAGGATTGTGACGTCATCGCTAGAAATTTACCACTCACCGTTGATTGGTTATTTCCCCTTACGGGGCTGTTGAGCGATGAACGGGCCAGCAGCCACAGTCAAAAAACGATGTGAATTTTACGAATCGGAGGACCGAAGATGGCGGCATACATGACCTGTTGGAATGCCCCCGTTTTTGATCCAGGTGTTGTGAGGGTAAGGGTTGGGTAACAGGTTTGGTTTCGCTGTGCTGATGGAGCGGAGTTTGCGCAGCAAACGTAGCGGAATCAGCACAGCGACGCGCAAACTCATCTGGGGGTAGACCACCGAGTGAACTGTGCGGCCGATAGCCGTTGTAGTCCTCTCGCCAGGCCGAAGCGTGGGCACGAGCGTGACGCACGCTGTCAAACTCTTCCATGTTCAATAACTCATCCCGCAGTCGGCTGTGAAAGCTCTCGGCATATCCGTTCTGCCAAGGACTGCCAGGCTCGATGTACAGCGTGGCGACCTCCAAGGGAGCCAGCCAGTCTTGAATCGCCTTGGCCACAAATTCGGGACCGTTGTCGCTCCGGATCGCTTCCGGAACGCCGTGCATTACAAACAACTCTGCCAAACGGTTGATCACATCTTCACTGGTCATGGTCCGCGAGACATCCAACGTAATGCAGCGACGCGTGTACTCGTCAACGATCGAAAGCCACTTCAGCGATTGGCCGTTAGTGGTGCGATCGAAGACGAAATCCCAGCACCAAACATGATTGGCACGCTGAGCTCGAAGCCGAGAACACGCGTTCTTCGACGTTCCGTTCGCTCGCTTTTTCTTCGGGTTTCGTCGCACTTTCAGGCTCTCTGCTCGCCAGATCCGTTGAATACGCTTGAAGCTCACTCGAAACCCTTCCAATCTCAGCAGGCGAGTCATCTGGCGATAGCCGAACTTGGGACGCTCCCGAGCCAGTTCATGCAATCGTTTGCGAATCGATTCGTCATCGTTGTTGGTTCTGCGTGCATAACGAACACTGCTCCGCGAGAATCCAACGCCACGGCAGGCCCCACGCTCAGACACGGAGAACTTCCGTCGCAACCGTTCGACGGTTTGCCGCTTCTGGGACGGGCTCAGTCGTTTCCCCGAAGTGCTTCCTTGAGCATCGCCTTGTCGAGCTCTGCCTCAGCAAGAAGTCGCTTCAGCGCGCATTCTCACCCTCAAGTTCCTTGAGCCGTTTGGCTTCCTCGCTCTTCATCCCACCGAATCGATTTTGCCAACGATCGAAGGTGGCTTCACTCACTTCGAGCATTTCCAAGACTTCTTCCATGCTCTTGCCAGCGTTGGGCATCACCTCGGCATCGCGAAGTTTCTTGACGATCTGCTCCGGTGTGTGGCGTCTTCGTTTCTTGGTCATTCGAGAATCTCCTTGCTCATCATCGGGCTCTAGATTCTCATACCACCTGGATCAGTTTTTGGGGAGCACTCCGGCTGTCGATCAAGTGTCTGCTAACGCACTGCAAAATATCGTTGGCATGCAGCACATGCCAATTACGGGCCACGAAGCAACCCTGGAAGGGGATCCCCGCTAAGACATTACGTTGATACGAGCCTAAAGTTTCCAGTACGGGGTCCAACCAGGTACATACCCAAGCCTTTTGCCTACCGCTTCGCCCAATTTGCCAGTGTAAAAAGTCAAAAGCACCTTATGCTTTCGAAGTACAGAATGTCGCGTAGATCTATCCCGGGTATATTGGTGCACAATTCCTACTGGGTTTCCGTCACTTGCGACACAAGTTCCGTTTTTTACACGCACACTGAGATCCGTATTGTGGTGTGCGAGACTTCCATAGTGACAAATAGAAGTATTATTGACGTCTAAGAAATTCGTACATTTCGTGAAGGGTTCGGTACGTAGGACGACATTCATGGCGATCTGATCTCCATTAAAAGAATTCGCATGAATCGATGTTTCCCAGATTTTGCGACAAAATTCGCTTAGAACCCCACCCTTTCCGGCTATTACACCAGCGCAATAGATTTCAAAGTCGGAAATTTCGTTAATTCGATCTGGAAAATTTGACTTTAGGTTCTCCATATTCCATGTCGAGTTGCAATAATCTACACCCTCAGACGCACATGCTATCTGAGACTGCTTCAAAGTTTCATCTAGCACTTCGCTAATGGGTCGCTGAAAGGCAACGTCTCGCACGTCCGTGACCAACAGACGATCCTCTTCTGCTAAAGTTGATGCAAAGGCGGCAACATCGCGAAATCGCTCTTCGTTTACGCCCCGTCTGCTTACGCAGCGTATAACCGCGATTCCGTGCGATGCGATGCGTGCCATTGTAGATTCCGTTAGATGCTCATAGCAAAGAAGCACTACGGGACCACGAAATCCTGTCCTTCTGGCCGAATGATACCAACAGCAAACGTCTGCCCATGAGTGATAGTCAATCGCGCCAACCAAATAATCGATCACGTAGATGGCCTTAGATAGAAGAAGCTAAACGATGAAATGTAATGTACAATGGTTCCATTGATGCAGATTGTGGTGCATCACCCCTGAAAAGAACGATATGCTGGATACTCCGTCTTCATTCTTTGCCACTTGCGAAATGTCGCAATTTTCAATGCACGCCTATTTATCACAAGATATGGCAAGTCCTTTAAAAAACCACGGATTGCTTGAAAATAGAGCGAAATCCAGTTGCCACCAACATACGACACCGAATGCCGAAGGTATTGGATCGCACGAATGAACCGTGGTGCAATTGTTATAGCGAGTAACCACAGGGGTTCATGCAAAACTGCTTGGTACCAACTATTGCGTGCATTGAGCATGAACCGCTGAGAACTGTTGCGTGCAGTTGGAGTAGGCTCATGCGCGATACATGTCATCGGTAAATAGACCACCGCAAGCCCCAAGTCCCACTGACGTTTGCAAAATTCATTTTCTTCATGGGCCATTTGCAGTAGTTCTTGAAAGCCTCCAAGTTCTCTGTAAACAGAGGCTTTTACTAAAGCCGCACATGTCATGAAACCGCATGCATAGCACGGATAGTTAACCGGCGCGGGCTGGGCGGAAGCCGATACTTCACCACTCTTTGTCGACTGGGGGAACGCAATGGATCCAACCGCAGGGTCAGATTTCAGAATACTAACGCCTGCTACAATCCCAGACCTTGAGAGTATGAGCGAGTCATCATCGAGAAACAGAAAAATGTCCCCAGAGGCAATGGATGCGAGGCGGTTTCGTCCTGTGGTTGGGAATACGCGTTCTTCAGATTCGACTATCCGAAGCTTGCCGCGCACTTTCTGGCTGACGTGATCGAACGCATTTTCGGGCCAAGGCTCTTTGGGAGCATTTTTTAATAGCAAGGCTTCACCGAGAAGATCGCCGAGAAGATCAAGACTAGCAATGCACTCGATTGCTTCTTGCAACCTATCCGTGCAGATGACAATTGCCGAAACGATATTTTTCAAGGCGGCATCATTTGCTGAAACCAAGTTACTTTGTTCTACTTTCATAATTGCGTGTACACATTTGCGAGAGACTTATATAAAGAGTCAGGATTCACCAATTTTCCACATCAGGCATTATGATAGGCTGAGTTGGGAAACGGGAATAGATGTTTTGCTGTACTGCTGAAGTGAGCTCGCATGCCGAACGGAAGCAGTGTTTGCGAACCCATTGTCGCGGCGTTTTGATCAGTGCAACCTTGCGGCAACTTCGTTGCAGAAATTCTCTAAAATCCATACTTTGGAACGGCGGGATGGAACTTCAAATGATTGCTCCAAAAGCGACTTCTGCTCGTTCGTGATTCGCGCAACACCCACGCCGGTGTTTGAAAAATCGTGAATAAAAGTTCGCCGCCGAACAGGAATACCGAATACAGATTGTCCACATTCCAAGGTGCGCCGCGATAACGAGAACGAATCACTAGGGCAGCATGCAACGGAAGGTTCCACAAGACGCGACCTGGCGATGCCCCCTGGTCCAGAGCGAATACGACTTTACCATGCCAACGCTGAGAAAGCTTCCTTGGGCTTGGTATACGACGGATTGGATGAAGCACGATTACCTCAGGAGCTGCAGATACTTCGAGCCCCCATGCCTGACACCGCGCGAAAAATTCAATATCCTCAAATGCGACTCGATATCGCTCGTCAATCTGCCCCACCGCCAAATAATTTTGACGTGATATCGCGAAATTGGCCGTAATCCCATTTGTCCCTTCTGGATTATGAGGTGCTTCATACTTAAGCGAGGGCAATTCACCATCCCGTATCGTTGCTCCAAGCCAACAAATGGGGCTTGAAGGGCTATGTTGATCCAACATCGACACGAAAGATTCCAACCAATTGGATTGCGGACTGCAATCGTCATCAATAAAAATCAACCAATCCGAAGTAGCCATACGAGCCGCTGAGTTTCGGTTGGCGCCTGGTCCGTTTTTGGGCCCATGCTGGTACAGCACTTTCGGATACTTCGACTCGACAAGCTCCTGTGTCTTAGAATTGTCGCTATCGTCTGTTATCATCACCGACACGCGATTCGCCAATTGAGATTTTTCAAGTTGAGAGAAGATCAATCTTAGGCAATGATCTGCAAAATCTGGGCGATTGCGAGTCGGAACGATAACAGTCGCCGTAAGAGAATTAATAGCTTGATCCTCCCGAAATCTGCAGTTCTAAAAATCTCTGAATCCAATCAAGTTGTGTCATTTTTAGCGCAATGCGTTTTGAGATGCGGAATCGCATTTAGCTAGCCTCTTCTTTGATCTGCAGCCAACCAGGTGACAGTCCCATCGGAAGGCTGCCAATTAGGATCGCTATCGAAGTTCATCGTGTCAAAATAGATCTTGGGAAGCCCCTACGTGAGAGCTGACCGTCGTTTTCGGACGCCCAATGACTCAAGCTTGGCTAAAGCCCCATCGTCGGCAAGTCGAATCAGAACATCCGATATACATTTTGGCAAATAGAATTTTCAAGAATGACAAATGAAACGAGGAAGGATCGATTCCGCATCGGACATCAATGCGTGAATCTTTTCGACTTCCGATTTTGAAATCACTTCATCATTGGATTCCGCTCGCGGACGCAGACCGGCCATCAATTGAGGATCTGCGGACCATGATTCATCGGTTTGCGTCGGTTGCACAACAATTTCCGGTTCATCGAGCCAGCGGAGCAAGGCGGGCATTACATTGTCGTAGTCGCCTACAAATGCGTCATAGCGGATCACGGCAACATGATCGGGCCATCTCTGGTGGGCGCGTTGAACTCGCTTCCAATTTTTGCGGAGCCTGGTTGTTAATCCATCGATCGTGACATGGAGCCATTGAAGACTCTGTTCCGATGCCCCGGCTGCCTTCTCTCGCTCATACCGCTTTTTGTAGGACGCAAATGTATCTACGGGATCACGCATCAAATAGATCACTTTTGCGTCCGGGTACGTCCAAAAAATCTCCGGGATCACAAAGACATGGGTCGGCGATTTGTCGAGCAATCGTTCCTGCCCTCGCGCACGCTGTGCCGCAGCAAAATAACAGCGCAAGATTTCAGGATATCGGCCGGCATTCCATAGGTTGCGCGAACCCATCCGGAACCTTTTGGCCAATCGATAGGCAGGCCATGTACGCATTGCCACGTTTCGCCATGGCCGCAGCTTCGAAACGATCTCTGATCCGATATCGTCCCGCCCCAGTAAATATTCCCAGAGCCCGGCATCCTCGCGAAAGTCATCGACGATCCTGGTTGGATGGACAAATGCACTGGTTTCCGCCAGTGCCGTCGAGGAACCATTGGCGAGTCGAAACGAGGGATGCAGCAGCAGACAACGATGCGCGATCGATGTGCCTGAACGTGCTTCACCAACAATAAATACTGGAGTCTTCATTTCGAATCTTTCAACTTTTGCCATGTCATTTTGTGTTTCTCAACAATTACTTCGAGCGTGTAATCCGTTTCCACAGCACGGCGGCCAGCCAAACCCAACTGGGTCGCAAGTGACCTATTCTTGAGAAACTTTTGAATTTGCGCGAGGATCGATTCGCAGGTACCATCGCTAACCCATCCACCTTGATGTCGCTCCACAAGCTCAGCCGACGCGGCAGCATTTCCACAGACCACTGGTTTGGCATAGCGCCACGCCTCCAAATAGACGATCCCAAAGGATTCCGCCTCCGATGGGAGTACAAATAGGTCACAAGCCGCCAAAGCATCTTGCTTGATTCCATCGTCGACCGGCCCCAAGTCGATATCGATTTCGGCGGGCAAGCTCGGGTACGGTGGCTCCAAATCGCGCCCGATGGAAACTAAAGAGACCGGCTGCCCCATTTGATGCAACCGAGCAATCGCTTCGCGCAGCCGATGGTAACCTTTCGCGCGCGACTTGCGACCGACGAACAACACCACCGTGTGGTGGCCCTCTAATCGGTAACGACGTCGAAATCGTTCCCCGTCACCTGTGCCAACTTGCGAACACGCACATCCACATCGAATGAATTTCGGTGACACGACCCCAAGCGAGGCAAGGTGGTTGGCTTCGAAGTCCGACTGAACAAAAATCGCGTCCATCGCATTGTAGAGATCTACATCGAGTGGCGCATCGCCCCAAGTCCCAGGGTGGACAGCCGGCCAACAGGTGACAGGAACCCGCAACCTATTTGCCGCAGCGAGCAATGGAAATCCAAACAGCTGCCAACCCGTCCCCACCACATGAATCACATCACAGCAATCGGCTGCCGCTTTCGCTTGCCGCCAACCTGCCAATCGTGAATACCTTTTTGGAATCCACCGCATTGATGGCCTGGTCATCACCGGCAACAACCGATCGATCCGCGGTTGCCAAACGGACTGCCATTCGCGTCCACCTGGTGCTTGCCCGCCACTCCAGTTGACATCGATTCCATCTTCCGACAGACCGTGTGTTAAGTCGCGTACATACGTTTCCAGACCGCCGTAGCCACTCATATCAAGTAGTGAAAAAATGCCGACAGCGGAGATCTCGCTTGGATGCTTCAACTTCATTTCTCTACGGCGCACTCCGAATCGAAGCCTGGTCGCCGCGCTAACGCCCCTGTAGGAAGATCGCGAATTCGTTTCGCCGGAACCCCTGCATACAGGCCATTGGGCTGACATTCCCCTCGGACCACAGCGCCCGCCGCAACAATGCATCCACGACCGATGATCGTCCCTGGCAACACGGTCACCCGCGCAGCGATCCACGTTCCGTCGCCGATGCGAATCGGGTGTTCTTCGCCACCAGCGGCTCTGTGATCCTCAAACTTTCCCAGATGCGTCGTCGTCGTAAACACGGTATCAAAACCAACGGCAACATTCTCGCCCAGTCGTATCTCCGCTTCTCCATAAAACTGAACGCGTTTGTTCACGTAGACACCGCGACCAAAGGAAATCGGATTCGATTCGAAATAGCATCCGGATTGAACCAATGTCCCATCTGGTATCGATAGCCGGGGGTTTCGTTTCAACAACCACATCCGCAATGTGCTGGGCATCGCCAGATGTTCCACGAATCCATTCCAATACCAGTCACCGAAGGCCTGTTTGCAACTCCAAGCCTGTCGGATCAACCAACGACGACAAGCCCGCAAAGGCGCTAGCGCAGGTGTACGCAAACCCTTCCCAGTTACAATCTTTTTTGTCTGTAGATTCATAGACAAGGTAGCGTTTCGAGCGAGCTTCGGTTTAGGCCAGTTCCCACTTCAATGGCGCTGCGCCGTCGACTCTGCGATCACCCTGTTGATCAACGACTTCACGACGTCCACCGTTTTTTCCCAACTGAACTCTCGTGCGCGTTCCAAACCCGCTCGCCTCAGATCATCCGCGACGCGGGGATTCTGAAATACGCGAAGCATCGCCGCACAAAACGCATCCTCATCATCGGGTCGACATTGGATCGCGCTGTCGCCAACGATTTCCGGAATCGACGTGGCGTTGCTACAGATCACAGGCGTTCCGCACTGCATCGCCTCTAAGACGGGAAGACCAAAGCCTTCAAATTTAGAAGGAAACAGAAACGCGGTCGCAGCAGAATAGAAAGCCGGTAGGTCTTGGTCTTCCACACCACCAATCATCTGAATCCGCCCCTGCATCCCATCGGCTTGCTTCAACTCTCGCAGCAACTCGTCAACAGCATACCCACTAGACGGATCGCCGACGAGCAACAACTGGGCATCACTCTCATGCGTCGCTTTGAGAAATTGGCAAAATGCACGAATTGCAATTGAGGTGTTCTTCCGGGGTTGCGGATTTGCGACACTCAAGAAAAATGGCGAATCCGCAATGCCATATTTATCGAGAATGCCGCGGCATTCACCAGCCTCAATTGGGCGAAACAAATCCGAGGCAGCAAGAGGCACCACCGTGACGCGTTCCCGTGGGAACCCCGTCCACTGGCAAAAGTCATCTTTTGTATATTGCGAAATAGCGATCACATGGTCCCGTTGCGCATCGAGATCATCGAACAACGATTCAAGTTGCGACGCGGTGTGACGAGTCACATTGTCGGGGAATCGCAATGGATAGAGATCGTAAACAAAAGATAGTCGCGGAACCCTTGAATCCAACCCAGACGGACATGCGAAAAATGTGCTGATGAACAAATCCGTGTTCTCAGCAGAGATCGTCAATTTCAAATTTGCCTTGTTCCAACGCCGGACCAACGCCAATACAATCCGCTGGAAAAGATTTGCTGACGCGATCGGATGCGCGCTGCAATCATATTCCAAACGATAGGCCCAAGACAAAGATGCCAGCCGAAGCGCAAACGCACCTTCAGCACGATAAGAATGCGGCAGATGTTCGCGAACCCAGCGCACGACCGATTCATTCTCAATGACAGATTGCCAAATTCGATTTGTTGCACCGACGGGCCGTAGACGCAACCCTTCCGACTGTTGCAGGCCAGAGAAAACCTGTTCTACGACCCGCCCAACTCCAGTCACGCGACTCGCCGATCCCCGCATGGGAATCATCATGGTGATGTCCATCGCGATTCGGGGGCGCTCATTCGTTGAACCTACCTTGGTAGTTTGGCAACCGATTGCGGAGGGCACAAACATGGAGTTGTTGGGATGAATTGCCCGCATCACGTGTTTCGATTTGCCTGAAACAACAATCGGTTCCAAATCGGACGCAGACGATGAAGAATCCGTTTGTGAATAGGTGGCGGGCTGTATTTACGCTTCAACATTTCCAGCTTGTCTTCACATTGCACCTCCCACTCGACGCGCTCAGACGAAGACAAATATTCTTTAAACAAGCGATTGATCGGCAGGTCTCTATATGGAATCGACTCTCCCGCGTAATGGATCAGATACGGCTGCCCCCGGCGCCCCCAAATAGAATCGTATTCACCAGGATAATCCCCCGCCCAAGTCGATTGTAGATTGTGAGGTGCCAAGGTGAGGTTGGTTGTCTTAACACCTTTCTGATGCACCAACAGGTTTACGCCCGGTTGCGCATGCTGCTTGGACCCGATACAGGTGGCCGCGCAGTTCTCTGATTCCGCGGTCTCAATTAACTCGGTACTTTCGTAGAGCTTTCTATCCAATGCGAATTGGCCCGCGTTAAATCGTTGCAACATCCATGTTGACGATTCTTTCGCATACAACGCTTTGCTGTGTTCCACCGCTACATTGAACGGCTTACTCCACTCGGTGTCTGCGGTAACCAATCCCGTGTGGGACTCGAGCACGCCACGTGGGTCCGCCAGGAACACAATATCAACATCGGCATATTGAAAATTCGAAGTCGTGAGCGTTTGAAACTGCCGATGGTTTCCCGACAGCCCGTGCCGACCAATCCACTGGTACAGTTCTTCATTGGCCCACCACTGGCAACCTTCCGGAAGTTGGAAAGTTGTTCGATCATCGTACGGAATGACCCAGACGGGTAAATCACAACCAACGTTTCGCAATGAGCGGATCAAAACATTTAGTTGTAAACGCACCCGCTCGTTTGCAAGGGTGATGATTTTATCGATGACCATCCGCTAGCCTGCAAAACCACAGCGTCGCTTCACAGCATCTCGAAACGCTTTCACGGCAACAGAGCACGCATGTCGAAAGTAAACGGGGTGCTCCTCCGTTCGCTGCATCCAATAAAATGGATGCACTGCTGCCATGGGAAGCGAAAACTCCGACAACACGGATTCAAAACCATCAATCGGCTCACCTCTATTTCGATTCATAAAGACAAAACAGTTCTGACGATAGTGAGGAAGGATGGAATCATCTTCCCAATGCGTCTGTCGGATAAAATCGACACATTGATACCCCGCAGCTTTAAACTTTTCCCCCCAGTAACTAGGCCACTGTTCGTTGTGATGCCCAAACCCACCTTGGCGAGGAATCGCAGCGGAGAATAGCACAACATCACTGAGAGACGTCAATAATTCGACAAACCAATCTGCATCCTGTGGCTGCAAATGTTCGGCAACTTCGAGGGAAACCGCCATGTCCCATCGCCCGAGCGCCTGCACGTCGGGCCCCTTCCCGTTGGCGAGCTCCGTGACGGTGAATTCGGATCTGTCAATCTGCAGCAGCGTCTGATCGACCCATTCGCCGTCCACTCCATGCACGCGCTGGCAGCCAAATTCCGACTTGGCAACCGCCGGCCACGTCCCCACTCCGCAACCGACATCAATTAACGAGCGAAACTCGACCACCGGTTGCAGCGATTGGAGAATAATCTCGGCCGATCGTCTCGTTAGCCGATCTCTTTCCGAGTAGAAGAATCCTTCCATTGATTTAGCATTCACGATTGCAACTTCTTTCGTATGTATCTTCAAATACCATCAGATATATCTGACGTGCGAATGGTCTTCCAATCAAGAATCGGGCGAACGATGCCTTGCCAATTAAGTGGCGCGTCCTTCCGTGGCTCTCGGTCCGCCATCCGAAATGCAATGATGTCTTCCAGGCGTTCACGCGACCGAAACGGAGGTTCGCCCATCACCACGGTAACACTATAACTACCTTGATTAAGAAGCATCGCTGGAATCGTACAAACGCATTCGTAAACCCCTTGCGGTAGCTCATGGTCATAAAACAAATCGGGCTCGATCGACATTCCTGGCGCGTTCGCGCTGGTCAGCACCAAATTACCACTATCGTCCTTAAGCCATATCCCAAAGTAAATTCGCTTTCCCACGCAGCCGGATTGATAACGAACACAGATGTCAATTGGTAGTTCACAATCAAAATCGCCTTCGATGTCACCCGCCTGCCGACAGGATGTCTCGATTACAACTGGCCACTCCGAAGGCGAATTAGCTCTTGGATTCTCCCACAAATGATTTGAATGTTCGCGTGAGGATCGATACCTTTGCAACACGTCAAGCGTTGTACCGGACGCGGCAAGCCCCCCGCCAGCGAGTAGGCATGCGGATGTGCAAAGCTGTGAAACTGCTAACAAATTATGGCTAACAAACAGCACGGTCCTACCGCCAGCGGCAACCTCCTGCATTTTCCCAAGGCATTTCTTCTGAAACTCCGCGTCTCCTACAGCCAAAACCTCGTCGATTATCAAGATTTCTGGATTCAGATGAGCGGCGACGGCGAATGCAAGCCGCACGTACATGCCGCTCGAGTAACGCTTTACAGGCGTATCAAGGAATTTATCAACGCCGGCAAACTCCACGATTGCATCAAACTCCTTTTTGATTTCTGAACGCCCCATACCAAGTATAGCACCGTTCAGGAATATGTTTTCGCGCCCACTCAACTCGGGGTGAAACCCGGTTCCCACTTCTAACAATGCACCAACTCGGCCATGCAATTCGATTCGCCCGGCTGTCGGCTCCGTTATTCGACTCAATACCTTTAACAAAGTCGACTTCCCAGCTCCGTTTCGACCAATGATACCGACCACTTCGCCACGCTTAATCTCAAGGTCTATATTTTTGAGACTCCAGAAGTCCTCCGACGTTCCACGCTGAAGCGGATGCTTCAATCGATATAAAAAGGCCTCGCGAAGATTGCGATTGTTGCCACCTGACTGACTATTTAACCGATAGCTCTTTGACAGACCCTCGATGCGGATTGCTATGTCCGATGACATCCGAATTCCTTTCCACTGCCCGACAAAGAACAATGTTTGCAATTTGATAAGTATCGAGAGCAATACACAATCAAATTGCACCAACCTGCCACAGCCTTTCGGCAGCAACAGCTTACTCTAGAGGTCATTCGGAGTCCCATAGATATTCGGGTTAATGAACTTTCCATACCACCACAGGATAAACTTGCTTGATCGCATGTTGGCTAACTCAGAACTCACCGTGTTGCACTGATGCAAGATTCCTTCGTGGACCATTTGGCGGATATCATTTTTGGTGCCACCATGTTTGCAAAGGTCGCCGAGTTTGGAGTTGCAGTATCTATCTCGTTGTCGAGAAAAGATTTCATTGAATTCTTTCTCCGCACTCGGAGTGTCGGGCTTTTCCCGGGGACTGGATAACTTCGCAAGATACTTTTTCATCAATGCAAAGTCGAGCAATCCGGATCTGCAAAGCTCTTCTATCGCTGATGCGGGATGGGCAAGTATTTCATCATAGTAGAACGTAAACTTTGCAAATCGCTCTGCTTCCGCTTGATGAAATAACCACATGCGAGAAAACGCTTCACGAATGTCGAATTCGGACACATCAGCGAAGACCGCAGGCGCCTCCGCGAGCAGCATGCTCAACTCGGTTAACAAATAGAATGTGTCATAGCGGTAGCGGTTCCGCTCATCGCTCGGAACATTCCGCCGGATTGAACTGAACTGATCATGCGGGGAACGGTGCAATGAAACGATTGTGGCTTCCGGGAAATTTCTTGAAAGCCAATTCATTCGAAAGCAACAACGATTGAACTGAATCACCACCTTTGAGGTTGGTGCTCGTTCAATCAGCTTGGAGATATAGTGTCGCAAGGCATCGAACTGGTCGTCTTCAGTTAGCCAGAAATTGGATAGCGCAAGGTCTGGTGACCATCCTAGCAATTTCGGCGATGTCTTTCCTAATCGAAAGAACTGAAAGTAATCTGTTACGTGTTTGTGGGAAGATTCAACACTTGGTGGCCTATTGACACGGCGATCCAGGTCTGGGTGCAATGGCTCATAGATGGCCGTCGTGTTTTCGTCCAAATCACAAAGAGACCAGAGGAATGTTGATCCCGTCCGGTAGCCTGCACAGATGAAATATACTTGAAGCGAACTCACAACTCGCGTCCCGTTAATCTATTGACCTGATTTTTCTGGCGGGGATACCAGCGACAATCGTTCTTCTTGGCACATCTTTTGTGACAACGCTACCGGCGGCGATAACAGAGTCTTCGCCCACGACACATGGCCCCAGCACAATGGCTCGACTTCCGATCCAGACCCCATTTTCGATAACAATATCCCGGCCTGATGTCGGAAACTCACGTCCTCGCTTTTCTCCAAATTGCGAGTAGTCGTGCGATCCCGTAATCAACGCCGCATCCTTACCGAAAAATACGTGGTCGCGGATCACGATGTTCCCGGAATTCGTATTGGCAAGGAAGTTATTGGAAACGGCCTTATCGGACACCTGCAATCGATTGACGGGACCAATGATTCGGGGCTCGTTATTAAGAATATCAAGAACAAACGGACTGAGCCATTTTCGGATGCGTCGATAGATCCAGCTTCGGATCAATTCGTTGAAACCCTATCGACGGAAATTTTTGTTGGCACAAAACCAAGAGGACCGCCGTTGTCGAGGTCGAAACGTGAGGCGTGATTAAGGGAACTGTTCAGAATTACAATCCGCCTGCAACGCTCTTGCATGTCGTACAGTTTGACCTTCGGCACGTGAAGCCAAGCCGATAGCTGGATGGTCTGGGGGAGTAGTGCTGGCAATTCAAAGTCTAATAATATCTGGTATCGCCCCGGATATTGGCCACACACGTCTAAAATCCCCGCCGGGGTCCTGATGGATCCGAGATACACCCCCGTGCTGAGTTCTAATCGAAGGCATAGTTCAAGATTCTCAGTTCCTTCACGTATTTCGATTTCAGTCAGTATACGAACCGGGGCGGCAACATCAATTACAGATGTTTCGCCCCCTTCCGGTGACAAAAACAAGAGTTGCGTAATCAATGCAGCTGCCGCGTTGTGGCTATAAGCTAAAGTATTCCTAAACTGCCCACGACTTGAATACTGTTGGATTGCTTGTTCCGGACTTGAGTCGTAGCTGACACTGCCTCCTTCAAGTAGCACTGCTCGTGTGCAGAGCGATTTTACTGCATTTAGGTCATGGCTTACAAAAAGCACGGTGCTGCCATTACTTGAAACTTCCTCCATCTTGCGGAGACATCGCGTTTGGAACTCTGCATCGCCAACTGCCAAGACCTCATCGATGATAAGAATGTCCGGATTCACATGTGCGGCAATTGCGAAGGCGAGTCGGACATACATACCGCTTGAATAGCGTTTTACGGGCGTGTCCAAGAATTTTTCCACGCCTGCAAAGTCCACAATCGCATCGAATTGTTTCGATATTTGAAATCGAGACATGCCAAGGATCGCACCATTGAGGTAGATATTTTCCCGCCCAGTCAGCTCGGGATGAAATCCAGTTCCAACCTCTAGTAGCGATCCAACACGTCCGAAGAGTTCTATCCTACCTGTTGTCGGTTCGGTGATCCGGCTGAGAACCTTGAGCAGAGTGCTCTTGCCCGCCCCATTGCATCCGATAACGCCGACGATTTCACCCTTTTTGATTCCAAGCTCGATGCCCTTTAACGCCCAGAATTCCTCGGTTGCGACGCGTTGAAGTGGCTTTCGCAACATGCTAACGAACGCCTCTGACAAATTGGTTGCCCGATCCCTGGATTCATGTCGAATCGAATAGGACTTTGAGAGGTCGGAGATGCGGATTGCGGTATCAGGCATGAAATAGGACAGGATTCAGGCGTCAGCTGACAGCAGTAGGAAGGACAGGCGGTGAGATTTGCCTGGCGACGGAAACAGTAATGGCAAGGGAATCATAGAGCTGGACACACGAGTCAAAAGCCATCATTCGAACGCGATGGCCATTTAATCTAAATCACATCCGCAAACCCACGTTCGGATCGGCGGAAGGCGAAGGCACCGACGATGAACGTGACGACTGCAACGGCAATGCTGTACGTCATCCAGATGGGACTGAGGGTTCCCTCACCGAGCAGCGTCCAACGAAAGAATTCGATTAGACTTGCCAACGGATTGAGCATGTACGCCGTCTGGTATTCGACGGGCACCTTTTCGTTGATCGCGGCCAGACTGTAACCGACGGGGCTGGCGTATAACAGGAATTGCACCGCCACGGGGATCACAAAGCGCAAGTCACGATACCGGACCATGATGCTGCTGCACCAAAACCCAATTCCCAACGCGAACATCAATAACAACATTGAGGCGATGGGCATTAGCAGGATCTGTGGCCCTGGGTTGATGCTATAGATTAGTAGAATCGCTAGCATCAGGATCAGACTAACACCAAAGTTTACCATCGGTTGAAAGGCACTCGAAAGCGGCAGGATCAATCGAGGAAAGTAGATCTTGGAGACCAAGTGTGAATTGGTCACCATCACCATGCTGGCGCCGTTGAGGGTTGCACTGAACAAGGTCCAACCGAGCATGCCGGCAAAGCTAAAAGCAAAGTACGGTAGCTTACCCGAGGGCATGTCGGCGAGCATCCCGAAAACAAACGTGAAGATGCCGGCACCGATCAACGGTTGCATCACAACCCAGGCCACGCCGAGCAGCGTTTGTTTGTAGATAAGCTTGACGTCCCGCATCCCCAGCGTGAAAAGCAGGTCGCGAAACTCCCACACCTCAGCCAACCGAAGCGAGCGAAAACCCTTGACCGGTTCGATTACCAAGTGGGGTTTTGGTGCTTCGCTTGTCTTCGGAGAGGTGCTCTCAGCACCCGGGACTATTTCAGAGGTTGCCACGATATCGCTTTGCACTTTTGATTCAGTTATTCAATTGGTTGCGAAATGAAAGATTCCAAATCGTGTCGATCGCGAAGGGTCAACCGACCGAATCCTCGCAAGCTGCTGATCACGAAGCGTGAACGACAAACGCTTTGGCGAATGTATCCGAAATTGCCTTGGAGGTTCTTGCCTCATTCCACTTCAGGCTTCGGCACTCGAATCCACTTCCGAGCTTGGCGGGCACAGATCGCAATGCGGTTGTCAATTCGACAAACTCACGGTAAACCGCACCGACCGCGACTGGAGTACTGACTTGCGAACGAGCCACAGGATAGTCGTTCACAATTACATAGGCACCCGCGCTGAGCGCATCCTGCACGACGCCGCTCGATCGATACCAATAATGATCTTTTCGCAAATTCACAACCAGCACATCCAGCGATTCGATGAATCGAAGGTAATCGTCGTAGTGCGTGGTGTCGACGAATTTGATCTCGCAAGGCAAATTCTCACGAAAGCCTTGACGATCGGGAAACCCCGCCACTAATTCCATGGGCGTTTCCGATTGCTTCGCGCCCATGATGACGGCTGACAGAAATGCGGGATCAAGCGTCCCTTTCTGCGGCCGAATGGTTCCTCCCAAGCCAACCCGCAGGCTCATTTTATTCGATCGACAGCTTTGCCTAGAGCCCGGTAGAAAGGAGGTGCTTCTTGGCATCGGGAGGACGATTTTTCGAGTTCCATTGAACCGAAGCGACGGTCGGATGCAATCGTCGTCGCATTCCAGCAGCACGACCTTCGTATCGCTCCATGCTATCAGCTGGCGAAATAGCTTAAGCGAAAGGTTTCGGAAATAGCTCGTGCTGGCGAGTTGTTGGTGAAACATCGATAAGTAGAGCAGCGTGCTGCGACGCGACAACGGTGACAACATCAAAGCGATGATGGACCAACAGGTCGCGTCAAGAAACAGCACATACTGTGAGGTCGGCCGACGATTGGCCAATCTGACCATCTTTAAGTGACGGATCTGATGCGACAAAAAGCTGAATGATTTGCCCGGCAACGCGATTCTCATCCATCGCGGCAATGGATCCGAAGCTGCGTCTATCGACTCCACGTGCAAGGACGTGAGGCCGTCGGTTGATTCGAATTCATAAAAAGCACGCAGCGTCTCATGTGATATCGGTCTCTGCGACCGAGAATCCTGCGAACGCGTTTCTACGGATGGATGAAGAGTCAGCGTCATCTACCTGGTATCGGCCACCCATTGCCCGAACCGGGCCAAGCCCACTCGAGTCATCGAGTGCATCGCGTTTGCTGGCACTCTATTCATTCGCTTCTAACTCGTTATTCAATGGCAACATTTACAGCGTGTCCGTGTCGCTTCAGCAACGCGTGTTTTCGGGCGATGTCTAAATCATTGGCAACCATTTCGGCGCACATCTCTTCTACAGTGATCTCGCACTGCCATCCCAACTTCTCTTTAGCTTTGGTCGGATCTCCCAACAACGTTTCCACTTCGGCCGGTCGAAAATATCTTGGGTCGACTCGGACAATTACGTCGCCAACCGAGGCAGCTGGGGCTTTGTGCGGGTCGATAACTTTGGAAACTGTGACGATTTCTTCCACACCCTGGCCACTAAATTCGACTTCCAGCCCCGCCTCGCGCGCCGACAATCGGACGAACTCGCGAACACTGATCTGTTTGCCGGTTGCGATCACAAAGTCCTCGGCTGTCTCTTGCTGCAACATCATCCATTGCATCCGCACGTAATCTTTGGCGTGCTCCCAGTCGCGAAGCGCGTCCATGTTCCCCAGGAACAGACATGGTTCTAAGCCTTGAGCAATGTTTGCAATTCCTCGCGTGATCTTTCGCGTTACAAACGTTTCACCACGACGTGGAGATTCATGATTGAAAAGGATCCCGTTGCAGGCATACATCCCGTATGATTCGCGATAGTTGACAGTGATCCAATACGCGTACATCTTCGCGGCGGCGTAGGGTGATCGCGGGTAGAAGGGTGTTGTTTCGCGTTGCGGGATCTCTTGAACAAGCCCGAACAATTCCGACGTCGATGCTTGGTAAAAACGGGTCTTCTTTTCCAGTCCAAGAAAACGGATTGCTTCGAGCAGTCGCAACGTTCCCAATCCGTCCACGTCGGCTGTGTATTCCGGCGATTCAAAAGAGACGGCTACGTGTGATTGAGCCCCGAGATTGTAAACTTCGTCGGGCTGGACTGCGTTGATGATCCGCGTCAGGTTGGACGAATCGGTCAGGTCGCCATAGTGAAGTTTAAACTTGGCGCCGTCGACATGAGGGGACTGATAGATATGGTCGACCCGCTCGGCATTAAACGACGATGCACGCCGTTTGATCCCATGCACTTCGTAGCCTTTTTCGAGCAAGAGTTCGGCCAAATACGATCCGTCTTGTCCGGTGACTCCAGTAATTAGGGCAGTAGGCATAGCAATGATGTCGGCAGTTGGCGATCAGCTTGAAACACTCCTGCAAGTCAGGATCGTTCGATGCTAACCGAATATTTTTTTGGGGGGGGATAATACGATGTTTTCGAAATCTGACCGGCGCGCGACCCGACGTCGGTATGCTGTAACGATCTTCGGCTGCTCAGGGTCGCTCCGACGCGGATGCTTGCAACGAAGCAACATCATGCTTGACCATTTGAGCGACAAGTCCGGCCAAGTCGGTTTCGGCTTTCCATCCGAGCTGACGCTGGGCATGTCCCGGATCTCCCACCAGCCGCGAAACTTCGGCGGGTCGCATGAAACGGGGGTCGGCTTCGTAGTGGTCTTTCCAATTCAAGCCGACCGCTGCAAAAGCTGCCGATAGAAATTCTTCGACACTGTGGGCCACTCCCGTCGCCAGCACGTAGTCATCGGGCGTGTCGTGCTGCAGCATTCGCCACATCGCTTCGACATATTCCGGTGCAGAACCCCAGTCGCGGCGAGCGCCGAGGCTGCCCATTCGCAACTTGTCCTGCCGGCCGACGGCGATCGCTGCGGCTGCACGCGTGATCTTGCGCGTCACAAACGATTCACCGCGGCGGGGAGATTCGTGGTTGTAACAAATCGCGTTACAGGCAAATAACCCAAACGACTCGCGATACAATCGCGTCATCTGAGTGGCAAAGACCTTCGCAACTCCATAAGGAGTCACCGGTCGCATCGGGGTTTGTTCGTTTTGGGGCAATTCGTCGGGGGAACCAAAGATCTCGCTGCTGCTGGTGTGCATAAAACGAGGCTGTTTATCGAGATCTCGCACGATCTCCAACAGCCGCAAGGTTCCCATTGCCGTGAACTCACACGTCGATTCGGGAATCTCAAAACTGGCTCCAACGTGGCTCTGGCCAGCCAAGTGGTACAGCTCGTCGGGCTGCGTCTTTTTCAAGATGCGACGGATCGTCGTGATATCATCGAGATCGGCGTAATGTAGAAACAGCTGCTTGTCGTAGATGTCCTTGTCGCGAAAAAGCAGATCGAGTCGCGCTCGAGCCGTTGTACTGCTGCGACGAACCAAACCATGGACAACATATCCCTTGGCAATCAACAGTTCGGCTAAATACGAACCGTCCTGCCCGGTGATCCCCGTGATGAGCGCTACTGGAATTGTCATTCGTGAGAGAATTTCTCGACAGCTGAGCGGGTGGAGACAACTTGAATCATGCGATCGACCGCTATTCGCATTGGCAGCGGTGGACGCAACTAATTGTTTACCAATTCAGGCTCGCGGGGGCCCGAGACTTCGCTCGGCTTCTTGTCTTGCTTGCCAGTCCAGCGGAGGACCGCGTCGGTAATCTGTTTGGCGAAGGAACTGTTGGAGAAGCACTCCGCGCGCTGGCGGAGCATCCGTGGGTCGAACTTGCCAAATTCTGCCTGGGCCTCAAATCGCTCGATAGCATCGACGATCGATTCCTCGGTCTGTTCATCGTAGAGAACCCCATGTTCACCATCGATCACCGACTCGGTTACCCCTCCCTTGCCGTAGGCGATCACCGGCGTGCCACAGGCAAGCGCCTCGACCGGGACGATGCCAAAATCTTCTTCCGCCGCAAACAACAACGCCTTGGCATGCCGCATGTGGTCGACCAGAACGTCGCTCGGTTGGAAGCCGAGCAGCGTGACGTTTTCGGTCGCAACGTTTTGGACTTGCTGGAAGTCGGGGCCCTCCCCGATCACGATCAACTTTCGATCGGGCATCTTCGCAAACGCGCGGACCATTAGTTCGGTCTTTTTATATCCAACCATCCGACCGGCGATCAGATAGAAATCGTCGCGTGGCGATTCGTTGAGTTCAAACTGATCGGTGTCCACCGGGGGATGGACGACGGTCGAGTTGCGGCGATAGAACTTTTTGATCCGCCGCCCCACAAACCGGCTGTTTGCGATAAAGTGATCGACCCCCAAGGATGACCGCACATCCCAACTCCGGATATAGTGCAATATCGTCCGCGACAGCAGCCCCTTAGGGCCGAAGCCCAGCCCAGCCTGATCGAGGTATTGATGATGCAGATCCCATGCAAAACGGACTGGACTATGGCAATAACAAACGTGCAATTGATCCGGCCCGGTAATCACCCCTTTGGCAGCAACATAAGAACTTGAGACAACAAGATCATAGTCGGAAACGTCGATCTGCTCGATTGCCAACGGCATCAGTGGGAGATAGGCACGGTGTTTTTTCTGCGCAAATGGCATGTGCTGCAAAAAGCTGGTTGTGACCGTCCTTCCGCCTAAAAATCCACGCTGGTCATCGGGTAAGAAATCGAATAAAGCATGCACATCGGCATGCGGAAAAACGTCTAACAATTGCTCAAAGACACGTTCCGCACCGCAGTAGGTGTAAAAGAAATCGTGCACCAGCGCGACGCGAAGATGTGCGAACTGGCTTTTACCACTGCTGCGAAATTGCAGGGATTGCTCGAGAGAATCGGGTGTCCGCGAACCATCTTGCGGGGATCGACGCCTGCGGCTTTGATGTTCTTTTTCGCGGATTCGCAGCAAGCTGAATTCGGTCACCAAACGTGTAAACAGCCCCAATCGTTCGCTGGCCGATTCCAGCGTTTGTACCGCAGCAATATGAACACTAAGCGTGGCGGTTTCGCCAAAACCCTGCGAAATCGTCACCGGTATCGATGCCTGAATCGTTTCGCAAAGTTTTAAATCGCTCGAATCGGTCTCCCATTCCATCCGCTGCCCACGTCGCCCATCCTCTTTGCCCGGCAGGTCTAAGCGAAGGCTGACAAAATCGAGTTTTTGAGCGGCATTACAAATGCCGTCCCACCATTGGCTAAAGTTACCCACATGATTGAACTCGAGCTGCAGGTCTTCGAACGTCGCTCGGTAGCGTTTTGTGACCCGATCGTTATCGCGTTTAAGACGCAATGCCGCCACCATTTCATTTGTCCGCATCGAACCAGCCAAGCGGAAGATTCCCCAGATCAGTGGCGCTAGCAGGCTGAGTCCGCCAAGCGTCCCCAAGCCTTCGAACGCTAACGATACGAAACCAATCAGAACCGCCACAGCCGAGACAAGATAGATCACCAAGACAGCATGCACGTGCCTCAGTCCACGATCGAGCAGATGGTGGTGGATGTGCCCACGTTCCGCTGCAAACATCGATCGCCGTTGCAGGTACCGTCGCCTGAATACCGTCAACGCGGTATCGACCAATGGAATACTGAGAGCCACTGCGGGCAACACCAAACCTCGCATCGAACCAACGGATGGATTCGCCAACACCATCGACGACGCCAAGACAAAACCGATGGTCATGCTTCCACAATCGCCCATAAACGTCTTGGCGGGATGCCAGTTAAATACCAAAAAACCCGCTAAACCACCCACCAAAGCCAGTGGGATGATGGCAACATCGGCGCTGCCTCTCTGAATCGCCACCGCGCTCAACACCGCCGCCGACAGCAGGGTCAGCCCGCCCGCTAGACCATCCAATCCATCGATGAAATTAATGGCGACGGAGACTGTAATCATCCACAAGATAGTCAGTCCCCAACTCATCCATGGAAACTGCATGAAGGCATGACCACCAAAAGTCAAATCAGACAACACAATTCCCGATCCACACACCATAGCACCCGCTGCAACCAAAGCAGCCAATTTGAAGCGTGAAGATACAGTGCGAAGGTCGTCGACCAAGCCAACGGAAAAGACAAAGCTGCTGGCAGTGATTATCGCCATGATATGCGTTAACGTGTCACGCGATACAGGATCTCCGATCAACTGCCGCGCCAGAATTAACGAGAACACACCCAACACCATGCCAGCAAAGATTGCGATTCCTCCCAAACGTGGAGTGGGAATGGTATGAATCTTCCGCGCATCGGGTCGGTCGACGAGCCCAAATCCTGACGCCATCCGCATCGTCAGCGGAACGCAGCACAAGGCAACGATGGCGGAAACAATCAGCGGCAGGTAGGGCAAAATTTGAGTGATCATCATTCGACTATCAAAGTGTTAACGAGTCGAGCGAATCGCAACATTGCGAAACAACGGTGCGAAAGAAAACACCGATAACATGTGAAGTTACATTGCCGAAAATGGACTTCGTTCCTTTGGGTGACACCACGGTTGGATGACACCTTCAGTTCTGTATGCAGTGCATTGTCCCGATTCCAAAAATCACCTCACCCGCATCGCTCGTCGGGTCTTAGACAACAGGCGAATCCAAAGGGAGGGGTGCGGTAGTCATACGGTATTCGTCCGATCCGGAACGTCAACGCCTGGGATTCCTTTGCCTGGAAAGCACCGAGCCTGCAGTTCTTGCATTGCGGTGTTCCGCACCGCCTTAGCGGGTGCTTGTGGAGTAACTGTTCCTCCGTGCGCGGGGTCCCGGCTGCTGTTATTTGCGAGCGCTATTCGCAGGACGAGTACTTAAGAAG
Organism: Rosistilla carotiformis; assembly: GCF_007753095.1. Classification (NCBI taxonomy): domain Bacteria; kingdom Pseudomonadati; phylum Planctomycetota; class Planctomycetia; order Pirellulales; family Pirellulaceae; genus Rosistilla; species Rosistilla carotiformis. Next base: position 67,825 of record NZ_CP036348.1, read on the forward strand.
CCCTGGATATCCAGCGTTTTGCCGTGGATGCGCATCTGCAACTAACTTTGCCGGGCCTCGTTTGACTTATGGTCCAAAACGCAACTTGTTCCGAATAGCGATCGCCGGAATGTAAGAAGCCATCCGCATTTCTACGGAGGGCGAAATGAAATCCATCGTCTCAGCGACGTGCGTTTAGCAAACAGTTCGCACTCCGCTAAGCAGCTCAGTAGGGGGGGGGAGCCTCCATAAACGCGTCTGTACTAGTCTAGCATTGTCCAGACGGGGGGGGGCGGGAGAGGCTGATTCCTGACGATGTATTCACAGACTTGGAAACCTAATCCGCTTTGGCATTTCCATCCATCCAATCGCGGACTAACTGACGGTGTTTTCGTGCCAGCGATTCGTTTTCGGGCGATTGGACGAGACAGCGGAGAATCTGTTGGATGGCGATGTCGAGTTTTCCCTGTGACTCGAGCGTCTCTACGTAGGAAATACGATAGGAAATCTGAGACGGGGCCAGACGCACGGCAGTGCGGAGTTCTGTATTTGCAGTTGTGAGATCACCTTGCTGAAACGCCAGGTTTCCTTTTAGGAAAGCGATCTCGGCATCCGTGAGTGCACAATCGTCAGAGTTGAGAAGGAGGGTGATCCGTTCTGCCAGCAAAGCGGATAGAGGAGGTGGGAGTTGCTTGCTTTCGATCGCCATCAGCATGACGGCAGGTTCGTCCGGAAACGCTTGCGACATTCGCTGGTGATCTCCAACCATCAGTATTAAGGGCCACAATTTGTCGAATAATCTAGGTTGTAAACGTAGGCTGCGAGCAATTAATGCCGAGGATGCATCGAAGCCTGGGAACGCGTATCCGAGACACGCTAGCGCTAACACTCGATCTGCCGTATTCGGACTTAACTGAGCTGATCGGTTCAATAGCTGCATGGTTGTTGGCACATCTTTTTTACCAACGAAACTGGTTAGCAACAAAATTAAACGAGCATTAAAGTCCAATGGGCAATTCACAAGTGCGGCAAGGGCTAGCTGCCGCGACCGCATGATCTCTTGTAAATTTTGGCCCGACAGCAATACCGTGTCAGGGGGCAGCGCTCGAGAGTTTGCCGATTGGGAATGATAATATTCCGCCCGCCGCATTTCGATGCTTGCGAGCGATCCAAGATATTCGAGATTTTCCGATGGCGACGTATCTCGTGCTAGAACTACTGGCAGTCTGCTTTGTTCGCGCAATATTGAACGTGCAAAGGCAACTTGTAGGAAAGGATCGCAAGACATTGGTAAATCGACACGATTTGATTCATGATCCTGTGATGATTGAGTAGATTGGATGCTTTGCGAGCGGATGGCGAAGTCTGAAACGGCGGCCTGCCGCGACCATACGATCGTGACGAAAGCTAACGCGAGGTAGACGAGCACCAAGCTAACTAAACTTAAGCGGTGAACTGCTCCGTGGATGACACTCCATAGTGCGGACGACGGTGCACTTATCGAACTGGCACGATTGGTAGGCTTACCTTGTGGGTTGCGTTCCCAAGATGACCGCCCTGAGCAACTTTGCTGGGGTTTGCAACGATCCGCGCTCATTGCAAACATCGCTCCAATCAAAACTGCGACAGTCAGATAGTTTGCCGGTATCAAAATACCGAAATCAAACATCTGAGAAACCAGGAGTGCGCCAAGCATATACCATCCGGTCACAGCAACCGATTTTTGTAATGGCGATCGTTTGACGGTGAGTTGTGCGAGCTGTCGATGAACGGCAACGAGCCCGATTAAAACCAAAGGAATCAACCAAATGCCTCCTTCGACCAGCCATTCCACTGGCATAGCATCCGCGTTCACAAACGATGCCGCAGATTCATTTTGTTGTGTCGGTAAATAGGCATATCGATAGGTCCCTAGTCCAGCACCAGCAGGAAAATGTGCCCATGCTGCACGCAGGCCATCGGGCCAATGTTGAAGCCGTCCATCATCAGCTTGTTCGAAAGATTTCCAGATGGATGCGGCGCGATCTTGTGCCTTGGTGCGGAGATTTAGACTTTCGAGTCCGAAGGCGGTCGCGATCACAACGATCAGAATGACCACCCCCGCTTCTTTCGCATATTTGGTACGGCGGATACTAACGGTGCAGTACAACATCCCAGCGACGGTCGCTAGCATGCCGCCCCGCGATGAACAAACAAGGACGCCAGCCAGTTGCAGGCCGGTTAAAAGCGTCAAAAAGACCGTCTTGGCATCGAAGAGAAGGACATATGATTCCAACGACGTCCGTAACCGCTCTCGCCAATGAACGGAATCGTTCGTGTACCTTGAATAGGACGATTGTGGATGCGACCGCTCGAAGGCAACAAATGCGAGGAGGCCCAAAGTGCATGCAAGACTTAGGTTCAGATAACATGCCGCATTGTTTTTGTTCACAAAAGGGCCAAACGGTGCTGCATTTTGCACGCTGGGTGTAACGACAGTCGACATCTCTGTGGACTGCGACTTGCGGACTGCGTCGAAGATTCCCATGCACGAGACAGCGCCCCCAGACATGGCCGTGAGTATTAGCAGCATCAACACGGAATGTCGCGTTTGGTAGACAAGGCTAGCGAGCAACGTTGTCAGACCAAATAGTGCTGGGAGTGACATCGCCTGTTTGGTGAGCCATGGGCAGATGCTTATTGGAAAATGAGACGGCGAGGTGGTCGTACGCAAGTTGTTGGATGGCGATTGATATTCATTCCAAAGGGCCGTCGGAATCCAATTTTGATAGGCATCTTTCGATCCGCTCGACAGCCATGAGATCCAATGACTGGAGATCGGAATTGTCTGCGCATAGGTCAAGCCCCAGATAAATAGGCTGAGTAGAGGGATCGAGATAAAAAAGAGAGTCACCCGCTCACGGTGCCAGAAAAGCAACGGTAGTGTGCCAAGGCCAAGAGCGAACAACACATTCGACGCCCAAAACTTCGTCCATGGCAATACCCCGCCATAGTCCCACACAACAATTGCCGGCAGTGTACAAATACCGACACCCACAATTGCGATAATCGCTTTCTCTAATCGCTCAGGCATGTTGCCAAAATCCATGTTATATTCGTTTCGATGCAAAGCATCTGCGATCGTGCTTGGCTGAAGTTTTCTCCGTGCTCACAGTGTAATCCTGGAATACTTCGGTGTGTCTGCCCGCCGCGAAGGAGCGCCGGGGCGGCTGCTTCGTGTGGGCGTAGCTCAGTAATGGGGCGTCCCTGGGCGGTTGGAGGTAATTCTGTGAAGTTCTAAGCTTGACTGGGAAGGTGGCCGGCGGGCCCTCGGAATCGAAGCGGATGAAAGTCTTTTCGCCGAGCTCATTCGTAGGACTTTGCTTCTTTACCGATGGTGTTAGCCACCGATATATAGGCTAGCAACCAACGAGAGCGAGAGGGGGCACGCGTTCGGCAAGAGTGCTATCACTGACCAGGCTTCATTCGGCGTCACGATCCGTACAGGGCCTGATTTTAACGATAGAGTTTTGGTCGTCTCCTTGGATTAAATCGAATTTTCCAATACGGAGAGGCGACGCACCGATAGCGGTGGGGCAGGGCCAGATAATGCCGAAGCAAGCACCCCACAAAACCAAGGTTTCGCGAGGTCTTTTATCAAGACGGAGAACGGATGGCTCTCGGATGCGTTTGCTGTAAGGGATAACGGGATAATCCGTTGCGCGCGTCAAGGTTGACCTGCTAACGACTCGCCGACCTTGGTTGGTTGTCGTCGGTGGTCACCGGGCTCCCAGCGGTTGTCGCGTTTTATTTGCCACGGGGCCAGTCGGCTTCGCTTCGTCATGGATTGAGGAGATGAAACCGAAGTGCCACCGCCGATGAATGGTCTTCGGTAGCGTGGTGTGGCCATCTGCCGGATGGGCACCGACAAACAAAACGACGGTCGCTTGGCTGAACGCGATCTCGTTGGCGGTCAAACGGTAAGCAAGTCCGTCGTGCGGTTGAATCGTTTGACGGATGGGACCTTTGGCGCGATCGGGACAAGGAACTACGGCGACCAGTATCGCGACGTCTTCTGTTCCGAGAGAGCCCAGAGTTTGGCGGCCGCTTCTTGGTTTAGGGCGCACTCGTGTAACGGGCACTCGCCGACCGGACCGACCATCTCCGATCGTTTGGTTGGGCCATAAAGCTTGTAGGGCTCCACCTTCTCTTCGGTTGCGCACATGACTTCTGGCCAGGAGCCCTTCTCGGCGGATTGAGCGATGATGCGAGAGAGGATGGACCAGACAATTTTGTTGAAGGTGCTGGCGGTATCCTTCAACAAATTGGTTCGCGACGCGCCGGGATGGCAGACCAGGACGGTAACGTTCTTTCCCGCAGCTTCCACCCGGCGCTGCAATTCGTAGGCGAACATCATCTGCGCCAGTTTGCTCTGGGCGTAAGAGCTCCAGGCGGTGTAATTCGTATCGAAGTTGAGGTCTTCGAACTGAATTCTCTTGAGCCCCATTTTATAGGCGTTGCTCCCGACGACGACGATGCGCCCCGCCGACGCTTCGATTCGATCGAAGAGCAATCCCGACAGGAGGAAGTGGCCGAAGTGGTTCACGCCAAGCTGGCTTTCAAATCCGTCGACGGTGATCTCCTGCCGGGCCACCTGTGCGATGGCGGCGTTGCAGATGAGCGCGTCGATTCGAGGAACCTTCTCCAACAACTCGGTCGCGGCTTCCCGTACGGAATCGAGCGCCGCGAGGTCCATCCGCACGAAGGTCACGTCCGCACTGCTGCCAAATTCCTGTTTCAGAGTCGCGATGGCAGCGGCTGATTTGTCGGCGCTGCGGTTCATCATCACCACGGTTGCTCCTTTGGACAGAAGCACCCGTGTCGCCTCAAATCCCGCACCTGCGTTGGCACCGGTGATGACGTAGGTTTTTCCCGCAAGGGAACCGAGTCGATCCGGTGTCCAGCCCTGGGGGCCAAAGCTGTTCTTTGTGTTCAAGATTCAAGCTCCGTATTTAGGTTGTCTTCCTGGAGTGCTGTTCGATGCCGGTCTTCGGTCAGACCGATGGGGTTGGAGTGGGATTGTTGGCCTCGCGAAGTCGAGACGAGGGGGACTGAAAGGAATAGAGGACGGGGATGACAAATAGCGTCAGGGCGGTCGCAAACGTAAGACCATAGATGAGCAACCAGGCTAAGCCTTGCCACAGTGGGCCGCCGGCAAGGGCGAGAGGAACGAGGCCGCCCACGGTGGTCGCGGTTGTCAGGAAGATCGGCATCAGTCGTTGCCGGGCAGCGTCGACGATGGCAGCATGATATTCGCTGCGTGTCAGAGGCCGATCCTTCTCGGTCGATGTTTGCTCCACGACGATGTCGGCAAATTCGACGAACAGGATCGCCGAATTCAATACGATTCCGAACAACGCCAACACGCCAAGCTGCGGCATGAATCCAAACGCATTGTTGGTTACCCAAAGACCAAACAGAGCGCCGACAAGGGCAAGCGGCAAGGTCACCATGATGATCGAAGTGCGGGAGAGACTGTTGAATTGAAAAATCAACAACAGAACGATTGCAATAAATGACATGCCAAACGACCGGAACATTTTCCCTTGAGCCTTCATCGACTCTTCAAGAGCCCCGCCGATCTCGATGCGAAATCCGGGAGGCAATTCGGCCTTCACCTGCTCCATCGCCTCGCAATGGAAGACGCGATTGGTGATGTCGTTGCCCGACGCGCCGTAGTTGATCCGCGATCGGACTTCGATCGTTCGGTTTCCGTCGCGTCGATCGATCGTTTCCAAACGCCATTGCGGTTCGACGTTTGCAATCGCTGCCAGTGAAACCTTGCCGACGCGGCTTTCGATGTGAGAGCTGTTGACGGCGCCAAGCGACTGGCGGCTCTCGGGCTTCAATCGAAAGTAAACCGGGATTTGTCGGTCTCCCTCGCGATACATCGTCAGCAGTTTGCCGGAGTAATAAGCGTCGAGCGTTGACGCTACCTCCGCGTTGCGAATTCCCGAAAGGCTCGCTCGATCGGAATCGACATCGACGAACAACTGCTGGCCGGAGACGCCCCACGAATCGTTGACGTCCCACGTGTCCGGCTCGGCGTCCACGATCGACTTGACGCGGTTGGCGATGCGTCGCAGTTCGTTTGCGTCGGCAAGCCCATTACCCACGACCCGCAAAACGACGGGATCCGCGGGGGGGCCAAGCGCCAACTCGATCGGAACCACTCGGGCGCCAGCGATCGGCGAAAGCCCTAACTCTTCGTCTCCCTGCCGCGCAACAACTCGCAATTGTTCGGAAAAGTCGTGGGTAAACTCCCCCTTGGTCGTGTGGATCAGGATTTCGGCGTAGTTGGGCTTCAGCGATTCGGGTTCCCATGTCAGGTACCAGCGCGATCCACCTCCGCCGACGATGGTGCGCATGTTGAGCAGTCGTTGATGCGAGTTCCCTTCGGCATCGACATAGGGGCTGAGCGCGCGGATCATCTCTTCCACTTTGCGCGCAGCGCGATTGGTTTGTTCAATCGAAGCCGATTCGGGTAAATAGATTTCAACGGCAAATTGGTCGCGCTGCGTCAGCGGAAAAAACTCGCTCGAAACGGGCAACTGCGTCGCAAGCACCAACGTGCCGAAGGAGGCGAAAATGGTGACAAACCGGTGACGCAGCGCCCAAGCGACGGCGCTGCCGTAGATCTGATAGAAGCCGCCGCGAGCTGGTCCCGTTTGGAGAGGCGCCGCATCTGCTTGCTTTCTGCGAAGACCACGCCACGCGGTTCCAAGCTTATCCATCAGCCACGGCAGCGGCGCGGAGGGGCGAGACGGGTCGCGCGGCGGACGAATGAACCACGCGGCAAGAATCACGCAGAAGGTCATCGCCAGCAGCCAGCTGACCGCCAGCATGACGGACAACGTGATCGGCAGGCTGTAGATGAACTCGCGGTTGGCACCATCCATCGCAATCAACATCGGGATAAAGGCGGCAACCGTCGTCGCGGTTCCGCTCAGCATCGACGGTCCAAGCATTTTGGCTCCGGCGACCGATGCATCGCGAGGATTCATGCCGGCGATTTGGTTCGTGCGACTCTGGTCGCATACCTGAACCGCATTGTCGACCAGCAAGCCAAGCGAGATGATCATCGAGGCCAACGACATCTGTTCCAGCTGGACATCAAAAAGGGTGATGATCGCCAGCGACGCAATGACAACAAACGGGATGTTGGCCGCCATGACGGCCGCCGTGCGAAATCCGACAACCAAATAGACCAGGACCACAACAACAAGAATCGCCTGGGCGATGTTCTCGCCGACTTCGCGAATGCGTTGCTTCACACTGTCCGATTGATCGGAAATGATCGACACCGACAGATCGGGCGGCAACACCCCAGTGCTTTGCAGCTGGGCGACGCTTTCCTTGGAACGGTCGCATATGTCGATGATGTTCGCGCCCGACTTCATCGATACCGCCAGGATGATCGTGGGCGTCTCAAGGTCGGGCGTTCCGTAGCGGCAAATCTGCTGGGGCGGGTCGGTGTAGCCGCGCCGAACGTTTAACCCCATGCTTCGGAGTTGGACCTGGTTTACCGCGGCATTGCCAGCTTCGTCTCCGGTCTCCACGACACCAACGACCAACGAATCAAACGCCTCCACCGCGCTGGCGTCACCGCTGGGTTTGACAAAAAAGCGTCCATCTTCGCCGTCGATCTTTCCACCGGGAGCCACGATGTTTTGCGACTGGGCGAGTCCTTCGATTTGATCGGTTGTCAATTCGAGCGTCGACCAATTCCCCTCGTCCGTCTCGATGTAGATCGCTTCTTCCTGCACTCCGAAGCGACTGACCAACGAGACACCGGGCAGCAGCCGCAGCGAATCGCGTATGCGTTCAGAAAACAGATCGAGCTGCCGTGGCGAGTAGGCGTATTGCGGGTCGATGAACGAATCGCCGTCGAGCGGTCGCTGGTGGACCGCGTACAGCAAGACGCTGGTGTCCGAAAACTCGTCGAACAGATAGGGCGAGATGCTCTCGTGAGGCATCGCCACGTTGCGAATCCGGGCGCGGACGCGATCCCAGGCGTCGTCCACCCTGGCACCCGGTACGCTATCTTCGAGTTCGACGAAGATAACCGACTGTTCGCTGCTGGATGTCGAGCGAATCAACCGGACTTCTTCCAATCCGTCGATCGCATCCTCCAGCGGATCGGTCACCAGTTTTTCGATCTGTTCGGCCGAAGCGCCTTGCCAACGCGTCGTCACGACGGCGATCTTGATCGTGAATTCGGGGTCTTCGCGACGCGGCATGGTGAAGAAGCTGACGCAGCCCCAGACGACCAGCAACAACACCAGCGTGATCGTGATCGTCGGCCGACGCACGGCGAATTCGGGAAGGTTTCTCATGGTTGCACTCCTTCAAGCGGGGAAACCATCACTCGGTCTCCGTCGTTCAAGTAGTGCGTCCCTTCGATAACGACCTGCATTCCCTCATGCAATTTCTCTTGCGAAGTCGACGCGATCCGCAGGAACACTCTTTCCCCAACGACCGACTCTCCGTCGGCGACGTCGACCATGACGCGCCGCGCGATCGGTTCGCTCTCGGAGTCGTCGATCAAATGGATAAAGGTCAGTCCCTGTTCTTCGCGGACAGCCTTCATCGGGACGTAATAGCCATCGGTCGGTTTGTTCGAAGTCAACGAAATCTGCACAACATCTCCCGATCGCAGCAGCCAACGCTGTTCGTCGAGCATGACTTGGGAGCCGTTCCAGGTTTCCAGGCTTGGATTTTTCTTTGCGGATCCGTTGGGCGAATCGGCAACTTGGGGCTTGAGATGCAGCGCACCGGTAATCAAATCGTGCTCGACATCCATCTCCACCTGCGGATCGGTGAACTCGATCGCAACAAACTTCCACCGCCCGAGATAGGGGATCACGTCGCTGGTGATGCGGACGGGAACTTTGGTGACCGAAAGCAGACGCTCACCTGGCGGCGACGGACTTCCCCATCGACGATTGGTGATCTTCCAGACATATGTCTCGCCACCGCTCGTGTGAACCGCTTCGCGAACCACCAGCAGACGCTGGTCGCCCGTAATGATAGGGCCGACGTTCAAGGGGGTGATCTGATCCGTCCATGCGATCGGATCGTCGGTGTGCAGCGATTCGAACCCCGATTCGTCGATCTCGTTTCGCACATGCAGTGTTACCGTAAACGTTCGCGCGGCGGGGTCCGCCACCGTATCGACCCGGTAGACCATGCCGCTCAGTTGCCGCGACGTTCCATTGCCATCGGTCACTTGAACCGACAACATGTCGCCGCGACGGTAGCGGCGCGAGGCGCGGGCGGTCACCTCAAATTCGATGGCCATCGGATCCATCATCTGCACGGTCACCACCGGATCGCCTTCCTTGACGTACGTGCCAGGAACGGCATGAATCTGTGCAATCTGGCCGGGAAACGGACTGAAGAGAACCGTGTTGCGAAGGTTCCGTTGAGCTTCGGAGAGCTGTTGGTTCGCCTGCAGAACCTGTGCATTGAGTGCGAGCTGGCGGGCTTTCGCCTGAGCCAAATCGGCCTGAGCACTGGCCAGACGCGATTTCGCAGTGGAGGCGTTGGTTTGTGCGGCGTCGAGTTCCGAGCGTGAAATCGCATTCTGTCTCGAAAGCTCAAGCGCTCGTTGCAACTCGAGATCGGCGAGGTCGGACTCGGCCCGTGCGGATTCAATCTGAGCGGGCAATTGCAGCTCGATCGTCACAAGGTTGGCATCGCGGTTGAGTTTCGCGACTTCGACGCTGGCGTGAGCCGACTCGGCGGCAATCTTAAATGCCTCGTCATCCAGTCGGGCCAGCGGAGTTGCACCGGCGGGCAGCTCATCGATCACACCGCCGATTTGAGGAGTTACCGATTCGTTGGGCTCGATAACTTCCGCGACACGTCCGGCGACTTCGAAGCCAATCTGCTCGGCTTTCCAAGGCACAACCGAACCTGTTATGAATTGGGTGTTTGTCGGTGAGGACTTTCGTAACGTCGTAATCGTGACCGGCAGGGCAGGCTTTTCCGGTGGGACGCTTTCCTCCTGCTTCTGCGTGCAACCGCAAAGGCCGAATCCGCAGAAGGAGCCAATTGTCAAGACAATGGCGCCGAAGTCTGGTTTTGTAGGTAGCATTTATCGTCAGCCCGAATGGCTCTCGTCGCGGCTCGCAGAAAAGTAAACTGAAAGGTGTGCCTTAGCTCATGGCGAAGAAAAGTAAACCCTCGAGTGCAATATGTGAATCGAGCCCGCGAGAGCGGCTGACCGATCGCAAGCGCGCATCGATCGTGCAGGCTGCGGTGGAGGCGTTTCAAAAGTACGGATATTTTGCCGCCAGCATGAACGGCATCGCCGAGGCCGCGTCGGTCAGCAAGCGAACGCTGTACAACCATTTCGACAGTAAGGAGGCGTTGTTTGATGCGATCATTGAGGAGTTGGAGTTTCGCATCGAGCAGCTTCCCGCGTGCGAGTTCAACGAATCGCGTGATATCGTGGAGCAGTTGGCGGAGCTTGCACACTCCGAAATTGATTTTTGCACGTCCGAAGAGGTGCAGGCGTTTGCCCGTGCCGGATTGTCGCGCGTGTTGGGCGAGCCGGACGTAGGCCAACAGGTCGACCCACGGCATTTAATGCGGCGAGTGACAACATGGATGAAAAAGGCCCAGGCATCGGGGTGCCTTCTCGAGGCGGATCCCGAGTTCGCAGCGATGCAATTCATCGGCTTGCTGCGCACGTTTGCTTTCTGGCCAACGATCGTCCACGGCGAGCCCACCCCGTCGCGTCGCAAACGCAACCAGATCGTCGAGCGCACCGTTGAAATGTTTCTCAGCCGGTACGGCGTCAGCTAAGCTATTCGTACGATCCTTTCGCCAATTAACGGCACCCTGACTTGCTGTGATGCGTTGGGGAATTTTCGATTGGGGCTTCGAAAAATACCGCGTATCCGTTGGCGACGAGCGTCCCATCGGCAACGCAATCATGGACTCGCCCTGGCGGAGCGGTTCTCATGGCGGCTTGAGAGCCTAATTTTCACGACGCCCTGTTTCACCGTTTCCAAGCTTGCATCCGCATCGCCTGCACCCGCGCATCTCCATTGGCGGATCAAAATGAACTGGCTTGCTCATGCGGACAGCGAAAGGGGCCGGCGCTACGACCACCTCGGCAAAGACGAATCCTGCATGGAAATGGAGAACGGAATCTGCTCACAGGAATCTGCGGGGGCCGCCACCGATGACAAGCATCCTTGAGGCGGGGAGTCATGCCGAATCGAATACCCCAGTGGTTCAAGCAAGGCATCTGAGACGCACGATTTTGTCCCCCTTTGGCTGGGGCAACAAAAAAAGCACCCCACAAAACCAAGGTTTCGTGAGGTGCTTTCATGAAGGCGGAGGACACGGGACTCGAACCCGCAACCCCGTGAGGGGCAACTGATTTCGAATCAGCCTGCTAGCCATTCGCTTATCCTCCTCGACCTGGAATTGATAACGTATCGGCCGACAACCGTCAAGGACGAATCGAGCGGTGGTTTGGCTTTGCGTGCCAAAGTCGCAGCTTTTTGGGGATTTTTCACCAGCTCATCTCTTCGGGCAGCCATCCCTTTCCTCGATGCTAGCGATTGGCCGTCGGTTTTGATTCGCATGGGTAGGTCGATCGGTTACGATTGAACGCTACCCCGCCGGTCTCCCTTTGGCCTTTCCCGCACGTACGTCGCAGCATCGAGTGAACATGAAATACGTTTTTTTCCCATTGCTGGCATTTCTCGGAGTTTCAGTCGGAGCGGCTTTCGCCCAAGAAGTCGACGCGCCTACCGATGCTCCCGCCGCCGCAAAGCCCTCCTCCGATGCAGCGGTCAGCGAAGCGGCTACCGATCCGGAATCGGACCCGCAGGCCGAGGCGATCGTTCGCCAATTGCGCCCCTCGCTGGTGACGATCCGCGTGAAGGGACGCGATGGACAACAGCGTGGGCTGGGCTCGGGCTTCATCGTCGACGCCGAGGGCCTGATCGCGACGAATCTGCATGTGATCAGCGAAGGACGTCGATTTTCCGTCGAAACGGCCGACGGTCAGTCATTAAAGGTCTTGGCGGTCGAAGCGTCCGACAGCACGCACGATCTGGCGTTGGTCCGCGTCCAGCCGCAGGACACGAAGCTTGTCCCGCTGCAATTGGCCGCCGCCGATTCGATCGCTCAGGGAGCGAGGGTGATGGCGCTCGGGAATCCGCTGGGGCTGGAGTACAGCGTCGTGCAAGGAATCGTTTCGGCGATCCGCGATGTCGACGATCGCCAGATGATCCAGGTGGCGATGCCGATCGAATTCGGCAACAGCGGCGGACCGCTTGTCGATGCGAAGGGGCAGGTCCACGGGATCATTAATATGAAGAGTGCGATCCAAGAACGGATCGGTTTTGCGATTCCGATCGCCCGGCTGCACGAGCTGCGAGCGCGTCCGAATCCCGTCGTGATCGATCGCTGGGCCCGCTTGGGACGGCTGGACGAAAAACGCTGGACGCCACAAGCGGGAGCCGACTGGCAGCGCAGCAGTGGGATGATTCAGGTTCGCGGCAGCGGTGGCGGAATCGGAGGCCGTTCGCTGTGCGTGTCGTCTCTCCCTGTTCCTGCAAAACCGTTTGAGATCTCGGTCAGCGTTCGTCTGCACGATGAAACCGGAGCGGCGGGACTGATCTTCCACCGCGACGCGAAGGACCGACACTACGGGTTTTATCCCAGCAATGGGCGGCTGCGGCTGAGCTGCTTCCTGGGCCCTTCAGTCTTCTCTTGGCAGGTGCTGGCCGAAGTCGACTCCCCCGATTTTCTTCCGGGCCAATGGAATCGATTGAAGGTTCGCATCGACGACCAGGGAATCAAGTGTTACGTCAATGGCAAACTGGCGATCGAATCAAACGATACGCAGTTAACTGGCGGCAGCACCGGCTTGGCGACCTTTCGATCGACCTCGGCCGACTTCCGGCAGTTCCGCGTCGGCGATATTTCGGAAGACGATCAACTGGCCGGGCCGGCTCAAGAATGGTTTGCCGCGACGGCATCCGATCCTCAGAAGCTCGATGCCGTTTCGCAAAGCGAGCTCGAGATGTTGGCGGACAGCCGCGACGCAAGCGTGTTGGAACTGGCGCGTCGTGCGATTCAGTTGCAGCGTCAAGCAAAACAGATGCAAAAGCTGGCCGAAGATGTTCGCCGGGTCCCGGTGTTGCGAGCGTTGGGAGATCTGCTGACCGAAGAGGACGAAGACGATCTGTTGCGCGGGGCGCTGTTGGTCGCGTCGTTGGACAATCCCGATCTCGATATCCAAGCCTATCTCGATCGGATCGATCAGATGGCTGGCGAGATCCGCGAGGGGATCGCTGAGGACGCCGATCCGGCGGCGCGGCTGAAACAACTCGATCGCTATCTGTTCGAAGAGAACGGATTCCACGGCGGCCGCGATGAATATTATCATCCCGCCAACAGCCATCTGAATCGTGTGATCGACGATCGCGAAGGGCTTCCGATCACGATGGCGATCCTTTACATCGAACTCGGCCGTCGGCTGGGGCTGGAGATCGAAGGGGTCGGATTGCCGGGGCACTTTGTCGTCCGGCATATCGATGGAGAAAGCGAGGGGCAGTTGATCGATGTCTTTGAACGGGGCGAGCGAATGTCGCGCGCCGACGCGGCTCGGATCGTGCTGCAGTTTTCCGGTCGGTTGCTCCAGGACCACGATCTTCGCCCGCAGACGACCGAAGATATTCTGATCCGCGTGCTGCGAAACCTGATGGGTTCGGCGGGGCGATTGCGGGATTCCGAAGCGGTGTTGCGGTATATCGACGCCTTGGTCGCGCTGCGTCCCGAAGAGGGCGAATACCGGATGATGCGAGCGGCGGCGCGGCATCAGACCGATCGCGATCATGCGGCGTTGGAAGATCTTCAGTGGTTGATCCAGAACCAACCGCCGGGGATCGACATCCACGAGGTTCAAGAGATGCGCGACTTCTTGTTAAAGTAAGCCCTCGCGAACCGTAAAGAACTGGCGATGGGAATCCCTTCACCGCGGATGGTGAAGCAATGACGATTGCGGTGTTTGGGCGACAGGTCCGCGGAAACCTCAACTTATGGGTGGAATCCCAGCCAAACGAGGTTGACCGTTGGTCCGCTTCCACGCAAACTATTGATGCATAGTTTAATTCCTAGTGGGTGTTCACCGATGTCCAGCAGCCAGTTGCAAAAAGAACTCAAGAAGAAACGCCCCTTCGAATCGCCCGAACAGGAAGCGATCTTGAACCTGTTGCGGACCAACGACCAATTTCAGAATCGGTTTGGACGGCTGTTCCGCGAATATGGTCTGACCTCGTCGCAGTACAACGTGTTGCGGATCTTGCGAGGCGAAGGGAATCCGTTGCCTTCGTTGGAGATCGCCGAGCGGATGATCCAAGTCGTACCGGCGATCACCGGGCTGATCGACCGCTTGGAAAAGCAGGGGTTGGTCACGCGAAAACGCTGCCTGGAAGATCGCCGCGTGATTTACATCGAGATCACCAACAGTGCGCTGGCGCTGCTGAAACAGATTGACGAACCATTGCTCAGTCTTCACAAGCGGTTGATCGGACACCTGAACCGCACCGAACTGAAGGAACTCAGTCGGCTGCTGGAGAAGGCGCGGTTGAGCCTGCCGGGACTGGACGATTGAATTCGGTACCGCCGCCGGTCACAACCAGTGTTTCGATGAGCGGGTAGGCTGAAACATAAACGCTGATCGCACTGTGGTTCCGCCGAGGCATTTGCTTGCAAGTCTATAGATTTCGGGTAGAATCGGCGCAGCGTTGCCGGGTTTCGGCGGCGATTCCTGGCGGAGTTCCAACCGATGTCATCGAATGCAACGCGAACTTTATTTGGTTGTCCAGCAGTGCGGATGCTTGCTTGCGTCCTGTTCTTCGCCAGTTGTCTCCTGCTGACGTCGGTCGCTAGCGCCGCACCCAACGTCTTGTTCATCGTCGCCGACGATCTGAACTGCGCCATCAGCCCCTATGGCGATCCCGTTGCCAAGACGCCGAATTTGGAACGCCTTGCCAAACGGGGGCTGACCTTCACGCGAGCTTATTGCCAACAAGCGGTCTGCAATCCGTCGCGGTCTTCGTTTTTGACGGGGCTGCGTCCCGATACGGTCAAAGTCGACGATCTTCGCAAGTACTTCCGCAATACCGCGGCCGGTGGCAGCACGCTGGTCACGCTCCCCCAACACTTCAAGAACCACGGATATTTCTGTCAGAACATCGGCAAGATGTTTCACAACATGGGCGAGACGCAAGACCGCCGCTCGTGGTCGATCGATGAAGTCCTGTTTCGCGGTACCCACGCGGCCGACACGATCTACAACAACACGCCCAGCGGTGGCAAGCCGCGGCAATTTAAGGCTCCGGCGACCGAAGCGCACGACGTTCCCGATACCGCCTATCGCGACGGGCAGATCGCCAACTTGGCGGCGGCGATGATTCGCGATCACGCCACCAGCGACCAACCGTTTTTCCTAGCGGTTGGATTCTGGCGGCCTCATCTGCCATTTGTCGCTCCGCGGCGGTACTGGGATTTATACGACGCCGATACGATTCCGATGCCCGACCCCGCGGCGGCGCCAACCGACGTGCCAGCGATCGCGATGCATCCCTCCTCCGAAATCCGCGGCTACGGCGGCGTGCCGAAGGATCGTCCACTCAGCGAGGCGGAGGTTCGGCATCTGCGCCACGGTTATTACGCGTCGATCAGTTTCATCGATGCACAGGTCGGTGAGATCTTGGATGCATTGGACGCAAGCGGTCGAGCCGACGACACGATCGTCGTCTTCACCTCCGACCACGGCTTCCACATCGGCGAACGCACGCTATGGGGAAAGACCTCCAATTTTGAACTCGACGCCCGCGTGCCGCTGATCGTCGCCGACCCACGGCATCCGGCCAGTCAAGGCAAATCGACGCCGGCTCTGGCCGAACTCATCGACCTCTATCCCACGCTCGCTCAGCTCGCCGGCATCTCCGACGACCTCCCGCGGCGGTTGGAAGGGACTAGTTTGGCGCCGATCTTCGAAGACCCCAAAGCTTCGGTCAAACAAGCCGCTTTCACTCAACATCAACAACCCTTTTACGGCAATTCCAGCAACTGGAAGGCTTGGGGTTGTTCGATGCGAAACGATCGCTGGCGCTACACGCGTTGGACAGCGATCGACAGTGGCGAGGTGATCGCGCGGGAACTGTTTGACCACGACAACGATCCGTCGGAAACCGCCAATCTCGCCGCCGATCCGGAACATGGCAAAATGATCGCCGAATTGGATCAAACGTTGGCCAACGCGTTTCCCGAGCGACAACAATAGACGGTGCTTCATCGTCCATCCAACCGACACCCGACCCAACCTGCCCTCCGACTCAACCCCAGCCCCAGCTTTTACTTCCGAGGTGATAAACGTGACACGAATCCCAAACCGGCTGCCAATTTTTGCAGTCTTGATGTTTGCCAGTTGCCTTGGCGCTCAAGAGAACGACTGGAAATTGTTGCCACTGGAATACAACAACCCCGGCCTGAAGGTCGATCTGGGCGTTGGGCTGTGGGCCTGGCCGATGCCGATGGATTACGACGGTGACGGGGATATCGATCTGTTGGTGGCGTGTCCCGACAAACCTTCCAACGGCGTCTACTACTTCGAAAATCCGTCGCAAGACCCGGCCGAAAAGATGCCGGTCTTTCGCCCCGGAGTTCACGTCGGCAAGACCTCGCACAACATGCAGGTCAGCTACGTCGATGGCAAGCCGCGGATCTTGAACACCTGTTTTGAATACCCCCGCGACGAAGCGACCGGTGCGTTTGCCTTCGACAAGCGAAAACAGATCTATCCGAAGGGGAACGTCCACGAAAACAACGTTCGCGGAAACATGTGGCGATACGTCGATTACGACGGCGACGGCGATCACGATATCGTCGTCGGTGCCGGTGATTGGTCGGAATACGTGTGGGACAACGCCTACGATCGCAATGGCCTTTGGCACAACGGACGGCTGCGTGGTTACATCTACTTGATCGAGAACGGTGGCAGCGATCAGGCGCCGCAGTATTCCGACAAGCCTGTCAAATTGCAGGCTGGTGGCGGCGCCATCGACGTCTACGGCTGGCCCTCCCCCAACTTCGCCGACTTCGATGGCGATGGCGATCTCGACCTGTTGTGCGGTGAATTCCTGGACGGCTTCACCTACTTCGAGAACATCGGCACGCGGACCCAGCCAGAATACGCCGCCGGCAGCAAGCTGGCCGACGATACCGGCAAGCCGTTGGTGATGGATCTGCAGATGATCACTCCCACCGCGTTCGATTGGGATGGCGATGGCGATCTCGATTTGATCGTCGGAGATGAAGATGGTCGCGTCGCGCTTGTCGAAAACAGTGGCCAGATGCGCGGCAGCAAGCCGGTCTTCTTGGCTCCCGTCTATTTTCAACAGGAATCCGATACGTTGAAGTTTGGTGCGTTGGCGACCCCCGCGGTCTACGACTGGGATGGCGATGGCGACGAAGACATCCTGTGTGGCAACACGGCGGGATACATCGGCCTGTTCGAGAATCTTGGCGCCGGCGAAAACGGAGCGCCCAAGTGGGCTGCTCCTAAACTGTTGGAGGCGAAGCAGAGCGAATCGGCTGACAGTTCGAAGGTCTTCCGAGTCCTCGCCGGCAGCGATGGTTCGATCCAGGGACCGTGCGAAGCGAAGTGGGGTTACACGACGCTTTCGGTTGCCGATTGGGATGGCGATCAAGATCCCGACGTCATCTACAACTCAATCCTCTCTCGCGTCGGCGTGTTGCGGAACGACGATGGCGTGTTGATCGACACTGCGTTGGAGACCGGACAGCGCGAAGCTCCGCCACGATGGTATTGGTGGCAGACGTTGGCGTCGGACACGTTGACCCAGTGGCGGACGACTCCATTTGCCATCGATTTCGATGCCGATGTTAGCGTCGATCTGGTGATGCTGGATCAAGAAGGATTCCTGACGCTGCGACGCGGTGGCAAAGCTGCCGAACGCATTTTTGTCGACGAGAACAATCAACCGTTGCAGTTGAACACCAGGTCGTGTGGCAGTTCGGGACGCGTCAAACTGACGGTTGTCGACTGGGACGGCGACGGGCGATTGGACGTGCTGGTCAACTCGCAGAACGCTCTTTGGTACCGCAACTGCGAAGATCGCGATGGCAAGATCGTACTGAAGAAGGTCGGCAATCTGGCCCGGCGGAACGTCGCTGGGCACACATCAAGTCCTTCGGTCTGCGACTTCAATCGCGACGGCAAACCCGATCTGTTGATCGGTGCCGAAAACGGACGACTCTATTTCGCCGACCACAACGACTGCATCACCTATCCCGAGGAGAAGCTGGTGGCTGCAAAACCTAAGGCGATCGAGGAGCCCAAATTCCCTGGCTTTGTCAGCGAAGAATTCGTTTACACCAAAGCCAGTTTCCCGCAGTGCCATGCGTCGACGATCTGCGAGACCAATCGTGGGCTGGTGGCCGCGTGGTTCGGTGGAACGCGAGAGAAGGATAAAGACGTTGGCATCTGGGTCAGCTATCACGATGGAAACGGATGGTCGTCACCGAGGGAATGGGCCAACGGCGTGCAGCACGATGGGCTTCGGTATCCCTGCTGGAATCCCGTCCTCTATCAATCGCCTGGCGATGGGCCGACGTTGCTGTTCTTCAAAGTTGGCCCCGACCCACAAACTTGGTGGGGCGAGGTGATGGTCAGTTACGACCGTGGACGTTCGTTTGTCGAGCGCAAACGATTGCCCGATGGGATCGATGGCCCGGTCCGTTGCAAGCCGATCCTGTTGGCCGACGGCAAGACGCTGCTGTCGGGTTCGTCGACCGAATACGACGGTTGGACGATCCACTTCGAATCGACAACGCTGACCGATGGCCAGCCCAGCGGCACCTGGAAACGTGTTGGCCCGATTGAACCGGCGACCAATTTTAACGCGATCCAGCCGACGATTCTGCAGCACGCCGATGGGCGTTTGCAGGTGCTGTGCCGGACCAAGGAGAGCGTGATCGTCAGCAGCTTCTCCGACGACGAGGGTGCTTCGTGGTCGAAGCTGGAACCGATCGACATGCCGAATCCGAACTCGGGGATCGACGTAGTGACACTCAAGGATGGCCGCCAATTGATGATCTACAATCACCTTGGCAGCGGCAAAACCGGCTGGGGACGACGCGGTCTGCTGAACCTGGCGATCTCCGACGATGGCCTTGCGTGGCACAAGGTCGGCGTTGTCGAACGGGATGAAAAGGGTGAATTCAGCTACCCCGCGATCATCCAATCCGACGATGGCTTGGTCCACATCAGTTACACCTGGAAGCGTCAGCGGATCAAACATGTGGTCGTCGATCCGGCAAAGATCCTTGCCGGAAGCCTATTGAGCAAAGACAATTGGGATGCAGAGTGATTTCTGCATATCGAATCCCCCAATTTTTCAGAGCTCATGAATAAAAACCTCTTCAATCGACGCGACGCCCTGGCCATGCTGGGGCTCGCGACCGCGGGTGCGGCGATGGCTGCCGACGATTCCGCGGCACCGACAAACGCCAAGAAAAAGATCCTGCTGCGATCGTCTTGGCAAACCGTCAACATCGGCGACATCGCTCACACACCCGGTGTGCTGCAAATCCTGCGGACTCACATGCCCGACGCGGAGATCACGTTGTGGCCGAGCCGCGTCGACAATGGAGTCGAAGAGTTGTTGCGGGCGGAGTTTCCGAAGCTGAAGATCATCAAAACCGCCGACCAGCGGAAGCAGGCTTTTGAAGAGTGTGAGTTTCTGTTGCACGGTTCAGGGCCTTCGTTGGTTGCTCAAAAAGATGTGATTCGTTGGCGCGACGAGACGCAAAAGCCGTATGGCGTCTATGGGATCACGCTACCGTCGAAGGGATCGGCTTCCACGAAACCGACGACGGAACCTGCGATGGCGAAGACGATTGAGGTGCTGAGCGGTGCCGAGTTTGTTTTCTTCCGCGATTCGCATTCGCTGGCTCTGGCCAAAGAAAAGGGTTGCCAATCGAAGATCATGGAATTTGGTCCCGACGGCGCGTTTGCTTGCGATCTGCGGGAACCGGAAAAAGCGAACGCCTTCTTAAAAGCCAACGATCTGCAGCCGGGCAAGTTCCTGTGCTGCATTCCGCGTCTGCGTTATACGCCGTATTGGACGATCAAGGATCGTCCGTTCGATGAGGTGAAGCACGCGCGGAACGAAGCGATGAAAGAGCACGATCATGCGCAGCTGCGTCGCGCGATCGTCGAGGTGGTCAAGACGACCGATCTGAAAGTTTTGGTCTGTCCCGAAGACCAAACGCAGATGAAGGTCGGCAAAGAGATGTTGGTCGATCCGCTGCCGGCGGAGATCCGCGAACGCGTCGTCTGGCGGCCGAACTATTGGTTGACGGGGGAAGCGGTCAGCACGTATGTGCAAAGTGCGGGGCTGTTTGGCAACGAGATGCATTCACCGATCATGTGCATCGGCCACGGCATCCCGGCGATCGTCTGCCGCTGGGCCGAACAGACGTCCAAGGGCTACATGTGGGAAGACATCGGATTGGGCCAGTGGCTGTTCGATCTGGACAATCCCGCCGACATGCCGAAGATCGTCCCCGCCGTCCGCGAGATGGCTCAAAACCCCGACCAGGCGAAGCAACGCGCCGCCGCGGCTCGCAAAGTTGTCGAGCAACGACAAGCCGAGACGATGGCTGTGCTAAAGCGTTCGCTCGCCTAACGCCTCGGATCGGTATCGCGTCTGAAGCGTTGCGATCAGCGGGTGCGGCGCAGTTCAAACGGTTTGCCCGAGAGGGCTTCTTTGGCAAACTGGCCCCAGAAAGGCGTCGGTGTGTAGCTCCAATCGGAGATCATCACCGGCGTTGCTTTGGGATGGAAGCACCATCCGGTCCAGTTCAATCGATGGCGTTGGATAAAGCCCAACATGTCGGGAACCCACGTGTAGGGATCCTCTTGGGCGTCGGCGGGAATGAAGTTCATCTTGTTGATGTCCGCCCCCACCTCACCTAACAGGATCGGATGCTTGGCCGCCGTCGCCAGGACCTTGGCTTCCCAATCGGTATGCCAGTTGTAAGTGTGCCAGGAGTACATGATCCCGTTCCCGGTTGGGTCCTGCAGCGCGTAGCCCTGCGTGATCCCCGACAGATCGTTGCACCAGAAGATTCCGCCAGCGATGACGATGTTTTTTGCCCCCGTCGATCGCACCGCGTCGACCATCGCTTGCATGCCGATCGATTCGAAGCCGCTGTTTTTTCGCTTCTCTTCATCGCTCAAGAAGGCCGATTCGTCGACGGCATCGGGCGTCTCCACGCGACCTCCCCGTTGCCAAACCTTCCACGAGATCCCATGCGGCTCGTTCAACAGGTCGAACAGAAGGGCCGGATGGTTCTTGTACCGGGTGGCAAAATCGACCCAGAAATCGGCGTGCTCCTGCTTCGGTGCGCGGTAGCGATGCAGATCGATCACCACGTAAGCACCGCGATTGGCGGCCAGGGTGATGATCTGGTCGATGATCTCGCGGTACTCTTTTCCTTCGTCCTTTTGGTACGGGCTGTGGCCGTACCAGAACGATTCTTTCATCGGCACGCGGATCACGTTGGCTTTCCATTGATCGATTGCGACCACAGCCGACTTGATCATCTGGCGATCGTGAGGCAGCGTTTCCAGGCCTCCCACGTTGACGCCTTGCAGCCAAACCTCGTTGCCATCGACATCGTGGACGCGGTTGCCCACGACCTTCAGCTGCGAAGGCCACTTGGTTTGGTCGGGCTTTTCAAAGGGAACGTGTCGCGCGGCGATTTCGGCGGCGCGCTGCTTCGCCTTGGCCAACAGAGGCGCCGGGTCGACGGGGCGTAGCGTCAGATCATCCAGATCCAACCGCCCCGCTTGCACTTGAAACAAGCTGGGCATCAACGCCAACGAAAGCGCCTCGGGCGGAACCAGAAATTGACTGCTCCGCCGGACCCAGCCGTCGGTATCTTTCTGAGTATAAGGAGGCGAAGGCTGTTTGAGTTTCTTGCCATCGATTCCGATCAGGTCCAACATGATGCGGGCGTCGTACCAGGGGAGCTTCCCCTTTTGAAGCCCCGTCACACGCTGTCGCCAGGAGAGTTCTAACGCCTGCACGTCGGCGGGAATATCGACGGTTCGGTAGACCGAAACCAATTCGCCCGCGACGGCGTCGAGTCGCAGGAAATGATTCCCCGCTTCGGAAATCCAGCTGCCCGATTTGGGGCGTCCCCAATGGTCGGGCCAATCGGACTGCTTGGTGTTCGATTCGAAGTCGCCGTTGAGAATCAGCGTGCCCTGTTCGGCCAACAGCTCTGCTGCCTTTTCGCGTCGCTTCGCAGCGGAAGCTTGCTGTTTCGCCAGCCTCTCCGCAGCCGCTTTTGCCGCCGCCGCACGCAGCGGACCGGCGTCGGTTCTTTGTAACGTGATGTCATCCAGGTCGAACGTTCCCGCCGCAACTTGGAACAGACAAGGCATCCACTTCAGCGTCCGCGCCCCTTCGGGAACCAGGAACGCAGTGCGGCGCTGCTGCCAGCCGTCGGTGTCTTTCCGCGATGCGGGAGCCGATGGATTGGGAGCGACCTTGTTGCGATCGGCGTCGAGAAACTCCAATAACACGCGGGCGTCGAACCACGAATTTTTACCAACTTTTAACCCCGTGATCCGCTGCCGCCATGAGAACTCGATCGCCTCGACTCCCTCCGGGATGGCGATCTCTCGATACAGCATCACCATCTTGCCAGCTTCGGGGCTGCGGAGCCGCAGGAAGCGATTCCCCGCTTCCTCGACCCAGGTGCCGTCGTCGACGCGTGGCCAGCCATCGGGCCACCGGTTGGTATCGGAATCGGATTCAAAATTGCCGTTGGAGATCAGCGATTGTGGGTTGTCGGCAACAACTGCTGAATTGCCGTACAACAGCGCGACAAAGGCAAACAGGATTTTTACGGATCGCATGCACCAAAGCTCCAGAATAGGGGATGAGGAGCTTTAATGTAATCGAGTTCAAATCGCTCCGCCAATCATTCTGTTGAAGGATGTTGGTGTGGCGGATCGAATGCGATCGCGATAACTGAAGCGATTGATACGTCACGACGAGCGGCGTGACAGAGAGGGGCGGTTCTTCATCGCCTTTTGACCCACCAACGTGCAACGCGACCGTTCGCGTTGCAGCGGGACAACAACAGGCGATGATTCGCCGAGAGGCATCGCCTATTGAGCGATCGTGACCTTTTCGATGATCACGGGAGTGCGTGGGACGTCGCCGTGAGGGCCGACGTTTCCGGTGGCAACTTTGCCGATCGCGTCAACGATTTCGGTTCCCTTGGTCACTTTGCCAAACACGCAATATCCCCAACCGTCGCGAGCGCTGGCCCGGTTTAAAAAACCGTTGTCGGTGCCGGTGTTGATGAAGAACTGGCTGGTCGCACTGTGAGGATTCGGAGTCCGCGCCATGGCGATCGTGTACTTGTCGTTCTTGAGTCCGTTGGTCGATTCGTTTTGAATCATCGCACCGGTTTCTTTCTCTTGCATGTTGGGCGTAAATCCGCCGCCTTGGATCATGAACCCATCGATCACGCGATGGAAGATCGTGCCGTCGTAGAAACCTTGGTTCGCGTAGTTAACGAAGTTCTTGACAGTCTCAGGAGCTTTGTCGGGATACATCTCGATCTGGATCGGCCCCATCGAGGTCTTCATATCGACAACAACAGGATTGGCAGCGCTCAACGTGGCGGTGGCCAACAGTGTTACGGCAAGCATCGCAGCGAAATTTCGCATCGGGTAGATACTCCTTGGTATCGGAAAGGCAGGTGGTTAGGTTTCACATCGCCCGGAGTCGTCGCAGCGGAATGAAACCGAGGGTTCTTGAGGTTCAACGACAGGCTATTGTCCGTACCTGACCTGCAAAGGCAAGTCCAATCGATCGAAGTCTTTTCTATAAACCAAGTTTTGCTAGCAAACCCTTGGCTTACTCAGATCGAAGCGTTCTCGCCGTTTTTTGAGTGAAGCAGGAGCAACACATCACTTCACCCTCCCAAAACGCAGTTTGGTAGGGAGGGTCGAACCAGCGCAGCGAGGTTCGGGGAGGGGAGTCCGCGGGGAATTCCAAGCGTCTCGAACCAGCGGAAGGCCCTCCCCGAAAAACGTCGCTAAACGCTCGTTTTTCGACCCTCCCTGGCTTCGCCGGGCGGGTGAAGCAATCCATTACTTCACTCTCCCCAAACGTAGTTTGAGGGGAGGGTCGAACGAGCGAAGCGAGGTTCGGGGAGGGGAGTCGGCGGAGATTTTCGAGCATCTCGAACCAGCGGAAGGCCCTCCCCGAAAAACGTCGCTAAACGCTCGTTTTTCGACCCTCCCTGGCTTCGCCGGGCGGGTGAAGCAACCCATTACTTCACCCTCCCCAAACGTAGTTTGAGGGGAGGGTCGAACCAGCGAAGCGAGGTTCGGGGAGGGGAGTCCGCCGACGATTTTCAAGCATCTCGAAACATGGCAATGCCGTCCCCGAAAAACGTCGCTAAACGCTCGTTTTCCGACCCTCCCTGGCTTCGCCGGGCGGGTGTTTCAGGGACTTGCGTCCATTTCGTCGCTTTGCGACTTGCCGGCGTCGTCGTCGTCGCCAATCAACCAAACAGTCCGTGCAGATACCATTGGCTGGTCGTCAGTTTGCGATAGACCCACAACCAATCGCCTTGATTGGTCTCGATGCGGAAGTAATCGCGGCGGATCATCGATCCGCTCCACCAAGCGGTCTCGATTCGCTCGGGGCCCCAAAAACGATGCGTCTGCAGTTGACGGTCGCGGTATCCGAACAGCATCGGCGGCGTCCCTCGCTCGATCTTGAGGACCGTCAGTTCGATCGGTTCTTTCAACAATTGGATCGGTCGACGCAGCGGGTCGTGCGGCGAGGGGACAAAGCTTTCGCTGTCGGATTGCTCGTTAAAAAATCCCCGCGGCTTCGTCGAACGGGATGATTTTCGAACGGCCGATCGGCTGCCGCCGCGTCGCATCCGCGCGATCTCACCGACCGGTTGGCCAGTCAACGGTTGAGTGCGGTAGGCTGATTCGGGTTCGGGATTCCGCGTCGCTCGAACTCCCAACACCGATTGTCGCCCCAGTCGTCCCGCCAGGTTGTCGATCAGATTAGCTAGCGCCGGGGCGCTGTTGGCATGCGTCGACGCGTCGCCGATCAGGTCGGGTTGGCGTTGCTGCAGCGGAGCGGTTAACGTCGCGGAGACCGCCACGCGATGGACGTCGGCCGGCAACCGCTGGCGGCCGAAATGATTGGCCAATAAACGGTTGAGGTGTTGGTCGTCGGCGGTCGGGGCGAATAAGCTCAATCGCATCTCGACCGCTTCGTGCTGCAGCAGTTCAAACCGGCAAGCGATCCGCAGCGCGCCGTGACCACGTCGTCGCAGTCCCTTCACCAACCGCTGCATCAATTGTTCGCTGCTGTAGATCAGGATCTCCGTGTCGCGCGTCGGATGCTCCAGATCGATGCTGACATGATCTTCGAGGCGATGGTGGTAGACGGGCAACGGTTCGTCGGCGCGACCTAACAGTTGGTCGATCCGCAACATCAAATCGGCACCCAGCCGCGTGGCAAGTCCTTCACGAGGGAGTCGCAGCAATTGACCAAATTGCTCGATCCCCAGCCGAGCCAACGTCTCGACACAAGCCGGTTCCAACCGCATCGCGCGGGTTGGCATCGAGACTAAGTGATGGAACTCAGTTTCCGGTTTGGTGATGCAATAACGTTTTGTTGTTTCGACGGTCTTGCGACGCGAGGCGGGGCTTCGGGCCAAACCCCACGCGCCAGCTAACGTGCTGGCCAGCGCGATCCGAACCTGCAGGTTGCGGCTGTGGAAAAAATCATCGATCTGGTGGCAGAGCGATTCTTCGCCATCGAACAACGGACCGATTCCGGTCACGTCCATCACCAAGCCTTGCGGCATGTGCAGCAGCTGGCCCGCCCAAGGGCGTGGGCCCAGCGGTTCCAGGCCGACCAGCGGACTGAAGCGTTCGGTGCAGGCGGCGGCGAGTTCCTGCAGCGCGTCGAGGTCGGCTTGAGCGTCGTGCGGTTGAGTCGTCGATTGCGCATCGGTTGCCGCTTCGATCAACGAAGTCGCTTCGCCCCCGGACATCTCGACTTTAATCCCCGCCATCGCGGCGCGGCGACAGCAGGCGACGACGCGCTGTCCGCGGCGAGGGTCGCGAGCGATCAAGACCAGCGGCGGGCGATCAGGCCCGGCGGGCAGATTGCTGGCGGCGTGCAGTCTTTGGATGGGCCAATTCGGCAGCCAAATGCTGAGCACTCTTGGATTCACGTGGCAGTTCCTTGCGAACGATTCGCGACTGTTGATCGATCTGCAGCATCAATTGCTGTCCGGCCGTAGCCCCGCGGGCACGCAGCAACCGCACGGCCAGCAAGCGGTCGGAATTCGCCGTCAGGATGGAGGTCGGGGCAGCCGATCGGGGGACGACTCCGCGGACCAGCCAACGGACCTCAGCCCAACTGGTTTGCCGGATCGCTGTCGCTGGCCGCAGCAACATCCCCAACGTGGCTCCCGTTTCGGCAGCCAATTGCAACCGCCGGGCATCGTTGTCCTGCAGATTCCCGATGCGTCCCCAAACCGCCGCCACCGCGGAACAGCGAAGCGATTGGTCGAGCGACCAGATCAGGTCTTCCCGCGACTTGGGCTGCAGCAGCACGATCGCATCGGCTGGCAACCCCGCAGCGATCGCGGCGGGGGGATAAAACGTCCGCTCGGTGTCGACGATCACGACCTTGCCGCCGGTGTGCCGATGCGCTGCGACCGCACCGGTCAGCGACAACCAAGCCGCACCGCCGGCGTGCCCGACGTCGATCCATTCGACCAATGAACCAGGGGGATAACCGGCTTGGGGGAGCAGTGCGTCCAGCGGTTCGATGCCCGAAGAGATGGCCTGCGATTCGGGACGCCGAGCCGCTTCGACGCGGCGTAGCTGCTTTCGCAAGCTCGATAAAACGTCCGCTTTGGCTGCGGGCGGCTGGCACTCGTCCTGCTCACCGTTTTTCGAGCAAGATTGCAGTGTGGAAAAAACGTCAGTTTTGGCGTCTGGCGGCGCGGCAGCTAGCTCGGCAGAACCCGCGGCCAGCGGTGGTTCCACCGGCGGCTGAGCCTTCCTTTCCGGAAATGCTAGCGTTTTTGCAGGCTCATCCCACAATTGCAGTTGCACAGACATCGCTCCCTCACCATGAACTTGATGTATCGGTGAAACATCAATGCTATCACCAACAATTCAGTTGTCCACGAAGAGGATATTTGGCGTTTGGACACGTTTGGTCCCCGCGACAAACCCCTCCAGCGGGCGGCGTGAATGCTCCCTAAGCCTCTGGTAATCGAAGCTCGCGATCGCAGGGCTGGAAAGAGTGAAGAGGGGGCGTCTCGCTACGCGATGGGGAACGTTTGAGGCAGCGACGGTCGTGCCGCTGGCGCGGGGATCGTGTGTGAGCGGGGCAGCAACTTCAGCCCGCGGAGAAGAACGAGCCCAAGCCTATGGAAGAACAACAAAACGGCGAAGGTTCGGGTGAAGGACAAATGTCTGAAATGCGCCTACCCGTTGGACATATTGCGGGGATGGGATTTATGGTTCCATCGCCGTCATTATGGTCGCAAGCCGACGATGAGGACGGGATCGATACCGCCTGAGGTGTTTAGGAATTCGAGCCTCTGCAGCGACTCTCCTTCCTCATAGCCGAGGTTGCTTAAATCGATCGCGACCGCGAGGGCACGTGCATCGATGTTGATCTGACGACCATGAATGAACGCGTTTTGCTTCAGGTCGTCGATCGAACGGGTGGCTTCCTGCGCGCGATACGTGCAATGAGGAAAGAGGTCGAGCGCATACGGGGAGTTCAGTCCAATATCGAACTGCTCGACAGTCAATGTAGGGCGGTTCTGACGCTCGTCGCCTGATCGCAAGACCAGCTTGTCGCCATTGGGGTCGTAGACCAGGAGTTGGAGATCGAAGATCACAATGTCGGGGCCTGGTGCATTGACGATTGCCTCTTCGAACTCAACCCGCATGGAAACCTTTCGACCGGGACGGGCGAATGGATTGATGATCCCCGTGACCAGACTAAAGTCGCCGTGCAGGAGCTTTAAGCGATCCTCTCCTGTCGGCAGGTGGTCTCCCATCTTCGTGCAAAACGTAGCCGCATTTTTCCCCGATTCAAAATGCACAACGCGAGCCCGAATGAGATCGTCGCGGTCGATCGTGCTGGTGACGCCATTTCGTTGAACCGTAAGGGTGAGTAATTCGTCGGCGTATGAGTCAATGAACGTTGCTTCGTAGCGAATGATGCGATCCGGTAAGCGATCTAAATTGGCCCGAGAGGGAAGAGAACCCTTCGATCGATGCGGGGGCATGCCGGGTTCCGGCGCCATATCGCCGCTACGTAAGTGCATGGTCGGACGTGTGCGTTGTTTCAAGGAAGACAGCGTCGCTTCCCCGTCGATCGCCACGAGTTGAGTTTCGCCCGTCTCCGCAATTCCGGTTGCGCAGCGCGTTCCCTGGTCGACCCCCTCGGCCCCAGGGGGCGCATCGACCGAACACTTTCCCGATCGTACACGCAGCGACTGGCGACCTTCTGCGGTGAAGCCACTCGGCGCCTGAATGACGGCACGGGCCCCCGATGCAAACTCGATTCCAAGGACCCACTCGGTGAGAACATAGTTCTTGCCAATCGTTACTTTCTGGCCGCCGGTTGTGGGATCGCCACCTTGGCTAAGGAGTATTGCGTTGGCCACCGCAACCGTCTTTGGCGAATGATCCTCGTCGCCACCTTGGGGAACTACGGCGACGGGATTTGATTGGGGCGTTGTCAACAAAACCGTGAGGAGTGAGACCAAGACCAGAATACTGGCAGCCAAACCAGCCTGAAAGATCCTGCTGCGCCACAGGTTGTGCTTGTCCGGGACCAAGGTTTCCTCGGTTGATTTTACGAGTTCCGGGATGTCTTCATCCGAGCGGCTCAGTTGATCTAAATCGAGATGCATGCTCATGGCCTGCAGATAGGCGACACGCAGCGGCTCGGACTCGACAAGGGCACACTCCAGATCTTCTTTTTGCTGAAGAGTTAGCGTGCCGGCGATGATCGCCTCGAATAACGATGAAATACGTTGAAATTCTGAATCGCTCATAACGCCCTCTCTTTGGACAATCCGCGTCGGGCTCTGTCAAATATTTGTACTATTCGGCCTTCGAACGCCTGGCGACACAATGGGACAATCGACGCCGGAGTAAATACATTCGGTTGTAAAACGTGCGAACCGAGCATCCCAGCGATTGCGCAATGGAATCGAACGAGCGTCCTTCCCAGTAGATTTGCCAGACAAAGGATTGCTCTCGCTCGGGAAGTGCCTGCACACAATTTCGCAATGCCGACAATCGCTGATGCGATGGGGCTTGGTCTAAATTCTCGAGCGTGCTGGCCAATAGTTCTGGCAGGTCGTTTCGCCAAAGCATTCGATCTGCGACACGCGCCCGACGAAAGTTATACGCTTCGAATCGTGCGATCCCACATGCCCACGACAGGAAGCTACGTGAACGGTCGTAATCGGAAAATTTCTGCCACATCACCAGGCTTATCCGCTGACAAAGGTCTTCCGCATCCGCGACATTGCTCACGAGCGCGACCAGGTAGAGCATCAGTTTATCCCGTGAAGCCTGTAGCATCTGTTCGAACTCCAGACGCAGCTCCATCTCTCGGGCTTCGGCATCCTCGTTCAATTGTTCTACTTTTTGATTCATTCCGTCCGCATTACTTTGCGCTGACAAATCAAGCTCGGACATGACAACTCTCCGATAACGCATCGAATTCGCGATTGGCACGGGCCTTCCTTGGCGATCTAATTGTCAGTTAGCGTGAACTCGTAAAAGTTGGTACCTGAATTCACTGTGTAGGCCTCGTTGCTGGTCGATGGATTCCAGTATTTTTGTGGGACCTCATTCCAGAGCGGCGGTACGGTCTCAGCGGTGATCTCCAATACGTTATCATCAATCTCGCCCGGCGGCCGGATATTGACAACATAGTCACCGACGAGAACGTCGGGGCCTTCTCGCATGATCATTGTGAAGTTGCCGTCGGAATCTGTCACGCCGACGGCAGGAATTCCGGTTCCCTTGTGAAGCATGACGACCGAGGAACCTTCAGGAATGGTCCCGTCGCGGTAGCTAACGTGTCCCTTCACGGTGCCCGTTTCTCCGGGAAGATTGTGTGCACGACTGCATCCCAGGCTCAAGGCACCGGCAATCAAACAAAGCAAGACGATACGGCCTGAAAACATGATAGTGGATCACCTGTGGGATTTGCGTTTAAAAAACAGTGTAAGGTATGGATGTCTTAGTAGAGTGGGAGTTACTCAGGGACGGACGACAGGTGTGTAGGTCGCCGCTGGACTTCCAACCAGGCGCAAGCCGCTTCGGCAAGTCCTTCATGGCCTCCCTCGAAGATGGTCAAGCGTGCGTTGTTGGTCTTCCGTCGAAGTTTGATGTCTCGTCGATAAGTTGGGTCCTCTGCCGTGTCCTGGGCCTGGGGTTTGGTGAGTTTGCCCTGGTCCCAAAGCTGCTGCAACTCTGCGTCGCTCACAAGAGGAGCGGCATGGCTTTTGGCAATTGCGTTATAGAGTTGGACCGAGTGTTGGAATGGTACCGAGCCGGACTGGCCATCGTGTACACCTGCGGCGATGTCGAGTGGTAGATCTCCCGCGTTGGTGATCCAATGAATCGGGGAACGCTGGTAGTACTGCTGGTCCACCAGCTTGCTGACACCTGGAGCACCGCCACAGCACTTGGCAACCTTCTTGGCATAGTTCTGAGGGATGCCGTTGGGTGAATGGTGTTCATACCACTTCTTCAAATCGCTGATTCCAACCCACGCAGAAGCCGCGGTAAATCGCTCCGGATGCCGGCCTGCCATCAACATCGTCATATGACCGCCTCCCGAAGCACCTGCAAGGTAGATCCGATTCGTGTCAACATTCAAATGCTTGATCGCGAATTCGACGCAGTCCAACACATCGGCACGTGCTGCTGCTGAACCGCAGGCCTCTGGGTTGTCATTGGGACCGCGGAAATTGGGCTCGACAAAGATCCAACCGCGACTCAAAGCGGCACGCAGCCACTCGGGTTTATGCAGATGATAGTCGCTACTCCAGGAATGCAGGAACACGAGAACGGGGCGCTCTGCATCCTGGCTTTTTGGAGGAAGTGCGTAGCGAAGCGGTTGCATCGTCCTGTCGAACGTGCTGACGAATTCTGCCTCGATATATCGCGGATCGACGGATGAGTTGGGCAACTCTTGGGGCGATGGATCCACGGCTTCTATTTCACCAGTCGATGCGAGTAGCAAAACGATCAGCCCTAAGAATCTAGATGGTTTCAGTTGAGATCGAAACAAGGTGAAGTGTTGCATTGGAAAGACAATCGGCAAAGTTTACAAGTGAAGGACTCGGAGCCAGTCAACCGCTCGTAAATCATCGCGATGCCTGGCGCCGAGTACTGCGTCTTGGGGAATGACTAGAATTCGCCAAGGACCTGACCATCATCGCGTGTCGCCAGGAGTTTTAGTGTTCGTAGCTCGAGATTTTCGCTTACGAAACGCACCGACCCATCGCTGATCGCAACTAATGACCCGCCAGGGTGAGCCGAGAAGATGCCGTTGTTGGTGCCGTCGTTGTTCTTCACGCCGGTTAGGCTCAAGGACGATCCGTTGATCGGATACATGATGGTGGTCGTATTGAAAGTGCGTTCGGTAAATCCGAATGCTGTCTTATTGATGCCACACATGAATCCCTGGTGGTTGTTGATGGTCGCCGTACGATTGCCATTTGTATCGACGACGAAATCAGCCTGCTCGCCAACAATGAGCGTGTTGGAAAGCCCATCGGTCGCATCACGCATTTTGATGGAGTTGAGTGGGGTTAACATGCCGCTCAGCGAAACAATCCCGCTTTGATAACCGACCCACTGGCGATTGGTAGGATTCAGGTTAAAGCCCAACGCATCGTTGGCGGCTCCCGAAATGCCCGTGTATTGCGGACAGGTAATCGTGTAGGAATAACCCGAACTGCGAACGGCTTGCAGTGGGCTCGAGGGGCAAAGCATCACGTCGATTTCGATCCCGTCGATGATCGGTCCATTCACGGCGTGACCGTCATATGCGCCACCGCCACCGTTGGACAGGCTGCCCGGGTGATTACCATCAACGGTCAATTGGTCGGATAGATTGCCCTGCTCTACAAACGGCAACAGCCCTAGCCACCACGAGACACCAAACCCTGGGTTCGCCAAGTCGCCCTTCGAATGTCGCGAACCGATCGGGAACGATTGGAAGGTGTCGTGGTAGTTATGCAGTCCTAGGCCGATCTGTTTCAGATTGTTACCGCACGACATCCGCCGGGCTGCTTCGCGGGCGGCTTGCACGGCGGGAAGAAGAAGCCCGACCAAGATGCCGATGATGGCGATGACGACCAAGAGCTCGACTAGGGTGAATCCGTGTCGACGGAAAGGATGGAACCGCAACATGATATGAGTCCTTTGGAAGTAGTGGAAATGATAGTGACGACGTGTGATAGACTCTTCGGCTTGTTAAACAAGTAAAGAAAAAGACAATCGTCACCCCTAAATCGTCGGGAATGCATAACCTTTCATGGCACAATCCGACAAAAACGCATTGTTTTTTCGGAGTACTTGTTTACCGGGGCAAAAACTGGTGTTGTCGAAAACAGGGTAAATCGATCAAAATTCGCGGGTCATGAATGTCCCCAAGATTACGACCGATTGTCCCGACTGCAAGACGTTACTTGAGCAACAGCAGGCGATCAATGAAATGCTGGTCAAGCAGATCGAAATATTGACTGCACGTCTCGAAAAGGTTGAACGCGAAGGTAAACGCCAAGCGGCTCCCTTTCGCAAGAAACGAAAATCCGATCCGAAGAAACCGGGACGCAAGAGTGGCGAGGATCACGGCAATCACCATCGCCGAGCCGTGCCTGAGGTGATCGACGAGACCTACGATGTTCCGCTGCCCGCATGCTGCCCCGATTGCGGTCACAAGGAACTGACGAAAACCGAAACTCTCGTCCAATTCCAAACCGAGATCCCTCGCACCGTCATCAACCGACAATTCAATATTGACGCTGGCCGTTGCAGTGGATGCGGAAGCCATGTTCAGAGCCGACACGAATTGCAAACTTCCGGCGCCGTGGGCGCTGCCGCCGCTCAACTTGGCCCGAATGTCCACGCCGCGATGACGCTGCTCAACAAAGAACTCGGGCTCAGTCATGGCAAAGTCAAACGCCTGCTGGAAATGCTCTTTGAAATCCACGTCAGTCGGAGCACCAGTTGTCGCAGTATGCTTCGCACGGCGGATCGACTCGAGCAGGCTGACCAACAAGTTCGTGATGCCGTGCGAGGTTCACCGCAGGTCGTAGGTGATGAAACGGGCTGGCGAGTGGATGGACGTGGGGCTTGGCTACACGCCTTCGTCGGGCTGACGGCCACGTGCTACGAGGTGGACCCGACGCGAAGCATCGGACCGGCAAAACGACTGCTGGGGATGGATTGGTCTGGAATCTTCGGACACGATGGCTGGGCGGTCTACGACAAATTCACTTCGGCGACTCATCAACAATGCTTCGCGCACCTGCTTCGGCGATGTGAATCGCTGATCGAAAGCGGGACGGGTGTTGCGTTGGCGTTTCCGCGCGGCGTGAAGAAGTTGTTGTTGCGAGGTTTTGAATTTCGCAATCGCTTTCGGCGAGATGAAGTGGGCGTTCATGGCATGAAGGTGATGGCAGGAAGATTGACAATGCAGATGTGGGACTTGGTCCGCCATCGGAAGACCCACAGGGCCAATGAACGATTCGCAAAGTTCCTCGAGAAGCACTTACATGACCTGTACACCTTTCTTCGGCATCCCGGTGCGGATGCGACGAACTGGCGAGGCGAGCAAGCGATTCGTCCCGCCGTGGTGAATCGGAAAGTCTGGGGCGGAAATCGAACCGAGTCCGGAGCGTTGGCACAATCCCGAATCATGAGTGTGATGCAAACCTGCAAGCAACGACTGGCCGACCCGTTCGACTTCATCCGCCATCAACTGCTCAGCCCTACGCCGCTGGCACTGCCATTACCCATCACGGCCCGGTAAACAAGTACATTTTCGGATTGGTTCGCGTTGGCGAGCGCTTCAATTGCAGCTATTGGAGCAGCGTAAGGTCTCTCTAGGACAGAAGTTAGCTACGCAAGCCTGAAGAAGAAGATTACCGGGCGCTGCACCTCTCCTGGAAATTTTTCCGTTAGGTACGACGTTTTTGACATGAAGTCGGTCGCGGTCACTACGATTTATAGTTGCAGCCTACCTGATATACGCCAATGAACTTTTGTTGGCTCCCTCCCTTATATTCCTGATGCAGAATACCGTTGCCCATGGTACATAGAACGGTCGTTGTTTCCCTGATCATCCTGATTCTCTGTGCAAGTTCCGTTGGGGCAGATGAAGCTCCCGACTTTGCTCGCGAGGTTCTCCCGATTCTGTCGAAACAGTGCTTTGCTTGTCACGGTCCTGACGAAGAGACGCGTGAGGGAGGACTGCGACTCGACACGCGCGAGCACGCGGTTGAAGAACTCGATAGCGGCAGCAGGGCGATCGTGCCCGGCGACGCTGACCAAAGCGAGCTGATGGCCCGCGTGGTCACGAAGGATGAGTTCCTGCAGATGCCTCCCCCGGAAACGGGCAAGTCTTTGTCGGACGACGAGAAAGAGATCCTTCGACGCTGGGTCGAGAGTGGCGCAAAATATTCTTTGCACTGGGCGTTTCAGCCAATTCATAAGCCGGCTGCCCCACTGTCAACAAAGGGTGGCTGGGGACGCAACGAAGTGGATGCGTTTGTGCTGGCGAAGCTTCAAGCGGCCGGGTTGTCTCCCAGTCCCGAGGCTTCACCAGAAGAGTTGATGCGTCGACTCTATCTCGATTTGATCGGCCTTCCACCGACCTATACAGAGGTTCAAGAGTTTGCCAGCGACCCCAATGACGAAGCCTACGGGCAGATCGTTGACAGGCTGCTTGCATCGAAGCATTTCGGTGAACGTTGGGGACGCCACTGGCTCGACCTGGCTCGGTACGCCGACAGCAACGGATATTTGGGAGACGAGCTTCGACCGGAGGCCTGGCGTTACCGCGACTGGGTGATCGAAGCGATCAACAACGATCTGCCGTATGATCAGTTCTCGACGGAACAAATTGCTGGTGACTTGTTGGAGGACGCGACGGAATCACAGCGGATTGCCACTGGCTTCCATCGCAACGCCATGGAAAATACCGAAGCGGGTGTCGATAAAGAGGCCGACCGCGTCGCCCAAACGGTAGACCGGCTCAGTACATTCGGAACGATCTGGATGGGCATGACGGTCGGGTGTGCCGAATGCCATACCCATAAATTCGACCCGCTGACGCACCAGGAGTTCTATCAACTCTACGCGTTCTTCAACAATCTCGAGAGTGACAAAGTCGTCCTTGGCTATCGAGACCAAGTCGCCGAAGATTCCCAAGAGGCCAAGCAACGGGAAGAAAAGATCGACGAGATCGTTGCGAAGATTCTGCAGGACCTGGTTTCCTTGGATCCTGCTCAGAAAGAGTTGGTCGACCAGCGTTTGGATACGTTGGCCAAGCCAGAGAAACATCGCACTGAGGAGGAGAAGGAGTCGCTCGAACACTGGCTTGCCGACCTGCCGGACGACACACGATCACGACTGGCCGAGTACGAAGATCTGGCCAGCAAACGACCGGCGCCGAAACAAATTGTCGCCCCCGCCGTGCAGCAACGCCGCAAGCCACGCCAAACATTCATTCACTATCGCGGCGACTTCCGACAACCAAGCGATAAGGTCTATCCAGGGACGCCTAGTTTTCTTCCTCCACTGGAATCAAGCGAGAAGGACGCGGATCGTGTGGACTTGGCGAAGTGGCTATTCCATCCGGAGCATCCGCTGACCGCGCGGACAGCCACAAATCACATTTGGCAGCATCTATTTCTGGAGGGAATGTTTCGGACCGAAGACAATCTTGGCGTCGCCGGGGATCCGCCGACGCATCCTCAGCTTCTCGATTGGTTAGCAGGCGAGCTACAGGAAAACGGATGGAGCCGAAAGTCACTGATCAAGACGATTGTTCTTTCGTCGACCTATCGCCAAAGTTCTCAACAGACTCAGCGACTGAAGGAAGTGGATCCCGAGAACCGTTTGCTGGGCCGCCAGTTTCGATATCGCTTGGAAGCGGAAATCATTCGCGATCTGGCTCTCTCGGTGAGCGGCTTGATCTCAAAGAACATCGGCGGCCCCAGTATTCGCCCACCGATGAATAAACGCCTGACTTCGATCAGTCGAAATCAGAGCTGGGATGTGAGTCGTGGAGAACAGAAGTATCGACGGGGGATGTATATCCTGTTCCGCCGGGCTACTCCGTTTCCGATGCTTTCTACATTTGACGGTCCCGACTCGACGTCCGCGTGTGCAGCTCGCGAGATCTCGAACTCTCCCCTGCAGTCGCTCACCCTGTTGAACGATCCGGTTTTCTTTGAGTGTGCTCAGTCGCTTGGGCAGCAAAAGCTTGCCGCCGAAGAAGACGCTTGGATTTCCGAGATGTTTCAGCGCATGCTCTCACGAAATCCGACCAGCGAAGAGTTGGCAGCCTCGCAGGAGTTCTATCGGGAGTTGCTCGATTCCCTGGAAAACAGCAAGCAATCCGATCTGAAAGCGATTGTGAACGACGAGAAGAGCAGCGCGTCTCTCATTCAGCAAGCCGCTCAGGTTCTATTGGCGCGAAGCCTGATGAATCTCGACGAGTTTATCACCCGCCCCTAGCGGAAGAATCGAAAAAGATGACCACCATGAATATGCTTGCCTATCAATCCGCCAGCCAACGCGCACGCCGCGACTTTCTATTTCAATCGCTCTGGGGCATGGGGGCTGTAACGCTTTCGAACCTGCTTGCCCCGGAAGAGATCGTATCGAACGCGGCGGCCGATGAACGCGTGGATCCACTCGTTAAGAGGGACTCGCATTTTCCGGCCCGCGCGAAGAACTGTATCTATATCTATCTCGAAGGCGGGCCCAGCCAGATGGATCTTTACGATCCCAAGCCAACTTTGAACAAGCTCGATGGCCAGCCATTGCCGGAATCGATGCTCGAAAACATGCAGTTCGCATTCCTGCAAAAGGAAACGGCACGCATCATGGGGACATCGCGGAAGTTCTCTAAGCACGGCAAGTGCGGTATGGATTTCTCCGACCTTCTTCCCCACCTGGCAAGTTGCGCCGACGACCTGTGCATGGTCCGCTCGGTTCATACCGACCAATTTAATCATGTGCCTGCCCAACTGCTGATGAACTGCGGTTCGGCGATTGCCGGGCGGCCAAGTATGGGTTCTTGGCTTTGTTACGGATTGGGAAGTGAATCGCAGAATCTACCTGCCTATGTTTCACTGGCAACGACAGGACGCGGCATCCCCGGCGGCTCGGCGAGTTGGTCGAGCGGTTTTCTCCCTTCATCGTATTCCGGTGTGTTGTTCGGCAGCGAAGGGCAAACCGTCAATAACATTCAGAATCCCGAGGGAATCACGGATGAAATTCAGCGATCTTCGGTGAACTTCATCAACACGTTAAATCGTCAAAGGATCGACCACACCGGCGACTCCGAACTGATCAGCCGGATCAAAGCTTATGAACTCGGCTTCCGACTTCAATCGTCGGCTCCCGAACTAACGGATCTTTCCAGCGAGTCCCAAAGTACGCTCGACATGTACGGCTTCGATCGCAAAGAGCCTGAGATTAAGAGCAACCGCGGAGGCAAAGGCCTCTTCCGTGAATTCGCTTACGATTGCTTGATGGCGCGGCGATTGGTGGAACGTGGTGTCCGTGTCGTCAATATCATTCACTCGTCATGGGATCACCACTCGCGACTCGAACCCGAATTGACACACAACAGCCTGATGGCCGATCAACCGATTGCCGCACTGATCAAGGATCTGAAGCAGCGCGGACTACTCGACGACACGTTGGTGATTGTCGGATCGGAGTTTGGCCGAACTCCCTTGGGCGAGAATCGGCCGGGGTACAAGAAGGTGACCGGTCGCGATCATCACCCCGGTGCGTTCACCATTCTGATGGCCGGGGGGGGCGTTAAGTCGGGCTTTACCTACGGAGCTTCCGACGATATCGGATGGCATGTGGCCGAGAACCCTGTCCACGTCCACGACCTGCATGCCACTGTGCTCCATTTGTTTGGTCTCGATCACACGCGGCTGACCTATCGCGTCCAAGGACGTGACTTCCGCCTAACCGATGTCGCCGGGCGAGTTGTCAACGATATCATCGCGTAGCGCGCCCATCGTCGTACGGGCCAACGCGACTCTCCCGAGCCTCGCTTCTCTTCCGCTTAGCCCGCTACGCGTATCGCGTGGGGGCGAGCCGGGCTGCTGGCGATCGATTGCTGGATCCGGTTCCAGCTCCACATCAGCACCACGGCGACGATCACGATCAGGACCAGCGTGTAGATCGTGACGACGATCGAGAGCAGCCATTTTTGCAGCGGCGTAAATTGGCGGCTGATCCACAACAGCGGCAGCCCCAACACTCCGGTCACTAAAAACAGCGTGCCGAGGACGATCGCGCGGTTGTCGGCGAGCTCCTCGATCCAGTGCTTTGCATCGGGCTGCGGCGCGTCGGCGACCGGTGTTGCCGAGACGATTTCGGCTTCGATGGGCGTAGAGGTCGATGGATCACTCATCGCTGCTGTCGGATTCCCGTGGCTTGGACTTCTCGGTCACTTCGCGCAGCTTGTCTTGGGCGATCTGCACTTGCCGCTGCATCTCTTGGTTGTCGGCATACAGTTCGACGATGCTGTACCAGATCTTGCGAGCTTCGATCTGACGGCCTTGAGCTTCCAAGGATTCGGCTTCGGACAACCGAGCTTCGATCAATTTGACCCGCACGCCCGACTGGGTCCCTTCGCGTTCGATCGTCTTGATCTGGCGGTGAGCGAGATTGATGTAGGGCCGCGATTTTTCATCCTCGGGATCCAACAGCGTGACCATGTTTTTGTACTGATCGAGCGCCGAGACCATATCGCCAAACTGTTCGTATTCGCGGCCCTGTGAATACAACCGCTCCGCCTCGTTGCGAATCGGACGGCCATGCTTCAGCTTGATCCCCAATTGGTATTCAGCTTCCAGCATGTCGATCTGGTCGATCTGTTCCATCGCCCAATCGATGTGTTTTCCATCGGGGAAGCGACGCGTCATCGGCATCAGATACTCGTCTTTGGCGATCCGCAGATTGGTCCGGTTCTCGGTCGCCAACATCCGTTCGGCGCTGGCTCGCAATTTGTCTTCGCTCGGTGGAACGAAGAACCATGCCGCGACGCCTATCAAGACGACTAACGTGAACAGCAGGAACCATGCCTTCTCGTAGAACGACGCGCCGTCGACAGGTTTGAGCACGCCATCGTCGGCTCGCCCCAACACCTTCTTCGCTTCCTGTTTGTCGACTTTCATGTTCAGCGGACTGAAGCCGGCCGAAGCGTGTTCGGCCACGCCAACTCCCGACGCCGATTTGCGGCGGACTTCGACAAAGGCCAACTGAGCCGCTTGCGTTCCAAACGGTCGCCCGGCGGGATCTTTGTCTAACAACTGGTCGATGACGGCAGCGAACCAGATCGGACATTCCATCACGACGGCATTGATCGGCGATGGGACTTCGGTGGCGCTCGCCGCAGCAACCGCTTCGGGCGTATCCCCGGAGATTGGCGGTCGTCCGGTTAAAGCGAAATAGAGGATCGCGCCGAGCGAATAGAGATCCGATTTGACCGACAGATTGCTTGTCGACGTGATCAATTCGGGGGCCCGGCAAGCGTAGTGCAACAACGATGCAGGCTGATTGGTGTGGTAGGGCGAATCGTAGCGGTCGACGCGGAAGTCGAGGATCTGCGCCTGACCCAACGGTTCGATCATGATCTTGTCGGGCTCAAGCCCTCCGTGAATGATCTGTTGATCGTGCGCCACAACCATCGCGGCGATCAGATTGTCGGCGTAATCGAGCACCGTTTCCCAAGGCAACCGCCCGCGGCGTTCGATCTGTTGGGCGAGCGTTTCACCCTCGACCAGCTCGTACGCCAAGTAGGCGTCGGTCTCTTCAAACCCGCCGCCGTAGCAGCGGGCGATCGCCGGATGTTGCAATTGTTTCAGCCGCGCCCACTCCGCCGCCAGCTCCTTCCGCGACTCCGTCGTCCCTCCCAGCGGCAGCGAAAAGACTTTGATCGCCAACCGAATCCGCTGCTCCACATGCACGGCACTCCAGACCGAGGACTGCGAAGGATGGGCACCTAGCTTGGATTCTAGGGCGAGCGGTCCGAGGCGAGAGCGAGACATCGGCGACACAAAATGTGGAAGAGAAACAACAAGGGGCCAGAGATTCCTCTCTATTCTGTTCACAATCGTCTTGGTTTGCGAGCGGTCGGGCTGGTTGTCTGGGAAAGTGGCTCGAAAAATGCGATAGTCTAGGAATGATCAAAGTCTGGGCCGATATCGGCGGCACATTTACCGATTGTTTTGTTTCGATTCCAGGACAACCGTTGCGTTGGACCAAGGTGCTCAGCAGTGGCAGCACCAAGGGACGCATCGACGCCGATTCGACCGCCGCGACGGTGATCGATCGGCTTCGCGTCGGCGATCCCGACCGATTTTGGAATGGTTCGGTCCTGCGGCTGCTCGACCCCCACGGCACGCTGGTCGAGCAACGCGTCGTCGAGTCGTTCACTGCCGCGTCGGGCCAGTTGCAACTGTCCGAGCCGTTTTCTCAGCCACCGCAGCCCGGTTGGGCGTACGAACTGACAAGCGATCTGACCGCTCCGGTGATCGCCACGCGGCTGCTGTTGGGTCTGCCTGCCGATCAACCGCTGCCGCCGCTGGACGTTCGGATGGGAACCACACGCGGCACCAACGCGCTGTTGACTCGTCGCGGTGCGCCGACCGCCTTCCTGACGACCGCCGGCTTCGAGGACCTGTTGGAGATCGGCCAACAGGATCGCCCCGATCTGTTCACGTTAAACATCGTCAAACGCAAGCCGCTCTATTCGACGGTCGCCGCGGTCGAAGAACGGATCGCCGCCGATGGCACGATTTTGCAGCCGTTGGATCTCGAAGCCGCCCGCCAGCAGATCGATGCGCTGCGACGCTCCGGGGCCGAATCGCTGGCGATCGGTCTATTAAACGCCTACATCAACCCGGCCCACGAACAAGCACTGGTCGATCTTGCCCTGGCCGCTGGGTTCTCCAACGTCAGCGCGTCGCATCGGATTGCTCCGGTGATCAAGTTGGTCGATCGTGCCGAAACGACGGTCTTGGACGCCTATCTGAATCCGGTCATCGCCGACTATGTCGCTCAAGTTTGGCAGCAGTTCGGCGGCGTCGATCGATGTCAGTTGCAGTTGATGACAAGCGGCGGGACGCTGGTTCCCGGCGACGCCTTCCGCGGCAAGGACAGCATCCTTTCGGGGCCCGCTGGCGGCGTCGTTGCGCTCGCGGAAATCGCCCGCGCGCATGGGGCGGATGAGGCGATCGGTTTCGACATGGGAGGGACCAGTACCGACGTCAGTCGATTCGCGGGGCAGCCGGTCCGTCAATACGAAGCCTTCAAAGCGGGGACGCGGATTCTGACACCGATGATGGCGATCGAGACGGTTGCCGCCGGGGGCGGTTCGATATGCCGGTTCGATGGCCAACGGATGTGCGTGGGGCCCGAAAGCGCTGGCGCCGATCCAGGCCCAGCCTGTTATGGGCGTGGCGGTCCGTTGACGGTAACCGATCTGAACGTCGTCTTGGGACGCGTGTTGGCCGATCGGTTCCCCTTCCCGATGGATCGCGATGCAGCGATCGCTCGGTTGGCTGAGATTCAACAGACGATGGATGCGGTGGGGCAACCGATCGAATCGGCCGAGGCGTTGGCCGCTGGCTTTCGCGCGATCGCGAACCATCATATGGCCGAAGCCGTCCGCGCTGTGACGACCGCTGAAGGACGCGATCCGCGGGGGATGACGCTTGTCGGATTTGGTGGCGCCGCGGGGCAGCATCTGTGCGACGTCGCCGAGGTGTTGGGGATTCGCAAGATCATCGATCACCCGCAAGCGAGTCTGCTGAGCGCGCTCGGAATGGGATTGGCCGCTACCGGCAACACGCAATCGCACGGCATCTATCGGCCGCTGGAAAAAGTCTCCGACGACGAACTATCGGGTCATATCGAAGCAGTCACGC
Organism: Rosistilla carotiformis; assembly: GCF_007753095.1. Lineage (NCBI taxonomy): Bacteria > Pseudomonadati > Planctomycetota > Planctomycetia > Pirellulales > Pirellulaceae > Rosistilla > Rosistilla carotiformis. Next base: position 110,227 of record NZ_CP036348.1, read on the forward strand.
AACAGGCGCTCGCTGAACTTCCAACCGCTCCCGACGGTGTCGTGGCAACGATTCGTCAAACGATCGACGTCCGCTACCTCGGTACCGACGCGGCGCTCGAGATCGATTGCCGATCGCGCGACGAGATCGCAGCGGCATTTCACCGTCAGCATCGCGAACAGTTTGGTTACCAGCGGACCGATCAGCCGTTGGAACTTGTCGCCGTTCGAGCGACTGTCAGCTTACCGGGTGCAGCGAGTCTGCAGCCTCTTGCCGAAGTCGAACCACTGGACTGGCAGCCGACAGCGTTTCAAGACGTCTGGCTCGGCGACCGCTGGCAACAAGTCGCTTCGTTCGACCGCGACCAATTGGTCCCCGGAGCACAGATCGTTGGCCCCGCGATCGTCGCGTCGGACCATCACACGTTGATCGTCGATCGCGATTGGAAGGCTCAGGTCGCCGAAGACCTTTCGATCGTGCTGGTTCAAGAGGAAGCGGCAAGGGATCGGCGGGTTGCTGTCGAAACGGACGAAGCGACTTGCGATCCGGTGCTGTTGGAAATTTTTGCCAGCCGATTCCAGCAGATCGCCAATCAGATGGGACTGGTCCTCGGGCGGACCGCGATCAGCGTGAACGTCAAAGAGCGGCGGGACTACAGTTGTGCGATCTTCCGTGGCGACGGCAGCTTGGTCGCCAACGCGCCTCACGTGCCGGTGCATCTGGGTGCGATGGGGCATACCGTCCGATCGATCATGACGCAGTTTCCCGAGATGTTTCCGGGAGATTGTTTTGTCACTAACGATCCGTTTGCCGGCGGTTCGCATCTGCCCGACGTGACCGTGATCACGCCGGTCTTTGTCGATAGCGATCCGGAATCGGCGAGCGATCGAGAAACGAGACGCCCCGATTTTTTTGTCGCCAGTCGGGCGCATCATGCAGAAATTGGTGGGATCACGCCCGGTTCGATGCCGCCGGACGCGAGCAATCTTAGCCAGGAAGGTGTCTTGATTCGCGGACTGGCATTGGTCCGCAACGGCCAGCAACATCAAGAGGATTTGAAACATTTGCTTTCCGCGGGCGAATATCCTTCGCGCTGTGTGGCGGAGAATCTTGCCGACATCGCGGCGCAACAAGCCGCCGGAACGGGCGGGGCACGCGATCTCTGCGCGCTGGTCGCTCAATACGGCGGCGCGGTGGTCGATCGCTACATGATGCATCTGCAAGATGTCGCCGCCGCTGCGGTCTCCGCTCGCTTGCGTTTGCTACCCGCCGGGGAGATGCAGTTCGAGGACTGTCTGGACGATGGCACGCCGATCTGCGTGCAGATGCAGGTGATCGACGATCGCTTGAGGATCGATTTCACCGGTACCGCCAGCGTCCATCCGCGTGGTTTTAATGCGACTCCCGCGATCGTGACCGCAGCGGTTTTGTACGTGCTGCGAACCTTGATCGATCAACCGCTGCCGCTGAACGAAGGCGTGCTGCGATGCGTCGACCTGCATCTTCCGGTTGGGCTGTTGAACCCAACCCGAGACGACGATCCGCGCAAGTGTCCCGCGGTGGTGGCGGGGAATGTGGAGACGAGCCAACGCGTGGTCGATGTGCTGTTGGGCGCATTGGGCGTGGCGGCGGCGAGCCAAGGGACGATGAACAACTTTGTCATCGGCGACGCCACGTTCGGCTACTATGAAACGATCTGTGGTGGCAGTGGCGCAACGGCGACTGGCAACGGAGCGTCGGCGGTCCACACGCACATGACCAACACAAGGATCACCGATCCGGAGGTGCTCGAGTTGCGGTATCCGATGCGTTTGATTCGGTTTGCGATTCGCCGCGACAGCGGCGGCGCGGGGGAACATCGCGGCGGCGACGGCGCGATCCGCGAGGTCGAGTTTTTGAAGCCGCTGACCGTTTCGCTGCTGACCGGCCGGCGGACCGATCGCCCACCGTACGGTCTCGCCGGCGGAGCCGATGGCGCGTTGGGGGAGAACTGGTACACCTCGGCCGACGGCAAGAAACAGCGGCTAGCTGCCTGTTGCCGGATCGAAGTCCAAGCGGGCGACAGGCTCACGTTGCTGACGCCCGGCGGCGGTGGTTACGGCGCGGAGACGTAGGTCCTGTGCTGTCGCAAACAACATCGATCGATCTAGTTCGGCGTAGCCAATTGTTCTGCACCGCCGGCGATGATCACTTCGGGGGTTTCCCGATCTCCGCTGGCGATTTCGTCGAGGAACATCTGCACGCCCAGCGGTGGTGGGATCAGAGTCAGCCCGCGCGCCGTGAGATGCTTTTCCAGGTCGGCGACCATGCCGATCTCCGCCCACGGTCCCCAAGCGACCGCGAAGGTCCGGGTTTGCGGCCAGGCTTGGTTCAGCGTGCAGGCGACTTTGCCCAAGACCTCGTTCGCCGCCGCGTAGTCGCTCTGCCCGCGGTTGCCAAATCGGCTGGCAACCGAAGCAAACAGGGCGAGGAACTTCAATTGGTTGGGGGCGATCGCATCGATCAGCCCCGCCGTGCTGTGGACCTTGGTGTTGAAGACGCGGTCGAACGAATCGGGAGTCTTGTCGCGCAACAGCTTGTCTTCGATCACTCCCGCGCCGTGGACCACTCCGGCGATCTGCCCGTATTCGGCTTGGATGTTCTGCAGCATCGTGGCAAACGATTCGCGATCCGAGACGTCGACCGATCGATAGTCGGCATGACCTCCGACCTGCCGGATTCGATCCAACGTTTGCCGGATCTCGCGAGCTGCCATGATGCGATTTGCTTGGCGTCCGATCTCGGCCGGTTTGGGCGTTTCGCCTCGCGTTTTGGCCAGCTGGATCAGGGCGGATTTCAGTTCGACGTCGCTGGTCGCCGCAGTGATCTCCGCCGGTTCAACCTGTTCGGGCAATTGAGACCGTCCCAGCAAAACCAGTTGCGATTGGTACTTCTTCGCCAGGCCGACCGCCATCTCGGCGGTGATCCCTCGGGCGCCACCGGTCATCACGATCACTTCGCCAGGTTCCAGAACCAGCTTGTCTTCGCTGGCCGGATCGATCGTCGCAGCGATCGGTTCCCAGGTGATCCGGCCTGCGCTGCTGACACCAATTTCCAGCGGTCCGGTCGACTGGCCCAGTTCCGCCGCGATGGCATCAAACGTCGTCGAGGTGTTCATTTCGGGGGAGATATCGACGGCGCGAACCAAGACGTCGGGCCATTCCAGTCCGATGCATTTGACCAGACCCAAGATACCGCCATGGGCAGCGCGAGCGATTGGTTGGTCGGCCGACGTGCCGTAGCCGAGTCGTCCGTCGATGGCGGTGGCTGCCAGCAGGACCGCGCTGCCGTTCTGAGCCGCTTCGGTCAGGTCGGCTTCCATCGCTCGAGCCAACAGGTACAGCGATCGACAATCGCGTCGAGCGCGATTGACAAGCGTGTCGGTGTCGCTGAACTGCGACAGAGGCGACAGATGGATCAGGCCGGCCAAGGCGTCGTGATGCTGACGCAGGGCTGGGATCAGAGCATCGATCACTGCGGCGTCGCTGAGATCGGCTTCGATCACATCGTCGAGCGTCGACAAGTCCAACGGTTTGCCGTCGACATGACGCAGCAGAACGGTTGGATGGTCGAACATGTCAAAACGTTCGACGACTTTGTTGGCGATCCCGCGGTCGTCGCAGGTGATAACCACGGTTCCGGCGGGCAAGATCCCAGCACCCAGGTTGCTGCCCAGCGGCGCGGGGATCAACCGCACGCCGCCTCGCGAAATCGGAATCGTTCCGTCGTCGACAGCCTCTGCGGCTGCCGGTTCAGCGGGCGCGGTGGGCGTTGGTTCCACAGCGGCCGCGGGTTCAGCAACGGCTTCGGGATCAGCGGTTTCGACTGCCGCGTCGGCCTGCGCTACGACTTCACTTTTTTTTTTGCGTCGTCGCTGAAGATCGCTTCTTCGAGATAGTCGACGATTCCTTGCAGCGTGCGAAGCGTCGTCAATTTCTCAAGTTCCAGCGTATCTTGCAGGTCTTCGCCATCGCCAGCGAGCTGCAGGACTTCGGCGAGGTTCCCCAGGATTTCGACTCGTTTGATCGAATCGATTCCGAGATCGCCTTCGAGGTCCGCTTCCATGTCGAGCATGTCGACCGGATATCCGGTGCGGTCGGCGACCAGTTCCAGCAGCGCTTCTTCGGCTTGTTGAATCGACGCGGGAGCCGCTTGACCGTTGTCGGTCGGCGCGGCGGCGGCGGGCTGGGCAACCGCGGGCGTTGCGGCAGCAGGCGTTGGCGCGGCGGGAGTCGGTTCCGGTGCAGCGGTTGGCGCCGGTGCGGGAGCGGGAGCTGCGGCAGTTGGCGGTGCCGCGGCGACTGGTGCGGCAGCAGGAACCGCGGGTGCTGGCTTCGCTGCGTGGCCGTTTTCGCCGTTGTGGCTGATCGCCGCGTAGGTTGGCTGCGGTCGCTGAGCGATCTGCGGTTGAGCCGCTTGTGGGAGCATGCCGTTGTCGGCTTCGGGAGCTTCCCCTTGCAGGTAGGTGACCATCACATCGCGTTGCGTTTGCAAGAACTGACGCATCAGTTGTTGGTAGCCAAGCATCACGGCTGTCGCTTCGTCATGATAAGCGGCAGCAGGTGCTTGAGCCGATCCGTTGGTTTCTTGTGGAAGACGATTCGTAGCGGAGGATGTTCGTTGCATGGTGTTTTGATCAGATGGAACAACGGGAGTTGGAGCTGTCGGTTTTTGCGGCCGCTGTGGCGCGGCGGATGCTGCTGGCGGCAGCGGCTTCGTTTGACGAGGTTTTTGTGGTGGGACTTGTTGTGGTTTTTGCAGCTCCGCTGCGGCGGCAATCGGTTTTGCCGTTGCCGCAGCCGCCGATGGTTTGGCGGCGGGTTCCTGTTTCGCAGGTTGGCCGTTTCCAGTGGCGGCCGGCCGAGGTTTGTCGGCGTCGGGATGACGCTGCCCCAGATAATGTTTTTCCGGTTCGTTGATCGGGCGGTTCCGCATTCCGTTGACCATCCATGCGTTCTTAGGATAGTCGGGATGGCCGATCTGTGAATTCAATTTTCGCAGGTCGATGCGTTGCGGAGCGCGTGCGGCGAACAGGGCCGAAGGCCGGATCCCGTCGACACCCGCGGTGATCAAGCGGCCCAAGGTGTGAACCAGTTGAGTCAGCGAATCGCGACCGCGTCGATCGATCGAGACGGCGGTGTGCGGGTGGCCTTGCAGCGTTTGCCCGACCAGACCGGTCAACGCGCTGCCGGGGCCGACTTCGATAAACGTTCGCACGCCGTCGGCGTACATCGCGGCAACCTGTTGGCGGAAGCGAACCGGCGATGCGAGGTGCGACTTGAGCGTGGCCAGCATCTCTGCCGGAGCGGCCGGATGTTTGGCGGCGGTTGTGTTGCTGTAGACCGTTCGCTGTGGAGCTTTCCATGCGAGCGACTCGAGCTTCTCGGCAAATGCGATTCCAGCGGCGGCGACTTGCGGTGAATGGAAGGCACACGAGACGTCCAGTTTGACGACTCGCATTCCGGCGGCCGTCAGTTTTTCGATCGCGCTGTCGACCGCTGCGATCGGACCGGAGATCACGATCTGCTGCGGCGAGTTGTCGTTGGCGATCGTGATCGCTTCGGCTAATCCGGCGGCGGATAGCTCCTTTTGAATCGTGGCTGCGTCGGCGGAAACCGCCGCCATCGCTCCGGCAAAACCGCCATCGGGCTGCGGTTGAGCGGCCGATCGCATCGCGTCGCCACGCGCCGCGGCAAGACTCAATAGATCGTCGTACGTCAACGCTTCGGCGGCTGCCACGGCGACTAGTTCGCCAAAGCTGTGACCGCCGACGACATCGGCGCGAATCCCCAACGCATCGATCACTTGCAGCGCGGCCCACGATGTGGCGGCGAGTGCAGGTTGAGCGACCGCGGTGTCGGCCAAGGCCTTGCGGTTGGCATCGCGATCGGCGTCGGTGAACGGCGATGGTGGATAGATCAGTTGAGCAAATCGACTGGCAAAATGTTCGTCGTAGACCGCGGCGGCATGATCGACCGCGGCGTGTGCTGCGGGGAAGGCGAGCAGCAGTTCGGCGAGCATGTCGGGATATTGTGCCCCTTGTCCAGGGAACAGCAACGCGACTTTGCCCGCGGTCTCGGGTTCGATCTCGGCGAGGTAGATGCCGCGTGGATCGGAGATCGCCAACGGCGTCGCTTCACATTTTTCGATCGCGATCGCCAGATGATCGGTCAGCTGGCCCAGGTCCTTGGCAACGATTGCCGCCACACATCCCGAGGCGGTTGTCTTTTCAAAGGCGTCGGCCAGCGAAGCTGCCAATTCGGGCAGTTCCGGCATCACGCCGGCGGCCAGCCAGGCATGGATCCGCGTCAGTTCGGTTCGCAACGCGGCGGGATTGGCTGCGCGCCAGACCAGCAGTTCGGCGGGCCAGTGTGCGCGAGCGACCTCGGGCGGATTAGCGAAGTCTTCGGTGTATTCTTCCAAGACCAAGTGGACGTTGGTTCCGCCAAATCCGAACGCGCTGACTCCGGCGCGACGTGGGTGATCTTCGCCGTTGATCCAGGGACGCGTCTCGGTGTTCAGGTACAGCCCGGTGTTGGGGAAGTCGATCGCCGGGCTGGGCGTTTCGACGAGCGTCGGCGGCAGGGTCTTGGTGTGCAAGGCCATCGCGGCTTTGATCAGCCCCGCGACGCCGGCGGCACACTTGCTGTGACCGATCATCGATTTGACGCTGCCGATCGCAACTGACTGACGGCGGGCTCCCGATTCGTCCAAGACGGTCGCCACGGAGGTCGCTTCGGTCCGATCGCCGACGACGGTACCGGTTCCGTGGGCTTCGACCAAACCGATCGATGATGGTTCGACGCGGGCTTGTTCGTAGGCGCGTCGCAGGGCGCGGATCTGTCCGGTGGCGTTGGGGGCGGTCAGCCCTTTGTCCTTGCCATCGCTACTGCTGCCGATGCCGCGGATGACTGCGTAGATCTTGTCGCCGTCGCGCTCGGCATCCGCCAAACGCTTCAGCATCACGATGCCAAGGCCTTCGCTGAGCACGATCCCGTCGGCTTCGGCGTCGAACGGCCGGCAGCGTCCCTGCGGCGAGAGGGCGTGCGTTTTGCTGAAGGCCATAAAGGCGTAAGGCGTTTGCACGGTGTCGGCACCCATCGCAAACGCGACGTCGGTGGTTCCCAGTTGCAATTCGCGGATGCAGGCGTGGACGGCGGCCAGCGACGAGGCGCAGGCGGCGTCCAGGGCGTAGTTCGATCCGCCGAGGTTAAATCGGTTGGCGACGCGGCCGACGGCGACGTTCATCAAAATCCCGGGGAACGAATCTTCGGTCCATTCGGGCAGATGGTTTTTCACCGCGTCGTAGATCGCTTGGCCGCCGATCGGCAGTTCGGGAGCGGTTTCGATGATCGGCAACGAGCTGCGGATGCCATACATCACGCCCATCGGGCTGCCACCGCCGCCGATGCCCAGCACCGCACATGCTGTTTCGCGGTTGAACGGTCGGCGATCGTAACCGCCATCGGCCAGCGTTCGCTTCATCGATTCCAGCAGCAACAATTGCAGCGGTTCGATCGACGCGATACTCCGCGGCGTGATCCCGTATTCGAACGGATTGAAGACTTGGTCGGTCAGGAAGCCGCCCCATTTGCTGACGATCTTATCGGGAGCTCGCGGGTCGGGATCGTAGAACAACGTCCAGTCCCAGTGCGAGTCGCGAGGGACCTCGGTGACGGCGTAGTGCTTGTTAAGGATGTTCTCCCAGTACTGCGCCAGTTCGTTGCCGCCGGGATACATCGCACTCATCCCAACGATCGCGATATCGCAGGGGGGCGGAGCGTCGACCGAATCGGTGAAGCTGGGTTTGGGAGCGACGTTCAAATTCGCCGAGGCTTGTTGCAGTCGCTGCGTTCCGGTCTGGCTGACATCGGCGTGCAGTTGGCCGATCGTCGTCACGCTGTCGCGGAGCGCGGCGACTTGGCCGACCATGTACATTCCGCGTTCGTATTGCTTGTCGCTGGAGACGTTTTCCAGTTTGCTTTTGCCACCATCGCTGGGCGTCGATCGCTCGATTCCCTTGCTGGCGACGCGCAGCCGCCCGATATTCATCCATTCCAGTTCGCGTGTGATCTCGTCGGCTGTTTTGCCTTCGCCAGCCAGACGTCGCCGCTCGCGATCGAACAGGTCGCGGTAAGGGGTTCGGATGCAGCGGATCGCGTGGCCGGGACCGGTTTCCAGAAGGACGGTGTCGTGGCTGCGGATCGCTTCCTCTTGAAAGCGTGGCACGATCGCGCCGGCTTCGACAGCTTCTTTGGTGAACAGATAGGCCGAGCCCATCAGCACGCCAACTTTGGCGCCCAGTTGCGACAGGCGTCCGGCGACCGATGTTGCCATCGCGGCGGAGAGGCCGTCGTGGATGCCGCCGGCGAACAGCAGATGCAGCTTGGCGACTTCTCTGGGGTTCTTCTTGGCAAATGCTTCGAGCACGACCAGCAAGCTTTCCCACAGCACGAAGCTGCTGCGCGGTCCGACGTGTCCGCCGCACTCGCGGCCTTCGAAGACGAACCGCCGTGCATCGTCGCGGAGGAACATTTCCAGCAGCCCCGGCGAGGGAGCGTGCAGGTAGGTTGGGATGTCGAGCGCTTCGAGTTCTTTGGCTTGGTCGGGACGCCCGCCTGCGATCAGGGCAACCGGTGGCCGGTGCTCTCGAATCGCAGCGATCTGTTCGTTGCGGATCTCTGGCGGCAGGAAGCCCAGCAGGCCGGCGCCCCATCCGCGATCGCCCAGCTTGGCTCGCGTGGCTGCCAGGATTTTGGAGGCTTCGGGGCCGCGCATCAGAGCCAGCGCGATCAACGGCAGGCCTCCTTCGCTGGCGACCGCTTCGGCAAACTCCGCCGTATCGCTGACTCGCGTCATCGGTCCCTGAACGATTGGCAACCCGATGCCGTGGCTGGCGGCGAGCGGTCCGTCGGCGTCCAACGGATTCACTTCGGCTGCCGCTTGGATGTTCTCACGCGATTGATCGATGATGGCGGTGACGGTGCCGCGAACGTCGACGCAGCGCTGGGCCAGCCCCGCGGCAAAGGCGAGGTCTTGGCCGGCGATCAAGACGCGCGGGTCATCGTTTGCGGCGACTGCTTGTTCGACGCCGTCGGTCCAGGCTTGTGCAAACGATTGGTCGGGGGCGGATTCCTGTTTGGCCAACAGGTTCAGTTCGAGTTCGCGCAGTTGTTGTACGAGTCCCGCGCTTGGCGGCGCGGCAAATCGGAAGCATCGCCCCAACGCTTCGCCCAACAAATGAGTTTGGCTGCCGTCGTAGGATCGGACCCAGGTGGCGGCTGCGGTGGAGAGTGGCGATGCCTGGGCCAAGAGAACCTGAGAATCGATGACGACGCCGCGAGCGCCGGCTGCTTCGCAAGCTGCGGCGGTGTGTGGGCCGATTCCACCTTGGGCGTAGGCGGGCAGACGCTGGCGAGTCGCGTCGTCCAATCGGGCCCAACGCTGCAGCAGCAAGAAGGTGGTTTCGCTGGCGACCCAGCCTCCCGCTTCGTTCCCCTTGAGGATCACGCCATCCAGCGGCAGGCCGATCGCTTCTTGAAGCGTCTCGCTGTGCGTGATCTCTGCCAGCAATCGAACGTCGTTGCCGAGCAGACTGCGCAGTGTCGCGACTCGTTGGGTTGTGATCTCGCCGGCCAGGATCACCGCATCGAGCTGAGCCGCATGTTGGGCTAAACGTTCGACATGCCGTGATTTGGTGTTTTGATCGATGCGCGCGGCGAACGGATTGTTCGTAAACCGCGCTAGACGATCGATCGACGCGCTGATCGATGTGTGGTTCCAGGCGAAATCGAGCGTCCCGATCGCGCCAGCGCGGCAGGCGGCAATAGCGAGATCGATCGATGCGAGACGAGGTACGGTGGCAACAAAAATATCAGTCGGGAGCATATCCGTTGGCTCTGTTGGAATCCCAAGTCATTTTCAGGTAGCGCGGGCACCATTAGGACAGTTCAGATTACACGTAATCAAACCGCGCATGTTGGCCCGCCGCGAGATACACAAGCCTAGGTTTCAAACGAGGCGTAAAACGCAAATATTCAGCAATTTGCAGTGCCAAAGCTTTGCTAGTCCTCCGTGTGGCAGGCGACACAATCGCAGGAAGAGGGCGTTGTTTCAGGCATCAGGCAAAAGCAAATCGGTAACCTAATTCTATACATGCGGTAGAAAAGGCAATTCCAGCCAGCGGAACTTCAGCGATTTACGCGAAATTCGGCATCTTGAATGCTCGCGGCACAGCGGGATTGGGAATGAAACTTGCTCGGTTGGCGAATGGTAGCCTTTTTCACAGGTTTCTTTCTCTTCCGTGCATTGTTTATGAGCACCATACCTGAACAGCCCAGCATGCGAGCCCAATTCTCCGACGCGTTCGACAGTCCGCTGGACATCGAGGGCTTTTTGTCGACGCTGCAGATGCTGATCCGCGAGCCGGCGGTTGTCGGCACCGAGGATTCGTTTTTTCGGACGCTGCGTCGCGAACTGGAAGAAGTGGGGGTTCAGATACAGCATTACCAAGGCGTGTTAGTGGCTAAAGGGAAGGATCCCGATCGTCTAATCCTCTCGGCGCACATCGACCGACACGGATTGTTATGCACCGGACCTAACGAGTTCCAGTACGCGGCCTTTATCGCGGGCAACCAAAGCGAACAGACGGGAGAGTCGGTGTCGGAACAGCTGATGGAATCGATCGCCGATCGTTTTTGCGGCCAACGGGTACAAGCACACCTGCCTTACACTGGCACCTATCAGGGGCAAGCGAGCATCACGCGTTCATATGTTTGCCCCGAACGTCGGAATTTAATTTTTGAACTCGACGGTTTGGATTTTCTACATCCTGGCACTCCGATTTCGTTCTTGGATCGGTTGCGGATCGAAGAGGGTTGCCTATCGGCTCAGCTAGACAACGTGCTGAGCGTGGCGATCATCATTCATCTATTCCGTCACGGTTTCCAGGGGACGGCGTTGTTCACGGCGCAGGAGGAGGCGGGGCGCAGTTGGCGGTACGCGTTGGCTTGGTTTCAGCGGCAACAATTCTGGACGGATCGCTTGATTGTGCTGGATACCAGTCCTTACCCCTCACGAGCGACCGCTGAAAAGCAAGACGTTGTGCTGCGAAGGAAGGACGCCAACGGAGCGTTTGCAGAACCGTTAACCAATGAATTGGTGACGCTGTGCGAATCGCTGGGGGTTCGCTACAGCTTCAAAGATTTGTACGTGGAAATGTTGAACGCCAGTCGCGACAAGCCGTTGTCCTTGGGACGGACCGAATTGGGGCGTTTGGTCGCCGCGACCGACGGCAAGATCAACGGTGCGACGTTGCAGATTCCCACCACCGGATATCACACCACCAACGAAACCACGACGTTGCAGTCGGTGACATCGACGTTGAAATTGTTGATGGCCTTGGCGTAATCCAAATCAATGGGCGGGGTGGTTGCCGAACGGCGGATCGATTTAGCCGACCTGGTAGTATTCGCGATACCAATCGACGAAGCGGCTGATGCCGGTTTCGATCGACGTCTTCGGTTGGAAGCCGACGGCGTCGACGAGGGCTTGCACGTCGGCATAGGTCGCCGGGACGTCGCCTGGTTGCATGTCCATGAAGTTCTTTTCCGCGGTCCGGCCCAATGCCGTTTCGATCGCGCCGATGAACTGGTTCAATTCCACCGGGTTGTTGTTGCCGATGTTGTAGATCCGGTAGGGGGCTTTGCTGGTTCCCGGATCCGGTTTGTCGCTGGACCAATCGGGATTGGGAGCCGCGATCTGGTCGGCTGTTCGGGCGACGCCTTCGACGATGTCATCGATGTAGGTGAAGTCGCGCTGCATCCGACCGTGGTTGAAGACGTTGATCGGGCGGCCTTCGAGGATCGCTTTAGTGAACAGGAAGAGCGCCATGTCGGGGCGTCCCCAAGGGCCGTAGACGGTGAAGAACCGTAGCCCCGTGGTCGGTAGACCGTAGAGATGGCTGTAGGTGTGAGCCATCAGTTCATTCGACTTTTTAGTCGCAGCATACAAGCTGACCGGATGGTCGACATTGTGATGAACCGAAAACGGCATCTTGGTGTTGGCGCCGTAGACGCTGCTGCTGCTGGCATACGTCAGGTGTGGAACTTGTGTGTGCCGGCAACCTTCGAGGATGTTTAGAAATCCGTTGATGTTGCTTTGGATATAAGCCGCAGGATTTTCGATCGAATAGCGAACGCCAGCTTGCGCGGCGAGGTTCACGACGCGATCAAATTGATGCGACTGGAACAGTTCCGTCATCGGACCGGAATCTTCCAGGCTGATCTGCTGGAATTCGAAATTGGGATGGCTTTTGAGTTGCGACAGTCGGCTGTTTTTGAGATCGACCGAGTAGTAGTCGTTCAGGTTATCGATGCCGACGACGCTGTGATCGCGGGCCAGCAGGTATTGGGAGAGATGGAAACCGATAAAGCCTGCGGCTCCGGTGATCAAATACTTCATGGTCGAATTCGTCCGTCCAGTGGCGGGGCCAGCGAAGACACGGGCCCCGCGGGATCATCCCAGATTGCGGGAAGGTTTTATTGAAAATCTCGTTGTCATCGGCAAAACCAGTCCGCTACCGGCAGGCGTCGCCAACCGTTTTAGCGAGGTTCTTCGCCAGCCATCTGTGGTTCTTGGTTTGGCACAATCCGCGTAACCGATACTTTGTTGCGTTGCAGTTCGTCGATTTGCGCCGACATGCGTTGGATCAGGTTGGCGATTTCCGAACCGGCCGAATCGCCGATATTGACCATCAGAGCTTTGCGTGAGTTATAGCTTAAACCATTTGTCTTCATCGGTTTATCTCCTGTTGTGAAGCGGAGCGTTCCGGTCGATTGGCCAGCCGGAAACGCCAATATTAATGAACTGTACTACCTAAAGCTTGCGGATTTTACTCAACCGTAACACTCTTCGCTAAATTACGCGGTTTATCTACATCGCAACCGCGTGCCAATGCGATGTGATACGACAGCAGTTGCAATGGCACGACGCTAACGATCGGTTGCAAGAATTCGGGAACCTCGGGGATCCGGATCACATCTTCAGCGATCTCGGTGATCCGGTTGTCGTCGTGCGAGGTGATCGCGATGATCGGGCCGCCACGAGCGTGCACCTCTTCCATGTTCGACATCACTTTGTCGTACACCGTGCCGCGGGGGATGATGAAGACGCTGGGCGTCTGTTCATCCACCAACGCAATTGGTCCGTGCTTCATTTCCGCCGCGGGATAACCTTCGGCGTGGATGTAGCTGATTTCCTTCAACTTCAACGCCCCTTCGAGCGCGGTAGGGAAGTTGTACTGTCGACCCAAGTACAGGAAGTTCGTTGCCGATTGGTACTTGGCGGCAACCTCGCGGACCTGTTGGTCACAGCTGAGCGCCTCTTGAACCGCGGCGGGGACGCGTTTGATCTCTTCGATCATTTGCTTGCCGGCTTCGAAGCTCAGGTGTCGCAGGCGTCCGAAGTAGAGAGTCAGCAGGGCCAACACGATGCACTGGGACGTGTAAGCTTTGGTGCTGGCTACGCCGATTTCAGGACCCGCGTGCAGGTAGACACCACCGTCGGCGTTTTGAGCGATACTGCTGCCGACGACGTTGCAAAGGGCCAACGTGCGGTGACCTTTGCGTTTCATTTCACGCAGCGCCGCCAAGGTGTCCGCCGTTTCGCCGCTTTGCGTAATCCCAAACACGATCGTGTCCGATTCCAACGGAGGATTGCGGTATCGAAGTTCGCTGGCATATTCGACTTCGACAGGAATCCGTGCGAACTCCTCCAGCAGATATTCGCCCACCAGTGCCGAATGCCAGCTGGTTCCGCAGCCGGTCAGGATGATGCGGTTGACCGAACGCAGTTGTTGCGGGGTGAGATTCAAACCGCCGAAGATCGCCGTCGCGTTTTCTTCGTCCAAGCGGCCGCGGATCGCGTTCTTGAGTGCTTCGGGTTGCTCGAAGATCTCTTTGAGCATGTAGTGATCGTAGCCCTCGAGACTGACTTGGTCTTCGCCAACTTCCAATGGCTGCACGTCCAGGCGAACACGACCTTGATCTCGATGGGTGACGGTCATCGAATCGGCGGTCAGCATGGCGATCTGGTGATCGGCAAGGTAGACGATTCGGTCGGTGTGACCGGCCAAAGGGGATGCGTCGCTGGCGACAAAGTGCTCGCCGCGGCCGACGCCGATGACCAAGGGGCTGCCAAATCGGGCAGCGATCAACAGATTCGGTTCGTCTTTAAAGATGATCGCCAGGCCGTAGGTGCCGCGCAGTTTGGCGACCGCTCGTTGCACAGCCGACAAATAATGAGCGTGAGGGTCGGTCTCGCTGGGGCTTGATTTTGACAGTCCCTCGGCAATCAGATGGGCGATGACTTCGCTGTCGGTGTCGGATTGAAAGTGATAGCCTTTGGCGATCAGATCCTCTTTCAGGATCTGGAAGTTTTCGATCACGCCGTTGTGAACCAGCGTGACCAGATTGTCGCCGCCCACGTGGGGGTGTGCATTCGGCTCGGTCGCCGGTCCGTGCGTGGCCCACCGCGTGTGGCCGATGCCCAGCGTGCCGGAAACACCAGGCTGTTTTTCCAATGCCGCAGCAAGATCGTCGATCCGGCCAACGCTCCGGCACTTATGAACTTCCGCTGCGTCATGCAGGGCGACTCCCGCACTGTCGTAGCCGCGGTATTCCAAGCGACGCAAGCCGCTCATCAAAAAATCGAGCGAATCCCGTTTTCCGATGTATCCGACGATACCACACATTCAACCATCTCCCACATTACCGCCAAGGCGATCCGTCAATCGAAACTGTTCGAATTGGGGGGAAGCCTAGCAACCGTGCCGGTCGGATGGCCAGACCAATCTTTGGTAGGGCCGCAAATAAAACGCCCAGCTTACCTACATGTATGCTGCCGCTGGTCTGTGAGGGAAGAAATTCACGGTTTTATGTGGGAATATTCCAGCGGAAATGGAAATTGCCCATCGATTCCGCAGCAGGAGGCTAGGCGCTACATCTCTTCCCAGACGCTGTGGTAGCCGCCAATCGCTTCGACGTATTCAAGAAACTCGGTATAAAACGGGTTCGCTCCCAGCGTGGCGCTGTCGCCGACGACGATCAATTTGCGGCGGGCTCGGGTCAGGGCGACGTTCATCCGCCGTTTATCAGCCAGGAAACCGATCTCGCCGATCGCGTTGGATCGGACCAATGAGATCAGGATCGCTTCTTTTTCGCGGCCCTGAAATCCATCGACCGTGTCGATTTCGATCCGCGGATGCTGGCACCGCTGACGCAGCAGACGGACCTGAGCGGCATAGGGTGCGATGATCCCGATGTCCTCCGCCGCGACGCCCGCTTCGCGCAGTTCGTGCGCCTTTCGCAGAACCAGAATCGCCTCTTGCGGATTCCGTTTGCTCAGTCCATCGGGTTCGAGTTCCTCGTCCCAACCGGCGCCGGCAGAATCGTAGTAGGTGACCGGTTGATCGGTCTCGGGCAGCAGGTCGATCGATTCGAGATCGCTCAATCGGTGTGAAGCGACGCTCGGGTCGGCGACCAACGATCCGTCATAAAACTGCTGCGAGGCAAAGTCCATGACGTGATTGTGCATCCGGTACTGAACGTTTAACTGCCGCGTGATCGCGTCGCCGTAATGTTCGACCAGTCGCTGCATCATGCTGATCGCAAACCCTTCATCGGCGGCTTCGACCGACAGCACCGTCGGCGGCAACTGGCAGTGGTCCCCGGCCAGAACGATCCGATCGGCGCGGGTGACAACGGGCCAGTTGCCCGGTTCGGTGCTCTGACACGCTTCGTCGACCACGGCGAGATCAAACGTCCGGTCCCCCAAGATCTGGCCATCAAACGTCGTCGTCGCACAGACAATGTCGGCGCGATCGATCACGTTCTGGATCACTTGCCGTTCCATCAACCGAGCGTCGTCGCGCAATCGGCAGGCCTCGCGTCGCAGCGATTGTTTGTGTCCCTTGTCCGGCTTGGCTCGCGTGTAGCGGCCCAGTTGTCGGAACAGCTCTTCCGATTCACGCATCATCTCGCTGACGACTCGCATCGCCGGATCGTTGGCCGCTTGGCCGTCGAGCGTATGCAGTTGCAGGTCTTGATTGACGCGAGCCGGATGTCCCAGTCGGACCACCTTGGAACCGGCTTGGACCAGTCGCGTCACCAGATTGTCGACCGCAGTGTTGCTGGGGGCACAAGCCAACACGGTGTCGCCGCGACCGACGGCGTAACGAATCATCTCGACCACCGTTGTCGTCTTGCCAGTTCCCGGCGGGCCGTGGATGATCGCCACGTCGCGAGCGCTCAAGGCGAACCGGATCGCTTCCTGTTGCGACTGGTTCAGTCGGCTGGAGATCAAGATCTCGGGCAGCTTGCCAAACGCCGGCTCCCGCTCGCCCAACAGCACGTCGCGCAGCTGAGCCAAGCGGCCGCGGCTGGTCCGGACCGTCGCTAGCGCTTGATGCTGGCGGACCCGCGTGACTTCGTCGGGAGACATATCGATGCGATAGACGTCGCCGTCGGGCCATTGGTCCAGGGCGACTTGGATCGATTCGTTGTTGCGGCGGCTGACAACGCCCGGCATGCTGTCGATCGAGTGATCGTCTTGGGCGGCGACGATCACCGGCGAACCGACTTTGAAGCGGTTCCAGGGGAGTGGAAGATTGCGATTTCGCTTGACAAAGCTCAGCAGATAACGTCCGCCGAGCCCGGTGTCATGGTCGCTGACGACCAGATCCAACAGCGTTTCGCCGTACGATTCGGCTTGCTTGCCGTTGGCCCGTTGGCGGCGTTCGTCCATCCGCAGCCGCTCGGCGACCGATTCCATCTTGAGCCATTCGGCGAGCTGATCGAAGTGCTTTTCGCTGTCGTTGTTAATCGTGTTGTTCCAAAATTGACGGACGCGCTGGCATCGGGGGCGATGCCAGAAATGATAGAGCGTCGCAGAGTCCGTGGCGAGCCGTCACGGATCCCCCGGTGCCACAAGAGATGGCGTGTTGCGTTGCAGGTGCGGGCAGGCGACGAGAGTTCGTCCAGGAGAACATGCCGACACGCTTGGGCAATCTGCTCCGACGCGTCGGAGCTTTTGCCACTTGTTTGGTGCTCGAATCAAGACCACAGCGGCGGTGTGCCGCCGCTGTGCAGAGGGCTTCGAGCGAAGAGCTTCGAGCGAACTTAAGGGCCCGCGATCTCGGTAGCCGAAAACGCTTCGAACTGCTTCGCGATCTCAGCTTCTTCGGTCGTTCCGTCGTGCAAGATCACGCGATATCGCAGTTGGATCGTTTCGCCCGGTGCCAAGCGGAAGCCGTCGGTCTTCTCTTTGTCGCCGACAAAGTGATAGTGACCGAAGGGGTTGGCAGCGAACAGGCCGTAGTTTCGCACGTGCCAGCGGCAGGGATATTGGAAGCTCGACGGATGGTTCAGGATCGCGATGCCGCGCGTCTTGCCTTGAACTGGTCCGAAGTAGTCGCACCATTTGGCTTTAGTGCCCCAGGCGTCGATGTTCTTTTCGCCGTTGCTGTTGAGGATTGTTCCGCCCGTCTTGGCGTCGACTTTCATCGTCCCCGCGGTGCGGATTCCGAACGAACCTTCTTTGGTGTCGCCGAAGTGAACTTCGCCAGCCGAAGCGATCAAGGTGAAATCGCAATCGACCCAACGCATCGTGTCATCGCCACCAAAAGTGAATCGGCGGCGGTCCGACAGGATCTTCTTCCCCTCGGGGCTCATCCAATCATTGGCCGTTGCGATCACGGCCTGCTTGCCACCCTTGGCTTCCAGGATTTCTTTCTGCTCGATGACGCCGTGCCCTTCGGTCTCGGCCCAGAAGTCGATGTCATTGACTTCGCCGTGGGTGAACCACAGCGAGCGATGGTGGATGTGATCGCTGCGTTCGTCGGAAGAAGCGTCGCGCATCGGATAGCCGCGAGTCATCTCGACGTCGCCCGGTCCGTACAGCGGCCAGATGATCGGCTTCGCTCCACTGCGGAACAGGTACGTGGCTACGGGCGAATCGCCCTGTTTGACCTCGATCGACTTGTCGGTTTTGCGAACCGAAAACTCTTCGCCGCTGACTTGCGAGACGGCGGCGGTGCTGAGGCAGGTAAAGGCAATCAAAAGGGACAGGTATCGCATGCAGAACTCTCGGGGATTGTCAGGCGGTGAAGTGACAGCGATCGTTTGCGATTGTCGATAGCTCGACGATCGACCGCTAGGTTGGTAGCTGCCGATTATAGCAGAACGGTCGCTGTTGCACGCAAAAACTTCCGCGTCCCAATCCCCTCGGACTGAATCAGTCCTCTTGCAGTCCCAGCGTCTTCAGATCGACAGGTTTCCCGTCGGCCCACAGCGATTCGAGATCGTAATAGCCGCGGGTCTCTTGATCGAATAGATGGACGACGATCGTGCCGTAATCGAGCACGATCCAGCGGCTCTCTTGGTAGCCTTCGATCCCCATCCGTTTGTCGTTGAGCGATTTTTCCAGCACATCGTCGATCTCTTCGCTGATCGCGTGCAGCTGCCGCCGGCTGGTTCCGGTCGCCAGGACAAAATAGTCGAAGAGGACCGTTTGGTCGGAAACATCGATCACCATCACGTCGCTACCACGATTTTCGATCGCTACGCGAGCTGCTGCGGTCGCCAGTTCCAGGCTCCGCTGCTTGCCCGAAACGGGTGGATGCGTCTGTGAATCTTCGTTTTGTGCTTGTTCGCTCACCAAATCGTCTTGTGTGGTTAAGGTTCTCTTGGAAGGTGGTCGATGTCGCCACCTAACCAGATTCTAACCGATTGCCCTGCCATGTCACCGGTGGCATTCCCTACAGAGCCCAGATTCCCCGAGGTGGTTCGCGCAGGCAATCGAGGGAGAAAAGGGCCGCAGACCGGGCTGAAGAGGTTATCGAGTCGCAATTGTCTCCGGCGCAAACGACACGAAACTGCTTTGGGAGCGACCCGCAACGCGCTGTCGAAGCCTAGGATTCCAGGTTACGACCAGATATCGCGGTCCAGCAGCCGGTAATTGACAGCTTCTTGCAGGTGAACTTGTTGGATGGTTTCGGCGCCGTCGAGGTCGGCGATCGTCCGGGCGACTCTTAAGATCTTGTCGTGGGCTCGAGCCGACAAGCCCATCTCTTCGACGCTGTCGCGCAAAAGATTGCGACTGGCTTTGTCGAGTTCACAGAATTCGCGGACCTCGCGACTGGTCATGTCCGCGTTGCAACGCGTCGTGCGATCGCGGAACCTTTCGGCTTGGGCGGTCCGCCCCGCCAACACCTCCTCGCGCATCGCGGCGCTGCTGGTTCCCGCGGCGCGACCGGAGAGTTCATCAAATGGGACCGCGGGAACTTCGATGTGGATGTCGATCCGATCCAACAGCGGCCCGGAGATGCGCCCCATGTATCGTTCGATCTGGGGCGGAGTGCAATTGCATTGGCGACGCGTGTCGCCGCGATAGCCACAAGGACACGGGTTTGCAGCCGCGATTAACATAAAGTTGCACGGGAACGTGCTGGTTCGCAACGCTCGCGAGATCGTCACGATCCCATCTTCCAAAGGTTGCCGCATCACCTCCAACGTCTTGCGGTTGAACTCCGGCAATTCATCGAGAAACAGCACCCCGTTGTGGCTTTTCGAAATCTCCCCCGGCGCCGGAGGACTTCCACCACCTACCAACCCCGGTTCGCTGATCGTATGGTGCGGGCTGCGGAACGGCCGCGTGGCCATCAGTGGTTGGCCGGCTCGCAGTTGCCCCAGGACGCTATAAATGCGAGTCGTTTCGATCGACTCGGCGGCTGTCAAACGAGGCAGGATCGTCGGCAACCGCTTGGCTAACATCGTCTTTCCGCTCCCCGGCGGACCGATCATAAGTAAGTTATGTTTGCCAGTGGCAGCTAGCGTTAACGCCCGCTTGGCGACCTCTTGGCCGCGGACGTCGCAGAAGTCGATTTCGTAGGTGCTGAACTCATCGAACAGTTGTTCCAGCCGACTGGGAGCCGGTTCGATATCCAACGATCCCGACAGAAACCCGACGGCGGCAATCAGGCTGTCGACCGGGATGACTTCGATGTCTTCGACCACCGCCGCTTCGGCCGCACTTTCGGCGGGGACGATGATCCCTTTCATCCCTTCCGCCGCGGCAGCGATCGCCATCGAGAGCGCTCCTTTGACGGGACGCGTGTAACCTTCGAGAGCCAGTTCGCCGACGATCGCGTAATCGTCCAGCCGATCGGATTGGAACTGGCCGCTGCCGATCAGCACGCCGATCGAGATCGGCAAGTCAAACGAAGGGGCTTGTTTGGGAAGATCGCCGGGAGCGAGGTTGATAACAACACGATCTTGCGGGCGAGTGAAGCCGCTGTTGACGATCGCCCGTTCCACCCGATGAGTGCTCTCTTTGACAGCGGTCTCGGGCAGGCCAACCAGAATCGTTTTGGGGAGTGCCGCGGCAGACAGGTCGACTTCGACGTCGACCGGCAAAGCATCGATCCCCAGCAGCGTAAACGTTTTTAGTTTGGCAAGCATGCCGTTTAACATAACGCTGATTGGTGCCGCGGGGAAGCATTTTTGAGCTTCGAAACCCCGCGGTTCGCTTTTGTGCTGCGAAAGGGCAAACAATTCGCAGTATCGGAGCAGGGAACGGCGGTCGGCCGATCAGTGTTCGTGGATCGTCGTAAATCCGAGCTTCTTCAGCCACGCTTCCCACTGGTGGGCGGTGTCGTGATCTTTGACTGTCAATTGCTTCCACTTGGGGCAGCGGTATTTGACGTCTTTGTGATTGCCGTGGTCGCTGACTTCCATCTCGACCTTCAGCGTTATAAAGGCTTTGATCAATTTTTCGGCATCGTCGTTGTTTCTGGTGTGTTTGTTTTTCCATTCCAACAACTGATACTTCACGACTTCTTTGGTTTCGGCGCTGACGGGTTCCGCCGGGGCCGTCGCTGCAAGGCTCAGGCAGACCAGGCATTTCGCGACGTTTCAATCGTCGTGGGAACGAATTTCCAAGAATTAAAGTCCTTCTTCCATCGCTGTTCAAGATATACCAGTTGAACGACCTTGGAAATCAAAGATAAATGGGGGCAACCATGGCAAGCGATAACGAACTAGTTCCTGCAACCGCTGTACCGCAACGTAAATTTCGGTGGGTTGCACCTATCATCATCGGCGTCGTGCTTGCGACCGTCTGTCTATTTGTCGCAGCTGCTATTCCAGCCTTCCGCAAGTCGCAACGACTGGTCGTGACATTCAACGCAGCCGTCAAGAACGATCCATTTATTGTCCAAGCCAAACATGAAGGTTCTCACATTGAAATATTGATGAGCGACCACTTTCGAGCTCAAGACAAAGAAGATCAAAAAAAGATCGCAATCGCGATCGGGAAGACATGGGACGCGAAGCACGCCAACTCGATATTCAATTTGCAGTTGCCATTGGTGTTTTGCGTCCAGTCCGATGAATCTCAAAACAATTTGTACCGCTACGACTTTGGGCAGCTCGAGATCGCAGCGACGAAAGATCAAGCAACGGAGACCACACCGGAGATTGAATCGTTCTTTTCGTTCTTGATCGTCCTTGCGATTGTTCCAGCAATGATTGGTCACTTCTGGATTGCTTGGATCGCGATCCAGGAACAATTCATCATTGGCATGCTTTGCTTGGTTTGCTATCCAATCAACCTGCTGTTCGCACTCTTCGAGCACAAAAAGGCAAGAGTCCCACTGTTGTTGGCAGCTCCCATGTGCGGGACGCTCTTGCTGATGTTGTCGTATGTAGCGGTTGCCGAGGTCCTGAAAATCCAGTAACACAAGGTTGTTTGCTGCAAACGTCGAGACGTTCCCAAGGTCCTGAGACCGTTTTGCAACGCGTGCTTCTGGTTGGTTCGCACAGACCGACAGACGTTCCATTGAGCGAGGCGTCAGCGGCGGCAAGTTCGCATTGCCAGATGCGTTTTCGCAGAGCGAAAGGCGACCAACAATTCGCAGGATCGGGGCTCGTGGCCGATCAGTGTTCGTGGATCGTTTTGAATCCGAGTTTCTTCAGCCACGCTTCCCACTGGTGGGCGGTGTCGTGATCTTTGACTGTCAATTGCTTCCACTTGGGGCAGCGGTATTTGACGTCTTTGTGATTGCCGTGGTCGCTGACTTCCATCTCGACCTTCAGCGTTTTAAAGGCTTTGATCAGTTTTTCGGCATCGTCGTTGTTTCTGGTGTGTTTGTTCTTCCATTCCAACAACTGATACTTCACGACTTCTTTGGTTTCGGCGCCTGCAGGTTCTGCCGGGGCCGTTGCGGCGAAGCTCAAACAAATCGTGGCGGCCAACAGGAGTCGCATCATCATAGGTCACTCTCCAGGGTGGTTTGGATTTCTTGACGGTTGCATCGGCACTCCCCCAGTCGAAGTCGTGGGAGATCCGATCGGTCGCCATCGAACAAGTGTCGCACGCTTGCGTTCAGTTTTCGGTAGCGGGCGAGGATTCTAGACAACAATCGACCGCCACGACAACCGAGCTTCAAAACGCCTGCCTTGGCTATCCACTGCATTGCAGGCTTTCGGGTCGACGCTTCCTGCTGGACCATTCGGGGGTGGGGTACGTGGTGTTCAAGCGAATCGACAGCCGGTTTCCCCAATCCCAATGTGAGCCAAAGAGTGCGAACTACGGGCGTTTACAGGGATTCTGTGGAAAGTCCTTGATGATCATTGTCGAACATGCATTGACGCACGCGGCTGCCCCTCCCCGAACGTCGCTTCGCTGGTTCGACCCTCCCCCGCAAACTTCGTTTGGGGAGGGTGGAGTTATGTGTGACTTCACCCGCTCGGCGAAGCCAGGGAGGGTCGGAAAGCAAGCGTTTAGCGAGTTTTCCGGGGATGGCCTTCCGTTGGTGTGAAAGGTCGTGAATGATTCGCAGGCTCCCCTCCCCGAACGTCGCTTCGCTGGTTCGACCCTCCCCCGCAAACTTCGTTTGGGGAGGGTGGAGTTATGTGTGACTTCACCCGCTCGGCGAAGCCAGGGAGGGTCGGAAAGCAAGCGTTTAGCGAGTTTTCCGGGGAGGGCGTTCCGTTGGTGTGAGATGTAGTGAATGCTTCGCAGGTTCCCCTCCCCGAACGTCGCTTCGCTGGTTCGACCCTCCCCTGCAAACTTCGTTTTGGGAGGGTGGAGTAATGTGTGACTTCACCCGCCCGGCGAAGCCAGGGAGGGTCGGAAAGCAAGCGTTTAGCGAGTTTTCCGGGGAGGGCCTTCCACTGGTGTGAGCATCACGAAACTGTTCTGCCCGGAACTTCGCGGCACTGGTTCGCCCGTTTACACGGTCCTGGACCGTGCTTGGCGATTTAAGAAACGAGTGCCTGTTCGGTCTGCTGCATGATCGTCTCCAGCGATTTTGCTAGCACTTCCACCGCCGGGGGCTGCAGCATGTGAGCGTGGTCGCCCGGGACCTGGACGTTCCGCACTTCGGTGACATGCGACTGCCACCCCAGAGCGGTGTCGTCGAACAGGTTTCCGGTCCGCGCTTGTTCGGCGGGGCGGATCAGGGTCAGCGGACCATCAAACGTTGGTGCCCGATACGTGTGGACCGCTTTGACATTGGCTTGGAAGACTTGGTAGACGTTTTGGCCGTAATCGGAAGCTTCGTCCGGCACGATCCCCGCCTGAGCAGCTTGGCTGGTGAAGTAGGCCAGCTGTTCGGCGGGCGACTTTTTCCGCAACTCTTCCAACGAGAAATGAGCTTCGGCGCCGGGGAACAGAGCCATGATCAGCGGCAGGAAGTCCTCTTCGCTGAGCGTCGAGTTGTCGTCCATCAGCCCCGAATCGATCAGCCCCAGCATCCCGACCTCGCGTCCCATCGCTTTCAATTGACAAGCGACTTCATACGCGATGTTCCCTCCCAGCGACCATCCGGTGACGTGCAACATGCCCTCGGGGCATTGCTGCTGGATCGCTTTCGCATAATGCGCGGCCATCTCCTCCACCGTCTCTTGCGGCGGGTGGCTGCCGTCGACACCGACCGCCTGCAGTCCGTAGACCGGGCGGTCCTGCGACAGGCTGCGGGCCAGTTCCAGGTAGCAGAAGACGGTTCCGCCAGCCGGATGGATGCAGAACAACGGGACGCCGACATCGCTGGTTCGCAGCGGGACCAGCGACGATGCGGTCATGGCCGATTCGGGGCGGCCGAGGATCGACGCCAGATGCGCCACCGTGGGGTCTTGGAAAAGAGCGGCTAGCGGGATCGCATGCCCGGCCAGGCGTTCGATCTCCGACATCATGCGGACCGCCAACATGCTGTGCCCGCCCAATTCGAAGAAGTTGTCGACGCGGCCGATCGGACGAACATCCAACAGATCTTCCCAGATCCCCGCGATCAATCGCTCCTCGTCAGTCGCCGGTGGCTCAAATCCCGCGGCTCCTTCCGGGCGTCCCGCCGGCGCGGGCAAACGGTCTTTGTCCAACTTGCCGTTGATCGTCCGCGGGATCTCGTCCAGCGTGACCACGGTCGACGGGATCATGTATTGCGGCAGCCGATCCTTCAACGCATCGCGCACCTGTTTGGCAAACTGTTGCTGCGTCCGACTGGCTAGCGGATTGTTGGCGAATTGGCCAAGCCCCTCCAGTCCAACCAGCGTGCCTGGCATCACGGGAGCCGCCGCCGGCACCGATTCCGTCGCGTCAACGGCCGCGTCGATCGTGACGTCGAAGGCTGCGGGATCGTCTACGTTCCAAGAGAGATTGACCGACCTGTCGAGCTCGGTCGCAAGTTTCCAGAATGTTTGCGGATGCTGCGTCGGAATCTCGCCGACCGATTGCTTCAGTTCGCCGACGCTTCGGTCGTCGACAAAATTCGCTAGCTTGCTTTGGATCGCGACGTCGCGAGCGACCCGCGCGTTGGGGACACCCTGCAGCACAAAAGCCTGCTGCGGCGATTGAGCCAACTGGCGCGTAAACGCTTCGAAATCGAAGTCGTCGGTGACTTCGATTCGCTGTCGATCCTCGGCCGCCGTCGGTCGATCGAACTCCAGCACCACATCGTACCGGAACCAGCTGAGTTCATTTTCGGCGGTGGCATCTTTCAACCGGACCGTGACGCCGGTCAAGTTTTCGATTCGCGACTTGAGCGCGGCGAACAACCGCGGGTCGATCAACAGCTCCTCTTCGTGCTGGATCCGCGCCGCGACGCGGTCCCGCAGCGACTTGATCGACAGCGCGTCGGGAGCCTGTTGCAGTTCGATCGCCGTCGCCATCGCCGACTGCAGACGATAGTTCCGCAGATCGCCCAGGAACATCCGTCCGCCGGGAGCCAGCAGGCGCGAGGCCTGTTGGATGACGCGAGCCAGGTAGTCGACGCTGGGGAAATATTGGACGACCGAATTGAGCACGATCAGATCGAAGCGGCGATCGGCCAGGTTTTCCAAATCGTCGGCCGGCTGATGGAACAATTCGACTTTGCCCGCCAATTCGGGGCGGTTCTTCAGCGCTTGCCGCACGTTTTCCAACGACGGTGCCAACAGATCGGTTCCGACGTAGGAATCGCATTGGCCAGCGATCCGCAATAGGATCAGCCCCGTTCCGCAGCCGATCTCCAGCACGTTTTGCGGATGCAAATCTTCGATCCGCCGCGCCGCCGCATCGGCCCACTCGACCATCTCATCGCCCGGGATCGGTTGTCCCGTAAACGTGCTGATCCAACCGGTGATGTTGAACTCGGGGTTCAGCACCGGTGGCGCGACGCGGTGCGCGTTGGTGAACAGGTCGCTCCAACTGTCGACATGCGCGTGCTCGAGCGACTGCGCCGCGGAATCCTGTTTGTCGGCCGACTCGGGCACAACATAAGCGACCAGCTGTCCCGAATCGCCTTCGCCTCGCAGCACCACCGCCGCTTGGCGAACTTGTGGCAAACGCTCCATCGCCGCCGCGATCTCCCCCGGTTCGATCCGGAAACCACGCAGGCTGATCTGATCGTCGACGCGGCCAAGGAACTGCACCACGCCTTCGGGCAACCAACGCCCCAGGTCACCCGTCCGATACATCCGCGCCGCCGGATCATCGACAAACGGATCGGGAACGTAGACCTTGGCGGTCAATTCGGGTTGGTTCAAGTAGCCGCGACCGACGCCTCGGCCGCCGATGTAGATCTCTCCGGGCATCCCGATCGGCACCGGCTGGGCTTGCGGATCGAGAACATACATCCGCATGTTCCGCATCGGGCCACCGATCGGCGGCCGATCGTCGCTGCACGGATCGGGGATCAGCATCATCGACACGCCAACGGTCGCTTCGGTCGGTCCGTAGCCGTTAAACATCCGTCGCCCCGGCACCCAACGCCGCGCCAGTTCTCCCGTCAATTTGTCCCCCGCGGAGGCAACGATCTTCAAATTGGGAAGCTGATCGCTGTGCAGCATCGACAGCAGGGCAGGGGGAAACTTTGCCACGGTGACCTGTTCGTCTTGCAGCATCGCGGTCAACAGCCGCGGATCGCGAATCGTATCGGCGTCGGCGATCACCAACGTCGCGCCGCTGAGCAGCGTTAGCAGGATCTCCGAAATCGCACCGTCGAAGCTTGGCGAAAAGCCATGCATCACGCGATCGCTGTCGGTCACTCCCATCCGCTCGATCTGAGCGAGGATGAAGTTGACGATCGTGCGATGTTCGATCTGCACCCCTTTGGAAACGCCAGTCGATCCAGAGGTGAAGATGATATAGGCGCGGCTGGTCGCGGTGGCGCGTCCGGCCAAGTTCGCTTCGGTAGCGGCGGAGGCTGCGGATTCCAACAAGCCGGCGACCGTGGAACACGTGACCCCGGCAAACGTTAGCTCCGAACAGAGGTCTTCTCCGGCAAGGGTCAGCGTCGCCGCGACGTCGCCAACAACCGAAGCAACCCGCGCGAAGGGGACCGCGGGATCGATCGGAACGTAGGTCCCTCCCGCTTTAAAAATGGCAAACATCGCGGTGATCGCATCGATCGATCGCGGCAGCGCCACGACAACCGACGCCTCGTCGCCAACGCCCTGGGCGACCAATGTCGCCGCCAGCGCGTCGGATCGTTGATTGAGTTCACCGAAGGTGATCGAATCGCCCTGCGCCCGGATCGCAACCTTGTCGGGATCGGTCGCTGCGCGGAGATCGAAGTGTTCGTGCAGCGTATGCGGCGGAGGGAACTCCACGACGGGAGGATTAAAATCGTCGATCACACACCGCCGCTGCTGGGGCGAGACCGCCGGTAACAGATCGATGCCGCAATCGGGATCGGCGACCGCAGCGGTCAACAGGACGGTAAAGCTGTCGATCAGTCGCGAGATCGTCTCGGGACGGAACAACCGCGTGCGGTATTCGACGTGACCGATCAACCGCTGCGTCTCTTCCCACAGGAAGAAGGTCAGGTCGTATTTGGCCGTTCCGTTGTCGATCGGAATCGGCTGGATCGTCGTCTGGCCGTGGTTGAAGTCGCGCGGCAGATTCTGCATCACCAAGGCGGACTGGAAGATCGGCGAATAGCTGCGGTCGCGTCGCGGAGCAAACTCTTCGACCATCCGTTCGAACGGCAGATCGGCGTGATCGTAGCCGCCCAAGGTGACCTGTCGGACATGATCCAGCAGCTCGCGGAACGTCGGGTTTCCCGCGGTCTTGATCCGCAGCGGCAGCGTGCCGACGAAGAACCCGATCAACGCTTCGAGTTCCGGTTCGGTTCGGTTGGCCACGGCAGTTCCCAGCACGACATCGCTCTGCCGCGCGAACCGCGACAGCAACGTTGCCTGAGCTGCCAACAAAACCATGTACGGGGTGCACTGCATCGACTGGGCCAACGTGTTGATCTGCAGCGTCAACGCCTGCGGCAGTTCCAACGGCAGCGTGGCCCCATCAAAATCTTGCGTCGCCGGCCGCGGAAAATCGGTCGGAAAGTCGAGGGCCATCGGAGCGCCGGCCAGCTGCGTTCGCCAGTATTCCAGCTGTTGCTCCATCCGCGATTCCGACATCGCCGAGTGTTGCCAATAGGCAAAGTCGGAGTACTGGATCGGCAGCGGTGGCAGGATGGATGCGTCGTCGATCGGCCGCGAGGGATCGGATTGGAAAGCGGCGTAGAAGGCAGCGATCTCTTTGAGCATCACGATCATCGACCAGCCGTCGGAGACGATGTGATGCATCACCAACAGCACGACATGTTCTTCTTCGGCGATCCGGTAGACGATCGCGCGGAACAGCGGCCCGGTTTCGATGTCGAACGACTCTCGGCTTTCCAGCGTCAGTTGCCGCGGAAGGTCTTCGAATTCGTCGACGAACCGCGGTTGGATCGTCAGCGTTTCGGCGACCCGCCGCTCCGGCTGGCCATCGACCAAGTGGTAGGTCGACCGCAGCGTTTCGTGGCGATCGACGATCGCCTGGATCGCACGCGTGAAGGCCTGCCGATCCAGCGGTCCGGTGATCCGCGCGGCCAGCGGCATGTTGTAAAACGGATCGTCAGGCTCCAGGCGGTCGACGAACCACAAACGCTGTTCGGCTTGAGAGAGCAGCTGCGGCGCATCGGCGGGACGCCGCGGGATCTTGGTCGTCGCGGCGGCTTGCGCCGGCCGACGCCGCGATTTTTCGAGTAGCATCTGTTCCAGGAGCGCACGTTTCTCGGGGCTCAGCTGCCGCAAGCGGTCTTGAAAATCGGGCATGACTAATTCAGGTCCGCGATGAAAATGTGAGTTCTGGTCGGAATTGCTAGCACGCTGCTCGTGAACGTCTGGACGGCCGGTCGCGTTCTACGGCATCCCCCAACCTGCCCACAATTGCAATTATTGTCCAGGAAACCCAATGGCACGCCATCCCCAGCAAAGCGTCGGGGCGTGCGCGTGCAAC
Organism: Rosistilla carotiformis; assembly: GCF_007753095.1. Classification (NCBI taxonomy): domain Bacteria; kingdom Pseudomonadati; phylum Planctomycetota; class Planctomycetia; order Pirellulales; family Pirellulaceae; genus Rosistilla; species Rosistilla carotiformis. Next base: position 139,063 of record NZ_CP036348.1, read on the forward strand.
CTGGGTTGGTTTGCATTACGCTATGAAATGGTTTTTGCACGCCGTGGCGGTGATTTGATCGGCGGTTTGCATCTCAAATGAATATTTCCTTGGCGGACTCCTCATCATGAAACGATTTGTTTTCCTTTTGCTTTTCGCAACAACAGCCGTTTGGGCCGCTGCCGGTTCGGCTGCCGAGCGGCCTAATATTTTGTGGATCACCAGTGAGGATCACGGTCCGGAGATGGGGTGTTACGGCGATGAATTTGCCACCACACCGAATGTCGATGCGTTGGCGAAAAAGGGGATGCGGTACAAGTTGGCTTGGTCGACAGCTCCCGTATGTGCACCGGCTCGAACGACGCTGATCACCGGTCTGTATCCGCCTTCGTGCGGCGGACAACATATGCGCAGCATGGCTCAGCTGCCCGAATCGATTCCGTTGTATCCGGCGCTGCTGTCGCAAGCGGGTTATTACTGCACCAACAATTCCAAGCAGGACTACAACGTCAGTCCGCAAGGGGAATTGGGTTGGGCCGATTCGTCGCGAAAGGCTCACTATAGAAATCGCGATCCGGAGCAGCCGTTTTTTGCGATCTTCAACGAGACGTGCAGCCATGAGAGCAAGATCCGCACGCGGCCGCACAAACAGATCCATGATCCGGCGAAGGTTCGCGTTCCCGCCTATCACCCCGACAATGAAGACACTCGCCGCGACTGGGCTCAGTATTACGATGTCGTCACGCAAGCCGACGCTACGGCGGGCAAGCTGTTGCGTGAACTCGACAAGCAGGGACTGACCGATTCGACGATCGTCTTCTACTACGGCGATCATGGTTCGGGGATGGCTCGCGGCAAACGCTGGACCTACAACTCCGGTCTGGCGGTTCCTCTGGTTGTCTACTTCCCAGAAAAATGGCGTCACCTGGCTCCCAAGGAATATCAGACCGGCGGTGTCAGCGATCGGTTGGTCGGATTTGTCGATCTCGCTCCGACTTTGTTGAGCCTGGCGGGCGTTCAACCGCCGGAGTGGATGCAGGGTCAAGCGATCGCGGGGAAATACGAAACCGAAGCTCCCAAATATATGTACGGCTTCCGTGACCGGATGGATGAACGTTACGACTTCATCCGTACCGTCACCGACGGCCGCTATCAATACATTCGCAATTTCAACCCACACTTCATCTACGGCCAGTTTGTTTCGTACAACTTCCAAACGCCATCGACGGCTGCGTGGAAGCGAGCTTTTGATGCGGGGCTTTGCAATGCGGCTCAGTCGCATTTCTGGAATCTCAAGCCGGCCGAAGAACTGTACGATCTGCAGGCCGATCCCGACGAAGTCAACAACTTGGCCAATTCGCCCGATCATCAGCAGAAGCTTGGCGAGCTGCGCGATGCGCTTTATCAATGGTGCCACGACATCCGCGACGTCGGCTTTTTGCCTGAAGGGGAGATCCACAGTCGCAGCGAGGGATCGACGCCGTACGAGATGGCTCGCGATGAGACAAAGTATCCGTTTGAGAAGATCTTTGCTGCGGCGGACCTCGCCACGCATCGCAATCCCGAAGACCTGGACCGATTGAAGTCGCTGCTGACCGACAGCGACAGCGCGGTCCGCTATTGGGGAGCGGTTGGGATTTTGAATCGCGGCGGCGATGCGGTGAACGCTTCCAAGCAGGCATTGCTAGCGGCGCTTGGCGACGATTCGCCCTACGTTCGCGTCGCTGCCGGTTATGCCGTGGGCAAGTTTGGCGACAAGGAACTGCAACGCCAGGGGATCGAGTGTTTGATTGATGTCGCGCCGTCGAAGCCTGGGACAAACGTCTTTGCTGCGATCGCCGCCCTCAACGCGATCGACAAACTGGACGAGAAGGTCGCTTTCGCCAAAGCGGAGATCGACAAGATGCCGGTCGGCGAGATCGTGTCGCCCGACAAACGTTATGGTGGCTATCCTCAGCGGCTATTAACAAAAATTCAGGACGACTTTAAGGCGACCGCTTCGTCGCGGTAAGCCTTTGGTTTTTCAGGGTTTCCGCAGGTTGGGGCGTTCGTTTTCGGTTCGGTCTGCCCGTTTGAATCGATTCGTAGCGCCCTGATAGGATCGCCGCCGGGCCTTACATTAATGACGGCTCGCGCGGCAAGCATGCCACGCGGCGATGGCGGCTTCGCAAGTCGCCGCGTTTTCTATCGACAATCCACGTTAGGGCAATGATTCACCGCACGAAAGAAGAACCTCCGATTTGGCTAGCGACTCGAGCCGCACCGGTGCTGTTTTGGGCATCGCTGCTGTTCCTGGTCTGCCAAGCGGTGGCGGTGGTGATCTTTGTCGATGTGCCCAATCTTCGCGAGTCGTTCACCGACAATCCGGCTGCGGAAATCGAGGCGACGGAATCGCTCGACGCGATCGATCCGGCGGCTGACCTTCCCGTCGAGGTTCCTGAACTGGTTGCATCGGACCTGTCGTGGGAACCGATCGAACTGGCGACCTTGATCTTGATGGGGTTGATCTGGCCGCTGGTGATTGCCGAGTCGGTCTATCATTGGCGGACGCGACCTTGGACGCGGGAAACGCGCCGGTTCCACTTCTACTCGCTGCTGTATTGCTTGTGCCCGTCGCTGCGGATGTGTGCGCAAAGTCTGGAGATGGGGAACCGTTTGTGGCTGCCCGGTTGGGGCTGGCGTCGGCCGGACGATCGACTGCGGCGACGGTTGGAGCGAACGTTCAGCATGCCGATGATCTGGATCGCGCTGATGATCCTTCCGGTGTTGGTGATCGAGTTGTGGTTGAAGACGCAGGTCGCCGATTACCGCTGGCTGCGGATCGCGTTGCACGTCAGCACCGGCGTGATCTGGTTCAGCTTTGCCGCTGAGTTCATTTTGATGGCCTCGGTCGCCGAGAAGAAGCTGACCTATCTGAAAGAGCACTGGATCGAATTGGCGATCATCTTGCTGCCGCTGCTGTCGTTCATGCGATCGCTGCGGCTGTTGCGAGCGACCGGGGCGTCGAAGTTGATTCGGCTCTCCCAGTTGAACCAAATCGTCCGCACTTATCGGCTGCGCGGCACCGCGATGCGAGCCTTGCGGGCGTTGATCCTGCTGGACCTGTTCCAGCGACTGACGCTGCGAGCGCCGGAGAAGACGATCGCCAAGTTGCAGCTGCAGTTGGAGGAATTGGAGACCGAGGCGAAGCAGATCCGACGCAAGATCGGTCGCTTGGAGCGAACGATTCGGAAGCAGGAAGCCGAGGCGAGCGCCGCCGAATCGGAAGCCGCCGACTTGGAAGCGGACGTCGATTCGTCCAGCAGCGATGCTGCGGGCACTCGCAGCGCCACAACCGGATCGGTTTGACGCCGCCCGGTTTGCCAGCGGCTATTTTTTCGTCAGGAAGCGAACGAAGATCTCGACCGCTTCGTCGAGTTGTTGGATCTCGATCCATTCGTCTTTGGTATGGGCTTGAGCGATCGATCCGGGGCCAAAGACAACCGTTGGGATTTCGAGCGCCGCGATGCGCGGGGCGTGCGTTCCGAAGGGGACTCCGATCGCCTGGCGGTTCGCTCGCGTCGGTTCCGCCGCTTCGATCAACCGTTGGCACAGCGCCGCGTTGTCGCGATCCAACAGCGGGTTGCTGATCGTGTCGATCGGCAGGAACTCAAAGTCGACGTCGCAGTTCTCGCGAAGATATCGATCGACAGCGGCGATCGCTTCTTCGGCGACCTCTCCCGGAACCAAGCGTCGATCGATTTCGATCGTGCACTGTTCGGGGACGATATTCACGCTCGCACCGCCATGGATCGTGCCGACGCTGAGCGTGCGCCCGCCACACAGCGGATGGACGATTCCGCCGGATTGCAGTTCGGCCGCGTAGGCCTCTAGGCAGCTGACGATTTTCGCCATCTTGTAAATCGCGTTGACGCCGAGAGCTGGATTGCTGCTGTGTGCTGCGGCGCCGCAGGTGCGGATTTTCCAACGGACCGTTCCTTTGTGCGCCACGACGACGTTCAGATCGGTCGGTTCGCAGACGATTGCAAACTGAGGATTTTCCGGCAGCAACGCCGATCGCTGTGCGGCGGGCAGGGCGAGTCGGCGAGCCAGTTCTGCGGCTCCTTTTTGTGTCCGCTCCTCATCGCACGTGAACGACAGGATCACCGGTGCGTGGTCGCCGGCAAGCGGGATCAAGCGGAGCGCGGTGGCCAGCATCGCCGCCATCGAACCTTTCACATCGCAGGTGCCGCGGCCGTATAAACGACCTTCCTTTTCGATCGCGTCGTAGGGATCGACGATCATCCCCGCGACGGGAACGGTGTCTTGATGGGCATCCAGTAGAACTGTGGGGCGGTTCGGATCCCCGTCGATGCGAGCGACAACATTTCCACGTTGAGATTCGATTTCGTGGTACTCGTAGGGTAAACTGTGTTCCTTGCAGAACTCACACAGCCATCGGCTGACTCCCGCCTCATACCAACCGTCGCCAACCGGTTCGTGCCCCATCGGATTCTGACTGGGGATCGCGATCAGTTGTTTCAGAATCGACAACGGTGTCTTACTAGCAATCACTGGAAGCCTCTCATGCGAAATAACGGTTCTACTACGTCCGCCTCAATGGCTGTTGATGATAAGGTCTTCTCCGCGGTTCGGCTATCGCGGCGTCATTTGCTCGGGGCCGCGGCGGCGACGACCGCGCTGGCGGCGACGAACCGCTTGGCGATCGCAGCGGATGGCAAGTCGGACGGCTACATCGACGCACACGTTCACGTTTGGACGCCCGATACCAACAAATATCCGTTGGACAAGGCATACGACAAATCGTCGATGCAGCCGGCTAGCTTTACGCCTGAACAATTGATGGCTCACGCGAAGCCGGCGGGTGTCAATCGGATCGTGCTGATCCAGATGAGTTTTTATGGCGTCGATAATTCGTACATGTTAGACGTGATGGCCGCGCATCCGGGCCGGTTTTCCGGCGTCGCGGTGATCGACCCGGCTGACAAGCCGCGGCAGACGATGCGGCAGCTGAAGTCGCAGGGCGTGCGAGGCTTCCGAATCGTGGCCGGTAAGCAACCGGCGGATCAGTGGCTCGATAACCCTACGATGCACAAGATGTGGTCGATCGCAGCGGATGAGGGGCTGGCGATTTGTCCGTTGATGAACCCCGAGTACCTGCCGGCTGTCGATGCGATGTGTGCCAAGTATCCCAAGACACGCGTCGTCGTCGATCACTTTGCCCGGATCGGCGTCGATGGCAAGATCCAAGATGCTCAAGTCGAAGCGCTCTGTCGCTTGGCACGCCACGAAAATGCCTACCTCAAAGCTTCCGCGTTTTATGCGCTCGGCAAGAAGCAAGCTCCTTATACCGACTTGGGGCCGATGATCCATCGCTGCATGGACGCCTACGGCAGCCAGCGGATGATGTGGGCCAGCGATTGCCCCTACCAAGTCGAAGAAGGGCACACGTATCAAGAATCGATCGATCTGATCCGCGAAAAGCTCGACTTCTTGAGCGACCAAGACCGCGCCTGGATGCTCGGCAAAACCGCCGAAAAGGTCTTTTGGAGCTAGTCCTCGAGCGGTCTCACGGCGCGGGAGATTTGCCTTCTGCGCGCGACGGCACGTTTGGTAGTGGCGAGTTGCTGCCGCCGCTCCGCGGCTGACGCGCTTGTTTAGGGCGTACGGTTCCGCGGGCTGCGCCCACGGCTAAATGCTGCCATCGCTTCGCGATTCATTTCCTCCGCCGCGAAGCTGCGAAAGCATCTAGCTGCGGGTGTAAACCCGCAGCCCAAACGCAGTTCGGCGCGGCTGAACGATCGCGTTGGGAGCAAGCTCAGTTCATCGCCGAAGCTTCCGCATCGACTTCCGATTCGGGACCGGAGTCTTGGATATAGGTTCGTCCGCGATACATGTAGGCCACGATGATGAACAGGAACGCGGCGACTAGCATCAGGCCGGTGAAGAACCAGTAGTAGGATGCGCCTGGCAATTTCGAGCTGCCATCTTCGTTGGAGATCACCGCGTTGACACCGGCGGTGATGAAGTTGCCCAGCGAAACCGAGAGCATGTAAAAGCTCATGATGATGCTTTTGATGCTATTAGGGGCTTGGGTGTAACTGAATTCCAAGCAGGTGATCGAAACCATCACCTCCGCCGCCGTCAGGATGATGTAGGCCAGTGCCTGCCAGCCGATGCTTGGCGTGTCGCCATTTTGGATCGCGGTTTCGATCAACGCGCTGATCGAGAAGGCACCGACGGTCAGAAACATCCCGATCCCAACGCGTCGCAGGGGTGTCAGGGGGAAGATTTTGGTGATCGTTGGATAGATCAGATAGCTGAAGGTGGGAACGAGGATCAGGATCAAAAACGGGTTGGCCGCTTGGATCTGGCTCGACAGCAATTCAAACCCGAGGATCGTGCGGTCCATGTGATTGGCTTGCAAGACCCAAGCGCTTGCCGTTTGATCGAACAGACTCCAGAAGACCGCAACAAGAATGTAGATTGGCGCCAGGTTGAGGAGTGCTTTGAGCCCGTCGCCGGTGAAGGCGTCTTTGAAGACGACCGCTCCACGCGCGGGAATGTGGACGAATCGATTTCGCCCCATCCAGAACAGGAAGGTCGCAACTGCCATCAAGATGCCGGGGACACCAAAAGCGACTTGCGGTCCGAAGCGGTCCAGCAGCCACGGCGTCAGCAGCGTCGATGCAAAAGCGCCCAGGTTGATCGCCACGTAGAACCAACCGAAGACCTTCTCCAGCATGTGCGAGTTCTTGCTGCCAAATTGATCGCCAACGTGGGCCGAGACGCACGGTTTGATCGCTCCGGTGCCAAACGCGATCAGCCCGAGGCCAACCGCCAGGCCGATCCGGGTTTCATTCAGCGCCAACGCCAGGTGGCCGAAACAGTAGAGGATCGAGAGCCAGAGGATCGTCTTGTATTTACCAAACAGCCAGTCGGCGACGAAGGCACCGATCAGCGGCGTGAAGTAGGCGGCCATCACAAACACGTGGACCCAGAACTTGGCGTCCCCTTCGCTCATCGGATCGGTTTCGCCATTGCCGCCCAGCAGGTACGTGGTCATGAAGACGGTCAGGATCGCCTTCATGCCGTAGAAGCTGAACCGTTCGGCCGCTTCATTGCCGACGATGTAAGGGATGCCCGGGGGCATCGTATCGATCGGATAGGGAGTCGTTTGGAATTTTTGATTGGTTGGTTGGCTGGCGTTACTCATCGATCCCTCAATCGTCAGGTGGGCTCAGGCGGGAAGCTTGGCGTCAATGCTGATGTTAATGATAGACCAGTTGCGTGGCGATACCAGCAGCGGGACAGGAAGGGAGAACTCTTGGAATCGTCAGCCAAGCTGCTGTGGGCGATCCGTTGGAGCTGCGATGGCAAAACGCAGCGCGTTAGACTGCGACTTCCGGGGCGCCCACCAGAGTCGGCTGTTTGCCGTCGTGGAAGTAGACGCGGTTGCGCCCCATGCCTTTGGCGGCATACAACGCTTCGTCGGCGCGGCGGACGATCGGGCCGATCAGTAGGTCGTTGCGGCATTCGGCCACCCCGATACTGATCGTAAATTGAATGCTTTGTTCTCCCACGGTCACCGTTTGGTTGGCAACGATTTTGCGAAACCGGTCCAGTCGATCGGCGGCAACGCGTAGCGGAGTAGGCATCAAGGCGACAAACTCTTCGCCACCAAAGCGGGCAACCATATAGGCCCCTTCAATGTGGTTGGTCAGCAGTTGGGCCATCTGCCGCAGCACGGCGTCCCCTTCGGGGTGCCCGTAGCGGTCATTGATCTGTTTGAAGTGATCGACATCGATCATCGCGATCACAAATCCGGGGCCCCCTTTTTGCCACGCAGAGAACATTTCATCGAGCCGTTGATCGACGGCGCGGCGATTGGGCAGTTGGGTTAGCGCATCGGTTCGGGCTTCCGAGATGTACGCCTCGATCGAACGGGTTTGTTTCTCCAGTTGCCGCTCGGCATCGTCGAGACGTTGCTTCAGCGATTGGTTGCTGGTCATGATGTCGTCGAGTACTTTAACGATTGGCGTCGTCTGCGGATTCCCCGCTTCGATCGTATCTTGGACGACGCGCGCGGCGGAACTGAGTTCGTCTTGATAACGGGTGACGTTCCCTGAGTACTCACTTGTCCATTGGCTAAGGGCATCGATGATGCCCAGCAGTTCGGCCCCTTGCAGCGGCGCGGTTGCATCGCGACGGCCACGACGACGACCCCAGGCATAACCGGTCCAGCCACCCAGGGCGAATAGCAGTGCGCCGACACAAACGCCGATCAAAAAAATGGTGGCTTGGCTAAGCGGCACTGCAATCACACTCCTGGATAAGCGTCGTCATCTAAATGAAGCTGGCCCGCCGGAAGCTTTGTGGCATCGGCAGTCAGCCCGTGGTCTATTCGTTTGCGGACAGGTTGCGGATCTCGTGCCGGAAGGCTCCCCCGCCGTCGATATGTTCGCCCCGCGCGATCACAACGATCCCGCTGTCGGTGATCATAAACCCGCGTGCTCGATCCGCTTCGACGTCGTGGCCGATCGTCGTTTCGGGCGGAATCACGACGCCTTTGTCGATGATCGCTCGTCGGATCTTGGCTCGGCGACCAACCTCGACTCCTTCAAATACGATGCTGTCTTCCACGTCGGCGTAGCTGTTCACGCGAACGCCCGGGCTGAGGATGCTGCGTCGCACGTGCCCACCGCTGCAGATCGAACCCTGGCAAACGATCGAATCGAGCGCTTCACCGCGGCGATCCATATCCCCTTCGCTACCGAAGACAAACTTCGGTGGCGGCATGTTGGGTTGATACGTCCGGATCGGCCAGTCGTTATCGTAGAGATTCAACTGCGGATCGACGGTGATCAGATCCATGTTCGCTTCAAAGTAAGCATCCAAGGTGCCGACGTCGCGCCAGTAGGCATCGCGTTTGCGGTTTTCGTCGCGGAATGGAAACGCAAAGACGCGATGGTCGCCGATCACCGAGGGGATGATGTCGTTGCCAAAATCGTGACGGCTGCCCGAGAGGGTGGCGTCGCGACACAATTCTTCAAACAGGAAGCGAGCCGAAAAGACGTAGATTCCCATCGATGCCAAGCAGTGCTGGTCGTCGCCGGGCATCGTTTGTGGGTGTTCGGGTTTCTCTTGGAAACCGATCACGCGGTTGTCCTCGTTGATCTGCATCACGCCAAACTGCTTCGCCGATTCGCGATCGACTTGCAACGCACCGATCGTCAGGTCGGCTTTGGTCTGAATGTGGAAATCGACCATCGATTCGTAGTTCATCTTATAGATATGATCGCCCGCCAGGACGACGACATAATCGGGCCGCTCGCGCTCGATCGCATAGATGTTTTGGTAGACCGCGTCGGCGGTTCCCTGATACCACTGATCGTCGATCCGTTGTTGCGGTGGAACGACGTCGATGAATTCACCCAGCTCACGGCAGAAGTAGGGACGCCAGCCGAGGTTGATGTGGCGGTCCAAACTTTGCGCCTTGTACTGCGTCAACAGCAGCAGTTGCCGCATGCCGCTGTTGAGGCAATTCGAGAGAACAAAGTCGATGATCCGATACAGCCCGCCAAAGGGGACCGCCGGCTTCGCGCGGTCGCGTGTCAAAGGCTCCAACCGCGAGCCTCGACCGCCAGCCAAAATGACCGCCAGTGTATTTTGCATTTTTCCAATCATGTTGCCGCCTCTCCGTTGTACAGTCCGTCGGTTGCAAGAGCACTCCCACGTAATGTATCGGTTTCTTGGCAAGCGATCCAACACGGTGATTGCATTGGAAAGCCTGTGCAATGGGACGCAAAATCGCTCTCAAATCGGGGCGCGCGGTAGCCATGGGCGAATCGAGCCCACTAAATGCAAAAGCATCACTCCAACGCTAAGGATCAAGCCCTTCGGGAATACCGTCGGGAAATACCGATCGTAACACCTCTTGGATATAAGCTTGTCGATTAGCCGGTTTGGGATGCGTGCTCATCATTTCCGGCGGTCCGTTCCCGCCGGTCGCTTCGTCGAGGATCTCCATCACGCCCAGCATCGCCCGCGGATCGTATCCGGCTTGCGCGGTCAGCAGCACGCCCCAGCGATCGGATTCCAGTTCGTCGTCGCGGCCATATTTCATGTTCAACATCTGGCCGATCGCTTGGGCCAGATGAGCCGAACTGATGTCGCCGCCAGCAACGCCCGCCGCGCCGACGAGGCCGCTGGTCAGTTTCTGTTTCGCCAACCGCTGCGCACCATGGCGGCTGAGAACGTGCCCGATCTCATGCCCCAGAACGCCGGCCAATTGCCCTTCGGTCTGCAGCCTGCTGTACAAAGCCGCAGTGATAAACACCTGTCCGCCGGGCAACGCAAAGGCGTTGATCGTTTGCGGATCTTTCAGCAGATGGAACTCAAATTGAAACGGATTGGTTCCTTGTTTCACGCGGACGTAGTCGTCCAGCCCGCGCAACAGCCGCCCGCCGACTTGGTCGACGTGCGCTCGGGCCTGCGGATCGGGATGCAGTCCGCCGTGTTGAGCTGCCATTTCGGGGGCGGCTTGCAAACCAAGCGCGATCTCTTGATCGGGGCTCATCGCCACTCGCTGCTTTTCGCCCGTGATCGGATTGCGTTGCCCGGTCGACAGATACGAGATGAACGAGAACAACGCCAATCCCACTGCGATCATCAATCGCAGCTTCAGACCGCTGTTGCTGCGGCGACCAAATCCAAAAGGCATTCCCAAATCCTCCAATCCAAATCAGGCGTCGAGATCCAACGGTTTCGACGTATCTTCTGCCACTGGCCGCGGCCGAGCCCTTCCGGGTGCGTTGGTCAAAAAACGACCGAACAGCAATGTGTGCATGATTTCCAACAACAGCCAACCCAAGAACCCAACAAACGTGCTGGCGACAAGATTCAGCGGGATCACCAGGAACAGTCCCAGTGCAAACGCGACGTATCCCAGATGCGCCGGCCAGTCGATCGGGAAGTGGAAATCGACAGCTACCAGAATCACCGCTGCGGTGAACAAGCCGACGATGACGGATGGATTATTCAACCATTCCAAAAGTTCCATCGTGTCCACTGCTTGTCCCTTCCATTTTGTCAGCCGATGTTTTCGCAGCCATGTTTGCATCCACATTTTGGCCGGCCACATTGGTGATACGGTCGGCCGATCTTAAAAGTATGCCGTTGACGGGCGACGCTGAACAGTTGTGTACCGCAGGGTTGCCGGTGAAAATACTCGGCGGGGGCGGTGAGCCATGGCCCCAAAGAAGTGTCCCGATCCAGCGTCGATTTCAGTGATCGCTATTCGATTACATGAGTACCGCACGCTTGCATCGGTTTCGAAACCAATCACCGCAGAGACAAAACGATGCAAATACTTCCCCCTTACTTATTGATGCAAAACCGAACCGGCGGTTAAGCCCCGAGTGCTGCGGGGAGACAAATGGTCTCGCCGAACATGAATCGATTGCAGGTGATCGATAACGGAACATGATGGTGTGGCTGGCGGCTGAGGATCGTGTTCTCAATATGTTTATGTAGACGACGCGACTTTGGTGGAAGGTTGGGAATGTTGTGGGATTCACTCGGTCACAAAGGAAATGAAAATGCGTATTGCAGGCTGGATTTTAAGTGGGTTGATCGTGGCGTTTCTGATTTTCGGCAGCGCTGTCGGCAAATTTGTCGAATGGGAGGGGAAGGCCGAGATGTTCGCCCATCTCGGCTACACGTCGGATCTGATCATGAAGATTGGGATCGTCGAAGTCGTGCTTGCACTGTTGTTTCTGGTTCCACGTACAGGATTTTTGGCTGCAATTTTATTGACCGGCTATCTCGGGGGGGCGATCGCGACCCATGTCCGCGTCGGCGATCCGTTCTACTTCCCGATGCTAATCGGCGTCCTCCTTTGGATCGCATTGGGGCTGCGTAGGCCCGCTGTCTTTGCACTCGCCTTTGGCAGCAACGAGCCCTGCGGCGAGACGAATCGTTCGATCCCCGTCGAATGATGGGGGACCCTGTTTTTCCTAGCCGCCTCCATCGGGCGGGCTGTGCGATGGAGGCGTTCCCGCCTCAGAGCACTCGGCTGTTAGGGGGCGAGGTGTCGTACTATTTTTGCTGTGACGCAATGGCCGCATGGGGTATATTCGACCCCAGCGGCGCACGACGCCACCCCAGCAGCGCGATTCACTGAGACGGACAGGGGACGGCGGCGTTGGTGTTTGTGAAGCCATGAATCCTTGGAGTCTGGTTATGAGTTCGGCCAAGAGTCGGTTGGGTGCAACGAGGTGTTGTGGTCCGGTTTCACGTCGTTCGTTTTTGGAATTTGGCGGGGTTGCGGGAGTGAGCGGTCTTGGGCTTGGCAATTTATTGCAAGCCCGTGAGGCCACGGCTGCGTCGGTGGGCCGAACGCCGCAAGACACGTCGGTGATCTTTGTGTGGTTGCCGGGAGGTCCACCGCACATGGAGACCTACGATATGAAGCCCGATGCGCCGAGCGACTATCGTGGGCTGTTTTCGCCGATCAAAACGAACGTCCCTGGTTTGGACGTGAGCGAATTGTTGCCGATGCATGCCAAGATCGCCGACAAGTTCAGCTTGATCCGCTCGATTCATCACGACTTCGCCGACCATGGTGGAGGACACAAGCGTTTCCTCACCGGTCGCGATCCGGCCAAGCCAACAGGATTTGTCAATGACAGTCCCTGTGTCGGATCGATGGCTTCGTTGGACTTGGAACATCGTCGTCAGACCGGTGGGCTGCCGAACTACGTCGTTCTCGGGTCAGGTCGGGTAAACAATGTCGACACGTTCAGCTTCGGTTCGGCCTATCTTGGCAACCACACCCATCCGTTTCGAATCTCGACCGATCCCAACAAAGATGACTTCCAGGTCCCCAACATTAGCATCGACCAATCGATGTCCGATCGATTGAGCGATCGGGTGGGGTTGTTGCAGCAGATCGACAACCTTCGCCGTGAGATCGATTATCAATCGTCGATGCATAGTATGGACAGTTTTCGGCAAAAAGCGGTTCAGATGTTGACATCGACCCGCGTTCGCGAGGCGTTTGATATGTCTCAGGAAAGCGATTCGGTGCGCGATCGATTTGGACGCCACGGTTGGGGGCAGCGCGCGCTGTTGGCCCGCCGCTTAGTCGAACGTGGTGTCCCGTGGGTGACGGTGGTGATGGAGAATCCCTATCAATCGGGGATCTCGATGCCCCAATACGGCACCTATAACTGGGATTCGCATGCCGTGAATTGTCACTTGTTCGACGACGCCAAAATTCGACTGCCGATCTACGACAACACGATCACCGCGATGATCGAAGATCTGTACGCGCGCGGGTTGGATCGAAAGGTCCTGTTGGTGGTCACCGGAGAATTTGGGCGAACGCCACGGATCAGCCAGCAGGTTGGATCGAAGACGAAGATCTCCCAACCGGGGCGTGATCACTGGCCCCGTGCGATGAGCATGCTTGTGTCGGGGGGCGGGCTGCGGACCGGGCAAGTGATTGGCGCTACCAATAATAAGGGGGAAGAACCCATTCACCGTGCAATGTCCCCTAACGATCTTTGGGCCACGGTTTACCGGCACCTAGGAATCGATTACACGCAGAGCTTCCTCGATCACAGCGGTCGTCCAATGCCAATGCTCCCCTTCGGTGAACCGATTCCCGAATTGATCTGAGCGAATCGTGCGAGTTGCAAAGCGTTCCATTCCTTAGCAGCTGTTGCAGGTTTGGGACCGACGACATCTTCGCGTGGGAACGGCTCGCGTTCTGGAATCTTCCCAACGGTTCGCATGCTTACATGTTGGTCGATGCGGAGGGGAACGAATCGACCGCGGACCGATCGATATCGTTTGGGACTCCAAAAACGTGGCCGGTACGCCGGAGATCGTCAGCGGAATTTTTTGTATCCGTTGTCATCGACACGGCATGATTCCGATTGGCGATTTCGTTCGCAGCGGGAACGCTTTGGAAAGCGCCGAAGCACGGCGGAAGGTGCAGGAGATGTATGCTTCGCAAAGCGAACTCTCTCAGGCGTTGAAGGACTCCCGAGAGGGATACTTGAACAAACTGAAGGCTGCCATCGGAGTCTATTTGCACGTTGGCAAGAACAAGGATCGGCCGATCGAAGAATTTGAGGAACCGATCAGCCGCGTGGCACGCCTGTATGATCGAAATCTCGACTTGGAGTCGGCCGCCCGTGAGTTGGGCTACGAATCGATCAACGACCTGGAAAATCAAGTCTTCAGTGGCGGACTGTTTTCGCTGGGACTGGGGCCGTTAGCGATCGAAGGTGGCACGATCAAACGCGCCGAATGGGAATCGCGCAAAGCAACCGTTTCGGTATTTCAACAAGCGGCTTCGGAATTGCGAATCGGTAGTCCGTTTAACAATTAGCAAAATTGCACGTCGTCAATTTTTTGCGATTGGATGTCCGGTTGCGAATAGGGAATGGCATTCACTCAATTGCGAGCGAACGACGCCGCGGGAAACTGAAAACGAGGAACAAGTATCATGAAAGTTCAGAAATTGATAGCGATTGCCGCTCGATTACTGATCTGTATCGTCTTGGCGCCGGGACTGGCTACGGCAAGCAACGGGTCGCTAGAGGATGCGATTAACAAGCTGTCCGATGATATTGCCGAGTTCCTGGAGTCGCAGGAAAAAGCCTCCGTCGCGATCGGCGAGTTTTCCGGTCCCGACGGCGGTACGGTTGGCCGCTCCATTCAACAGCGATTGAAAGAAAATCGAGTCGCCAAAAAGATTGAAATTCGCAAGCTGGGCGCCCGGATGAAAATCCGAGGCAGCTTTTCACTCGAATCGCAACAAACGTTTTCTGCTCGCCTCGGTCAGTATTCGATATTTCAACCCTGAAGATCTTCCAGAGAATCCTGGCTTCTAAGGTCGAACTGCTCTGGGAAACACACGGCTCCACACGCATTCTCAAGTGTGGGGCTTGCTGGCGTGGGCGAAGACCTGCTTTGTCCAATGATGAAAACTGTTGTCAACAACACCTACCCTTGGAATTGGAGAAGATTGAATGTTAACGCACGTTAAAAAACTTGCTCTTGCAGCGCTCGCTATTGGCATGGTGTCACAGTTTGCGATCAGCGAAGCAGAAGCCGGCTATGGTGGTCGTCAGTACTACAGCAGCTGGTCGTACCAACCCACGCGATCGTATCACTACACACGCTACTACTACAAACCTGTGGTTTCGGCACCGACCTACAGCTACCATTATTGCATCTCGTATCCTTCGCAGCCGCGATACGTGTATTACTACAATCCCCGATCGCAGCAGTACTGGGGACGCTACGACCTGGAGGGAACCGAAGGCGCGCAATACTCTCTGTTAGCTGAGAAGGATCGTAAGAAGAATCTCGAAGACATTCCGGAAAGCGCATTCCCGGCCCCTGCGGCAATGCCCGCGATTCCCGATTCCAAAGACGGGATCGCAATTGAGCCCATCAAAGATAAACCGGGCGATGAACCAAAAGATCTGCCCTACACAAAGTAACGCGTGGTTAACGCGAGTTGCGATGGAAAATTCAAATTGTAAAAACGGGATGTGTCCACATCCCGTTTTTTTGTTCCTGTAATCGATGCGATAAGGGTCGCATGAATCGCCCATTCGGAACGTTTCCAATGGCCACTCGATTCCCGCCGTTCTCGGTCCGCGCCGCAATCGATCGATCGATTGACCCAAAACCGAACCAAAGACGATGTGATTCTGGTTTACCTTTCGGGGCACGGCACGACCGAAGATGGCAACTTCTATTATGTCACCACGAAGGTTAAGTCGAATGATTCACAGGATATCGTTAGCAACGGAGTGCCATGGCAGGAACTGGAGCGGATATCCAGGTTTCAGGGGCGTGTAATTTGGATGCTCGACACCTGCCACAGCGGATCGGTGGTCGACGCCAAGAGCAGTGTACGGAGCGCAAAGAGCACCGGGAATCTGGTCTTTGCCGCCGCCACGGGCAGGGCGGCGGCCATCGAATATCCGCAGTTGAAGCACGGGGTGTTTTCGTATTGTGTGCTCCAGGGCCTCGATGGGAAAGCGGGCGGCGCGATCGATGCCAGTACGGCCGATGGTGAGGTCTTTGTCGATGAATTGATCGGATACGTAAAACAATCGGTGATCGAGATCACAGGCGCTTCGCAGCGTCCGATTGCCACGCCCACGGAACTGCAAAATCTGATGCTGCCCTTGGTGCGTGTGCGATGAGCTCTTAAATTCTGAAAGTCTGTCCGTCTTTGGTCGCGCAATCGGATTGCCTGTTTAGATGTGTTGCTAAACAAAGGGCTCCTACGATGTTCCCGACTTTAAGATTGCATGTCCTCGTCATCGCGTTGATTCCCTCGGTAGGGCATGCTCAAACGCTTTCCGATGCGATCGCTGGAATGACTGAGCATGTCGCTTCGTTTTTGAAAGAAAGTGGACGCGATCGCGTCTTGCTGGGAAGTTTTGATCGGAAGTTTGAAACGTCGATGGGCCGAAATATCCAATCGAGTTTCGAAGAATCACTACCCAAAAACGACATCCTGGTCGTTGATGAAGGCGCTGATACTCGGCTATTTGGTGAGTATTCAATCCGCCAGTTGGCATCGCACTCGATTCTGACGGTCACGGTCACGTTGGTCAATTCGCGAGGCAAAGTGCTAAATCAGTATCGCAGACGCGTCAAAATAACGTAGTGCGTTTGGCATCGCGGAGATACGTTTTCCTTTGCGACATACAGACCGCTGCCTCTGTTTTGTATGGGTTGGGTTAGTTGAACTTTTGGGTGAACTCTTTTCGTTGTCGGCTCGTACTGTGGGCTGCAATCCTTGGTCGGATCATCTAAAACCCAAACTTCCATTGAAGCCGAACGTCGTCCATGACTTCGCTGTTCCGACCTATCCTACCGATTTTGCTGTGCCTTGTAGTTGCTTGGGGGCAAGCACCCGCGTGGCTGCATGTCGCCACCTGCGACGCGCATGGGCACCATCACGCTGCAGCAAGCGTCTGTTCCCATGGTTGCCATCATCACGGTGGGGATCTTCCCGATGCGTGTGGTTTGCAGCGGAATCATTCCAAGGCGGTTACGGCTTGCGATGGCGAATCGCATCATCATCATGATGCCGATGACTGTCCGATCTGTCAGTCGTTAGCCAGTCCAACCGGCGTGAACTGGAACCTCGAACCGTCGCTGTTAAGCGATCGATTGGTTCAGTCGTCGGATCCTATCTTCGATGCGGTTGCCGTTGCAGCGACCCTCTCGATCGCGCGACCTCGCGGACCACCGGTCCTCGGATAAGTCCAGCCGGTTCTGCGCGAACGTTGCCCGACGTGCGCCTCGGTAATCGCGTTGGCGATCCCTCGCGACATCTCCTTTCGGTTGCCCTCTGCCCGATGCTGCGCTCTGCGGCATCGGATGGTGTCCGCTCCGCAATCTGTCCCGCTGCGCTTGTGGTGTGATCGGTCACCGGTCCGACCAAACCCGATCGATCGTGCCTGCGCAGCGGGGCTCCTTCAATTTACATCGTTCTCCCAAACGGCTTCGATCGACGAAGTCTGCAATACCTATAGCATCCCATGAACAAATCAAGACTTTCCAATCCCACCACCGGCTTTACGTTGATCGAGCTGCTGGTCGTGATCGCGATCATCGGCATCTTAGTCTCGCTGCTGTTGCCGGCGGTTCAATCCGCTCGCGAAGCGGCGCGGCGGATGTCGTGCAGCAACAACCTAAAACAACTCGCTTTAGCGACGCACAACTACGAGAGCACCTATCGCGTGATCCCGGCGATGACCGGATCGAGCAGCTATTCGGTCCAAGCCCGCGTGCTTCCCTTTATCGAACAGGGGAATCTGGCGGAGCTGATCGATTTTGAATCGCCGCTGTTAGTCGGTCCGGCCTGGGCCGCTCAGTTCAATCCCGCACTCCGCGGCGCCATCGAAAGCGTGCTGCCAACCTTCTTGTGTCCAAGCGACGCCGGTGATCCCCAGTTCGCGACGACCTTCGCCGACGGTTCCGCCGGCTACACGGCGGGGCTGACTTATATGTTCAGCTACGGCAGTGGCACCGACACACACTACGACGACCGCTATCGAACCGACGGCATGGTCTGGACCGACTCTTGGGCCGGATTCAGAGACTGCATCGACGGCACCAGCCACACGGTTCTGATTGCGGAAACCGTTCTTGGCGACCAAACCAGCGCAGAGACCGAACCATCGCCAACCGGTCCGCAGCGTCGGATCGCCAACTGGGGCGGGACCTCCAGCAATCCCAGTGGCGCTGGTTTTATGAGCGGCGGGGCGTTGATTACCAATCCCGATCTGCAGGCGGTCGTTCCGGCAAGCATCACTTCGTATCAAGGGAATCGCGGCGCGTCGTGGATTCGCGGCGTCCCTTATGCAACGGTGATCAACGGCTACATGTCCCCCAACTCCGACCTGCCCGATGTTGGCATGCACGGCCGCGGTTTCTACAGCTCCCGATCGTACCATCCCGGCGTGGCTGGACATGCGATGCTCGATGGCAGCGTCCGTTTCATCGGCGATTCGATCGATCTGCCAACCTACCACGCAGCCTATTCGCGGGACGGTGGCGAGGTGGTGCAGTTGCCATGATCAAAACCATTTCGTTGTCCATTCTCGTTTCGCTGCTCGCGATCGTCGGTTGCAGCGATTCGTCCAGCGAATCGTCGAATCAGTCGCCTACGATTTTGCTTCGCTACAAAGGCGATCCGTTGGCAAACGTTCGCGTTCAGCTGCACGATTCCGAATCGGGACCGGTCGTCGCCGCTGCGATCAGTGACCCGACAGGCCAAGCCCGATTCAAGCAAGTGTCGCCGTCTGGCGGTCCCCAATATTTCGTCTCCGTCGAATCGATCAGCGATGGCGGCTGGATCCTCGACCCAAAACTGGGCGACCCGGCGACGAGCGGTTTATCGATTCCAACCTTCGACTCAACTTCACAACAACCACATGAACTGGACCTGCCACCGTCGGCGGTCCGTCTACTGACTCGCAAAAAAAGGTAATCCACAATGAAAACGATCTTCCAACGAAGCTGCCTGTTGCTTGGTTTAGCGTTGGCCTCTTGCGCCACCGCCGATGCTCAAGGTCGCACGCGAGCGCGACTCTTTTGGCAAGACGACGCCGACGCCACGGTTCGCTACGGCGACTTCAAACGACAAGGAAACGAATACTCTTTAGAGGCGAAAACCATCGACGGCTTTCCAGCCTTGGATGTCGCGGAGCAGTCGCTGGTCCAGATGCAAGCTGACAGCGGTCTGATCTTGATCGGTGTCCGCGATCAAGCCGACGGGACGATCGGCAGCGGTTGGGTCGCTATCGAATCGGGCGGTGTCGAAGAACCGCACGGCGATCACTCGCATTGGAAGTTCCCCAACGCGCCAAGCGTGCTACGGTCGGTGATCGACACCGAACAGGGCAACCCCGCCCATCTGTACCACTACGGCCGTTCTTTCGTCTTGGCGAACGACAAGAGCAGCGGGATGACGATCACCACAGCTCAGCGGCTACGCGATCCGAAGCCTTCGGCCGATCGGACCACCTTTGTTTTGGGAGGGGGCGGGCATATCACGCTGGCGATTGCCGAGGACCACGTTGCGTATTCGACTTGGATCGATCGGAGCGGTGAAAACAGCGGCCGCGTCGACGTCGTTGGACTCGGTTCCAACAACGGTAAACGTTACGAGATCCGATGTCCTTCAGGCGGTCTGCACGGCGCGACGATCAACGAAGGAAAAGTCTTCTTGGCGCCCGCCGATGGCGTCTGTTGGGTGCCAGCCGATATGCAGATGACCGGCAGCGCCGACGACGTGGAAGTCAACCACTTGGCGATCGGCAAAGGTTCCGAGGACAAGCCGCTGCGAACCGGAGCGTTTGCGAACCTGAAGAACCACGTTCTATTCACCGCGGGAAAAGAGGCGGATTGCCGATTGTGCTGGATCGACGCCAGCAGTCCCGCTCCCGCGATCTCAACACTTTTGATCGCTCTTGACGAAGCGGAAAGCCTGTCGACACCCGTTGTCGTCGAGACCCGAGACCGTCGCAAACTGGCGCTCACATTTGCCGAGAACCGATCGGATTCGTCGAAGGATCGATTGATCGTCGTCGATCTCGACCCGAACGACGACGGCAACTTCAGCGATGCGAAACAGGTGCAATCGATCGCCGTTGGCCCCAATCAAATCGAAGGGCATTCGGGGCATCACACCGCCACCGTCCTGCCCGGACACCGCCAAGTCGCGTTGACCAACCCAGGGGAAGGAAGTATCTGGATCATCTCGTTGACCGACTTTACGGTAGCGGCCAAGTTGGACGTCCCCGGCACACCCACGCGTCTGATCGCGCTGGGCGGCTGATCCCTAAAAGCGATGACGCATCGCTGATTAGCATATTCAACCTCCCCGACAGACCGATTGTTGGGGAGGTTGGTTCAGAATTGCAAAGCCGTCATCAGGTCGGGGATTTCGTTTGCAAAGCTAAGGTTGTTGTCCTGTTGCGCAAAGGCTTCCAAGCCGGCGCGGAGCACGAACAACGGCGTCGGCTTCTGCTCGCGAATCTGTGCAATCGCACCCAACAGCTTGCGTTTGACTTGTGCCGGCGATTGGACGTTTTCAATCGCATATCCCAATGAAGCCGACTGCGGCCGCACGGGCGGAAATGGAGAAACCAAGTCGGCAGCCCCATCGTCGTTCACGAGATCCATCAACAGCACCTTCGCTCCGCACACCGATTCGAATTGTTGGTGAATCCCGTCGAGCGTATACAAATTGCTCAGCACACTTTTCCCATCGGCAGATCGCTTTAAATAGGATCGCCCTTCCTGCGAAATGACTTGCACGCCGCGAAAATAGACGGCAACCACTTCGTTGGCCGGCGTCTGTTGCATCGCTTTCTGACCCACGCGACGCACCCGGTTGCCCAGGATCGAAAGGATCTGATCTTCGCCAACATTGTCGCCTGTGAGAACGCCTGCAACGTAGACTTCGGAAAATTGAGGACTCACCAATCGGCCCTGTTCTTTGCGAATACCGATCGCTTTGAACACCTCCTCTCGCAACTCCTGTTCCGTCTGTGGACCGACGCCAACCAATACCAACCGCAGTCGTTGCCGCTGGACCGGATTATCGCAGATTACATGCAGCGAATCGGCATTCACACGGTCGAGTTGAATCTCGGGAACGTCGACTTGGATTTCATTATCTTCCGCGTTTAGAAACAATTCGCAGAGGAAGGTTCGCTCCATTGCGCCCGCTTGCAGCGGATCCAGTCGGACGGGCAACTGTTGGAATCCGTTGACATGCAGACTTAGTCCCAAGGGCTTGTTGATATTAGGATCGTCGGAGTCGAGCCATTTGACGCGGCCTTGCAACCAAACGCGGCCCGCTTTCAATGGCGTCTTCGTGACCAAATGCCCATCGCGGAGTTCGATCGGAATCGTTTCCTTAGCTGACGGATCGTAGCGAATCGAATCCAGTATCAATTGAGCTGGCGAAAGCAGTCGATTCAGCGAATACGACCGCCGCGTTACTCCGCCGGCATTGGACACCGAGATGCTTATCGGTTGCATGCCTTCGACGAGATCCAATTTGACTGCGATGGGATTCTGCACGCGGTCGCTTTGATAGACCGTTTTACCACGATGGCGTACTTCGATATTCGTGGTGGGTGATTTTGAGTTGACGTTGAATCGCAGGTCAAACTCTTTGTTCGTGACCGCGTCTTGTGGGATGCTCGAAACCAGTTCGATCTCGGGAGCCGTGGGCAGCGGCATCTTGGGCAGTTCGACGGCCAAGGGTTCCGAAGTTTCATTCGAAGTGATCTTCAGTTCCGCCGTTGCCTTGCCTTCGATGAAGTCGAGCTTTTCAATACGGACGGTTTGCAAGTCGCCGTTGGTTTCCACTACCTGAAATGAATCGACGGGCACTGCATCAAACGTAATCTGTTCGATCGGGGAGGCTGATCGGCATTGAACGACGCCTGAAAAATAGGGCATGTCGGGCTTCGTTTCCGTGGCGACGTTCATGATCACCGGACGCGGGGCATAGTAGACATTCAATCGCTGACGCAGTGGTTCTTTGTGCCATGCATTCCGCACATCCAGATCGATGATATTTTGCCCCAGGCGCAGCGGAACGGTCTCCTGAATGACGGTTTGATCGTTGACCTGTTGAACCTGCACATTGCGTTCGATGCCGTTGATGAACGCGTTGACCGTGAAAGCCTCCGGCGTTTCCTCGGCCCGGATCCGCCCGGTAAGTGTGACTTGAGGCGTCACCAGGAATTCTGTGATTTCCGTGTCGTTGCTCGGCCCCGTAATTTCAAGCTTGGGGATCGCAGGCTGGTAGACAACCGCAAAGGTGGACGACGTCAAAGGACTGCTTTTTGTCTGCGATTCGATCGTGATTTGATTATCGCCGGGCTGCAAGCGAAGGACTTGGTTGAGTTGAAATTTCTTCAGTTCAGCGGATTGGAACGTGGAACTTAGATCCATCGATTGATCGTTCAAAAGCACGCGGACAACGGTCAACGGTTCGATTGGTGAATCGATGGAACCTTGCAGTTTGCATTTTGGCGAATCGAGCAGGGCGGGATCGGCTTGGTTCAACGCAACCGTCTCTACTTGGCCGCCATGTAGATGCTGGATCTTGTTTAAGGTAATCACGGGTGGCGCGACGGGGCCCATGTAACGGAAGACCTCGAGAATGGTGCGCGCAGCTTCCTGCTGTGGATCGCCTCCCCGAGGCACCACCGAGATCGAGATCGCATTGTTCCCAAGCGACAAGGGAACGGACAGTTCGATCTCTTGGCGACCAACTCCCGATCCGCGTTTTTGAAAATCACCGCTGGCAATGTTGTAGTCCAACGTGTCGGTATCGATCGTTGGTTCCAGGGTGAATTTCAGCGAATACGTCTCGTCCTTGGTGCGCGTTGGCTGCGGCAAAATCTGAATTTGCGGCGGCGGCGGGATGAAGTGGTACTGCAAGCGACTGGTGAACGATTGAGGAATCTGTTCGTTCGTATGCACCACCGCTTGGATCGAATGAAGACCTCGCGACTGCATCGCCTCTGGGAGGGCAGCGGTCCAGCTGCCGTTGGAATCATAGGTTGGTTGAATCGCCGCCTGCTGATCGAACTGAAACTCCACAGCCCCAATCTTTTTGGCGGGCAGCCGTCCAAGCAATGACAGCGAGATGGAGTTGGGTGCCTGGCGGACGATTGGTGAACTGACCAATTGCGAGTCGATAATTTCGCCCGGCAGCAACAGCATCGACATCGTCGGGCGAGGCAGCGGCGGAGCTGGCGGGATGGTGCGGGTGCTGATCAGCGACGTGATCAGCTTCGATCGATAATATTGATCGCGGTAGGCACCGATCTCAGCGTACGTTACCGGGTGTTCGGGCTGTCCGGTATTAAAGTGCCAACCGATCGCCTTCATCATCGATTCGCTGCTGGTTTCAAACGGGCCCGACGGCGTCCATCCGATCCATCGTCGCGATCCCGGTCGGTTGTCGTCGGCGATCAATAGCGAGAACAGCGGCTTGCGTTCATCGCTCGCCTGCGACACAGGTAATGCAAGTTGAACATTTTCAGTTCCACGTTGCACGACGACATTCGCGACGCTCCCCGGTTCCAACTGCCACATGCGGTGGAATAGATCCAGCCCCGATTTCCATGCGGGTTCGTCGACGATTGAAATCAGCCGGTCGTTCTTTTGCAGCGGCGCTGGCTTCATGCCGGCGGGCAAAGGACGGATTCGTTTCACAACGGCTTGGTTGTCCAATTGCACTCCCGCAATCGACCCGTGTTTGCCAAGGATGGTGTTGAGGTCCGATAGATCCCAGGCACAAAGCGTTCGGTCGCGGGCTGTCGAGACCAACAGTTTCGCATCTTTCGAAAATGCGATCGATTGGATCCGCTCCGAATGCGCGGCCAGT
Organism: Rosistilla carotiformis; assembly: GCF_007753095.1. NCBI lineage: Bacteria > Pseudomonadati > Planctomycetota > Planctomycetia > Pirellulales > Pirellulaceae > Rosistilla > Rosistilla carotiformis. The sequence goes on from NZ_CP036348.1 coordinate 163,010, forward strand.
TCTCGAATCGGGGCGCCGGAAGCCGTATCGAAGACCGTCAAACGTGGTTCTTGCCCAGCGATGTGGGTCGCGGCGACAAGGATCGGCGTCTCCTTCAGGGCTTCCGAATCAGGGACTGCGATTGCCGATACCGATTGGCCTGGTTGGATCGGGACCGATGCCAACGATGGCTTCTCGAGTTCAGCCACCCGGCGCAGCCGAATCGTCGGTGGTAGCGTTGGCGTCTCTACAGTCGTCGCGGCGATCAATTGCCCATCGTCCGAGAATAGGATCGGGCCATCGTGCCCTCGTAGTTCACGAATCAATTCACCGGTGTTGGCGTTGTAGATCAGCAAACGATATTCGCTGCCCGATTCGGTTGCGACGGCGACGACCGATTCGCGGGTCGCCGAAGAGGTCGATAGCACGGGGGCAAATCGAATCCGTTGGCCCGCTGGCAACGTAATCTCGCAAAGCGTTCGTTCGGGATCGGTCACCTTGAACGCGTTGTCGATTGTGGGATCTCGTTCGATTTTCAGCGATGAAGGTGTCGCGTTGGATTTCCACGGATTGGTTTCATCGATAACGGAAACCAATTGATTCGAAAAATTGAGGGCAAGATTCTCCGACGAGGCACCCGACTCTCGAATCATCAAGCCATCTTGATCGGCGAGGGTCCCAAATCTTGCCGATTCGATTTCGTGGTAACGACTGGTCAGTTTTTGAGATCCGTTGGATTGCCCGAGTAAATCGGTACGTTTAAAGATGGCAAGCTGATGCCCGGGATTGCCGCTGACGGCCATGTGCTCCGAGTTTTCCGAGACCGCAATGTTGACCGGCGGTGGGTTGTTTGTGGAGATTGCCCACAGGGGAAGCTCGCGACGCGGTGCGGCGATGTTGTTGATTGGGAAGTCGTAAACGATCAGCTTCGCTTGTTTGCCCATGCCTTCGGAGATGCCGGTTGCGCCGATCGCGATTCGGTCGTGGGTGCCCTCGCCGGTTGATGAAAGGGTGGCGATCGACTGAGGCAACCAAGCGAGGTCATCGAATCGCGGCAGGTCCCAGACTTGGATCTGCTGCAGCGTGTTGTTCTGATAACGCCATTCTCGTAACTGCCCTCCACTGCCCACAAGAATCGTTTCCGTATTACCAGCGGGAACGAATACCGATGCGGCGCGCACCCCGTTGGGAGCCTCGGTCAACAGATTATCTTTGGTGTTCCAAAGCCTCAGCCGGTCGTCGAACCAGGCGATCGCGAGGGCCGGGTGTTCGCGGGAGTCATGAACCACGGCGATCTGCGACGATGCGAGTGCTTGCGGCAATTGAAACGTCTTGCGGATCGCGTCTTTGGTTTCCATGTTCCAGCGACGCAGCTCAAAATCGGTGACGTCGTCGTCCGCATTGGAATCGGCTGCCACGCTGAAGAGTTGGATGAGACCTTGAGCATCGGTGGCAAATGCGAGATTAACGACCGGGGCGGTGTGTCCGCGAAGGGTTGTCCGAGCGTTTGTCGTCCGGTCAACGAGGTGGATCACGCCGCGATCCAATTTCATCTCGTTCGTGAGACTCGCCGAAACCGGATAGATCCGACCCGCGTCTTGAAAATCTGAAGCGCCGCGAATCCGCGACTTACCGGCGATTGCCAACCAGCGATTGTCCGAAGAAACCGCAATCGCGTTGATCGTTCCTGCTTGTCCCGGGCCGATCGGAATCCGATGCGTGTTGGCGGCATCCAATTGGAAATCGCCGTCGTTCTTCCGTTGCCAACCCTGCACGGTCTTGTCCCAGCCGGCGGTCAGCAACAGCTTGCCTTGGTCGCAAAATGCGATCCTCGTAACCGAGGTCCGAGGCCCTCCGGGGGCAACCACTAAGACAGGCTTTTCGACTTGGGCGACGCTACGTTCTGCGCTGCCTAGGATGCACGCCAGCACTAAGAGAACTCGGTAATCGAAACACTTGGGGATCATCGGAAGTCTCGGTTGGTCGTCCAAGGGAAGGGAGGCAGGCATGTTCCGTGGGGAGACCCCCGCCAACAAGCGATCGCTTGCGGACTCTGAGAGAAGCGGAGATGATCGCGCACCGATTCGTAAATCAATTGGAAACGCGGAGTTGCCAGAGCCCCCGGTGATGCGTTCATGACGATACATTACGGAACTGGTATGTTACCATTGATTGGCCAACGTTTCAGGGTAAATCGTGATTCATCTTGGGGGGCGTTGGCGCATCCTCGCTTCGGATGCTCCTGAGGAACCGATGGGGCATCCATCGTTTCCGACATCCCTGCCTATCCATCTGTCACTTCTGTCGCAGCCAAATTAATGACTGAGCCACTGTTTCGAAGGATTCAACAAACGCGCGAACGATTCGAAAAGCAGTGGCAATCGGGGGATCCGCCGGATCTGCGGAAGATTGTTGATCGATGGGAGGGGGATGAGCGGCAAGACCTCTACAGGAATCTGCTCGAACTGGACATTCCGTATCGGCACCGAAATCAGTTGTCACTGCAGTTGTCTGATTACGATCGGGCGTTTCCCGAATTTGCAGAGATTACGCGCCAGGTCTTCGAGGAGGGCGTCTTTAAGACAATTGTCGCGGATTCACAATCCGAAACGCCGATCGAAGGTGGCGTAGGGACGGGGAAATACTTCGGTCGCTACCGCGTTATCCAGACGCTTGGTCAAGGTGGAATGGGGGCGGTCTATCTAGCCCATGACGATCGCTTGGACCGTGAAGTGGCGATCAAGGTGCCGTTCATCAATCACGCCGACGCGCAAATGGTGGTCGATCGTTTCTTTCGCGAAGCGCGTGCACTTGCGGCGATTGTCCATCCTAACATCTGCCCAATCCATGAAGTCAACCAGGAAGGCGGGGTTCCGTTCATGGTGATGACTTATGTTCAAGGCAAACCTCTAACCGATCCCGAAGTGAGACCCAAGAGTATCGCCGAGGCGGTCCTGCTGATTAAAAAGCTCGCCTATGCGTTGCATCATTCACACCAGGTAGGTGTCGTCCACCGCGATCTGAAGCCGTCCAATGTGATCGTGAATTATTTGAATGAACCGGTGATCATCGATTTTGGTCTCGCCACTCTCGCCCGGCCCGACGCGATCGATCTCACGACACCTGGTGCAGTGCTAGGCACGCCCGCGTACATGTCTCCCGAGCAAGTCGAAGGAACGGCCGCGGCGATCGGTCCGAAGACCGACATCTACACGCTGGGGGTGATCTTGTACGAGCTGTTGGCCGGTTCGCGACCGTTTTCGGGAAAGCTGGTTGAAGTCTTAAATCAAATCCTTACCGTGATTCCGCCCAAGCCGTCGGATCACCGGAATCAAATCGATGCAGAACTCGACGCGATTTGCATGAAAGCGATCGCCAAATCGACGGAGTCGCGTTATTCGCGGATGGTCGAATTTGCGGATCGGTTGGAAGCCTGGCTACAAGATGACGCACGCTTTCGCTATGAATCGGACACGGCACGGCACACGCCACGTGAGCGAACGATGCGCGAGGGTGAGCATGGTACGGGGACGCACCGAGGGGTGCCTCGCACGAAGACCGAACGGTTATCCGACCGTCACTTCGAAAGTGTTGTCGGTGGAAACGATCGAACGGTGGCGGTGCATGTTCCCGTTTCGTCGGGAATCATGGATCGTGAACCCGCGGTGGAGGTCGAGTCTTTTCCGGACAACTTCGGATATCGGCTGATCGAACGGATCGGTGAGGGGCAATACGGTGAAGTTTGGAGAGCGATGGCTCCCGGTGACGTCGAAGTCGCCGTTAAAAAAGTTTCCTTTCCCATCAAGCACAAGGCGACCCAAACGGAATTGAAGGCGCTGTCGATCGTCAAACGGTTGCGGCATCCTCTGTTGCTAAATGTGCAAGCGTTTTGGGTGGTCGGCGATCAATTGATGATCGTTTCAGAACTAGCCGATGAGAGTTTGGAAGACACGCTGCGGAAACACAAAAAGATTGGTATCGAACGCGACGAATTGTTGCACTACATGAAAGAGGCTGCCGAAGCGATCGATTTCCTGCATTCTGAGCGTATCTTTCATCGCGATATCAAGCCGGCCAACATCTTGTTGCAACGCGAGCATGTGAAGGTGGCGGACTTCGGAATCGCGATTACTGGAGAATTGCAGCCTGGAGAATTGACGGTGCCGGCCAATGTACTGGGCACACCGCTCTATATGGCGCCTGAAGCATTTCGCAAGCAGTTTGGGCCGCGATCGGATCAGTTCAGTCTTGCGGCAACCTATTTAGAACTTCGCCTGGGCAGAGAACTGCAGTCGAGCGAACAGCAGCAAGACTTTCTGAAGGAGTTGCCTGCCGAAGAGCAACCGGTTATCGGCAAAGCGCTCTCCCAGGATCCCGCCGAACGATTCGAAACGTGTACCCAATTCATCGATGGAATTCTTGACGCGATTCGCCATCGGGAACGCGAGGAAGCAAGGCGACGTTGGTTGCGTCGTTCGTTTATCGCCGCCTCGGTGTTCGTGGTAACGGGGACACCGGCAGCACTTGCGCTGCGAACGATGAATTTGAAAAGCATCGCATTCGACGCGATTCCTCAAGGGTTTGAAATCGCATCCGATGCACAGCTTGTTCGGGTTGGTGGAACGATGCTGTACAGCGCGATTGAACGTCCAATCGATGAGGCTACACGACTGCGGTTCCAATTGATTCCCCGTACGGCGAACCAAGATCTTGCTTCGTTTTATTGCATGCAAGATTTGGTATCCAACGCGATGTTCGCGCGGTTTGTTCAGCAATCGCCATCGGCTGCAATTGGAGAGGAGTGGAAAACAGGGACTTTGGCAGGAAATGATTTTCTTCCGGCGGAAGATCATCCTCATCTGCCGGTGGTCAATGTTTCCGCCGAAGAGGCGTATCTGTTTGCGAATGCGATCGGTTGTGATTTGCCAACGAAGCAGCAATGGGATAAGGCGGCGGGACGCTGGGATCATCCGCCAGAACAAACTGGTCCGTTTGAGGCTCCGGCGGATGAGCCGGTCCCCGACGTGGCGGTTGACAGGATCGAACAGGGCCCTGCACCGATTGGTTCATCACGCGATGATGTCAGTGTTTTTGGTTGCCGCGACATGGCGGGTAACGTCAAAGAATGGACCAAGACCACCGACGATCTCGAAGTGACGGTGCCTATTCAAAACCAAGAGGATCAGTTTGGAATCGTCTATTGTGGCAACGACTACCGAGACTCTGCACCGCTGACGTTCGAAGCGATGGAATCGCCGCAATATTGGTATGAGATCATCGGACGCCGTCCGCCGTTTGGATTTCGCTGTGTCGTAGAAATCGCGACGACCGGTGGCGAATAGCTCCTTGAAAACGAGGGCTATGGAATCAACTTACGTCCCCGTTCGACATCGATCGCCAACGTCTCGAGCAATTGCTCCTCTTCCTCATCGGCGTCACCAAACAGAGGTAGCAACCCGTATTCGCCCGCCGTCGTACTCTTGCGGCGTTGGATTTCGTTGAGGACCATCAGCGCGTCGATCGGTGTGATCTGGCCATCGCCATTGACGTCGACATAGTTTGCCTGCGCCGCCGCAGTCGCGGCTTCTCCGGCGGTCTGTTGTTTCGCCAAGGAATTCAGGATTCGAAGCGCGTCGATGGGCGAAACGAGTCCATCGTCGTTTACGTCAAACCGGTCAGCTGCGTTTTGGAATTCCGCAACCACCGGCATCGCGACCCCGAAGCCGCCATAGCCCGAGACGGCCCTTCCGTAGTGAATGCTGATGCCGTTGACGACCTGGGATGCTGCGAAATCTTGGATGCCATCCAGGTCGAGATCCACGACGGTTAAATTCTTTGGCAGTGCACCGCCTTGCGAAACGATCGATGGTACCGGAATGGTTTGGCCATGAACAAACCCCGAGCCTAGGTTGGTGAGCAGCGATACCGCTCCGCCGCCCGAGTTTGCGACCAGCAAATCCTGGTCTTCATCGCGGTCGATGTCGGCAGCCTGGATGCCTCCCAGTCGGTAGTCAAAGTCGATGACTTCCGATGCGACGTCTGGGGTCGCGGTGTTCCCGACATTGTAGAAGATGTGAACCTGCGATCCTCCACTGACGGCAAGGTCGTCGAATCCGTTGTTATCCAACGTGCTCACGGCGAGACCGGTGGGGGTTGGGATGCCTGTCAGCGTGCCTGCATCGGAAAAGTTGCCGTTGCCGTTGCCAAGAAACAAAGAGACGCTGTCACTGCCATAATTGGCGACGGCAAGGTCGACGTTTCCGTCGTTTTGAATGTCACCAAAGACTAACGCGGAGGGGCGCGTGCCGACCGCAAGGGTTTGGGCAGGTTGAAATGTTCCCTCGCCAGTCCCTAGGAGAATGGAAACCGTATCGCCGTAAAAATTCGTGTAGGCGAGATCGAGATTTCCGTCATTGTTTACATCGGCGGTGGCAATTGCTGACGGACCGGCACCCGTTCCGACTAGGATCCATTCGGATTCGTCAAACGGCATGTCGCCATACTGAACTTGGTCGGCCAATAGAACGTAGACCTGGCCGTTGTTACGTCCTTCTCCGAGCAAGGCCACTGCGATGTCATCGCGCGAATCGCCATCGAAGTCGCCGACAACAACGCTCTGTGGTCGGGAGTTTGTAGGCAACAGGATGGTTGATTTCTCGGGCTCGACCGCGGGTTGCGAGCTGCCAGGGTTCCAGACGATGGTGAGACTGGCGCTTCCCAAGACTGAGTTCTGGAAATCGTTTGCCACAATAAGATCGGGGTAAGAAACGCCCGTGGAATTGAAACCGTCGTCAAAATTACCAGACGTGACAAAGCTTGGGAAAACGCCGGTAGCTACGCTGTAGCCATCGTCAAACAGATAGGAGTTCGCCGTGACATAGATATAGATGGTCCCGGTCGTCTCGGCTCCGTCGTCGTCAGCGACGGTGAAGTCAAACGAATCGAGGCCGACGAATTGGCTTCCTTGTGCGGGGGACGGCGGATAATAAGTCACCGTGCCGTCGGTGGGATTGTAGATAACATCGCCGCCTTGTTCGCTGGAACTGTCGAAGAAGACGACATTCAGGGCTTGTGATTCATTCGATGGACCGGCGGAAAAGTCCGACAGCGGAAGCACAAACGTCAATGCTTGATCGTTGGGTGTCGAATAGTACAGGTCGGAAACCGTCGGCGGATCGTTGACCGAAATAATGTTGACGGTTACCTCAGCAACGGAGTAGAGGCCCCCGTCGTCGACGATGGAATAATAGAAGACCTCGTACGCGTCGCCGAATTTGTCCTGCGGTGGTGTGTACGTAAACGTGCCATCGCCATTGTCGACGACGTTTCCATCCATCGCAACGAAGGTTAAGGTGTCGTAGTCGTCGGGATCGGTGTCGTTGAGCAGCAGTTCGCTGTAGGTGCCGGTGTAGGGTTGGTCCTCGTACACGAAGATCGTGTCTGGGTTAGCAATTGGTGGACTGTTGACAATGATTGCTTCAATCGTTGTCGTATCGGATGCCGAGTTATTCGCACTGTCGATGTCGGTTTCATTTCCCGAGACCGTGGCGAAGCTGGTGATGGCGTTCGCCGTGTTAGGATCGACGATCACCGTAATTGAGATCGTCGCGCTACCGCCGCTAGCAAGATCCCCTAAATCAATTGTGACTTCATTCCCAATCCACGTCGGAGTTCCTTGACTGGTGCTGACAAAATCGATCTGAACGTTTGTCGAAAGCGTGTCAACGACAGTGACCCCTGTGGCATCACCAAGTCCATTGTTGTGGACTTCGAGGGTATAGGTTAGTGTGTTCCCGGCGACGACGGGATCCGGCGTGTCGGTGCTCGTAATCGACAGGTCTGGTGCGGCGTAAACCCCGAAATCAAGTGTCGGGTTGGCGTTTGGATCGCTGTAGGAAATCGACCCGGGCTCCGAGTTTGCTGCTAAAGTTACCGCAAGCGACATGACGCCCTGGCCTGGCACTTCGGCCCCGTTGTCATCATTGTCGATATCGTTGTCGGGGTCGGGGTTACCGGGACTGGAGAGATAGCCAGACAGCGGTCCACCCAAACTGAAATTTAGATCGTTGACTTGGACGAAATAGTCTCCAGGAAACAAGTTAGTGAACGAATAAATCCCGTCGAGGTCGGTGAGCGTACTATCGATCGATGGGTCGTTGATGCTGGAGAAAACGCCATCGCCATTGTCTTCGTAGAGAGTGAGCAGGACATCGGAAATTCCAATTTCCGAAGCGAGGTCGAAGTTCCCATCATTGTTCGTGTCGTTCCAGACACGGTCGCCCAAAGAAAGCGGTTCGTAGATTGCGAAATCGACACGTGTGTCAACTTGTCCGACGGTGTAGATCTTCAAAGTTTGGCTGTCAAAAGCCGGTACATCGGAACTGACTCGGATGCTGATCCCACCGACGTTGCTAAAGTCCGCTTCTTCTCCCGGTGCAATGCCAGTAAAGTTACTGAAAGGAATAACCCGCTCGGAGAAAGGAATTCCGCCTGGCGGCGTGACGATCGTCGTGGAATATGACGAGTAGTTCACACTGTCGGTGTGTATGAAGATTCCGATTGAGACGGCGCCCGGAGAATCCGCTCCCAGCGCTCCCAGTGCTCCCAGCGTTAACACGAAGGAATCCGCTGTTGCGCCATCGGTTAGGTCGACCCCGCCGAGACCGATGGGATCAAAATTAGACGAACCATCGATTCCATCGTATTCCACATAAAATTCGCCTAATGCGTCCGAGGTCGAACTGTAATTCAAACTACCGCCACTGCTGTCGACGTCTAAATTGACCCGTAGGCCTGAGAATAACGTCAGATACAAATCTCGCTCACGCCCCAAAATCGATTGACTCGCTTCGGGGGCTTCGAAGGAGTTGTCGTCGTATTCGCCTGGAACGTCGACAAGTAAACTTTGATCCCCTTCGGAAAAGTCGTCGATCAGCACGCCGACAGATTCGCCCGAAGCTTGCTCGTCACTGATCGTCGTCAACGTCGAGACGTGGGTTCCCGCGCGCTCGATGAATCCAGCTGGCAAGATCCGTTCAACGAAATAGTCACCAGCGGCGAGACGGTCGAAAGCATAGTCGCCATTGGCGTCGGTGGTTGTGGAGTCCAGGAACGAGTCATCGCCGCCAAGTAATCCGTCAAAGCTCCCATCGCCGCCATCGCGATACAGGTAAAGCACCACGCTTTCTTGACCGAGGTCATCGGCGGACAGACCATCGCCGGTTTGATCGCTAAAGACGTTCCCAATGATTCCGCCGAAGTCGCTGGCCAATTGCAGTCGAGGTTCGAATTGTTCCAGTTGAAGCCGCCTTCGCCGAAGCTTGCGCTGTCGGAGGGCTGAAATCAAGGACGCTTTCCTGTTTGATCGAACCGACGTCATCGTTGCTGTCTCATCTAGATGTGGCGAGTCATATTAGCGGGCGTTTGCAGCGTTACGGATCGCATTCCCCACCTTTGTGGATGGCCAGTATAGTGTGGGGCAATGAGCCATACCTAGGGTTTTGCATGCTGAAATCGAAGTTTTTTGTTACGCTGGTGGCGTGGGGAAGCAACGAAAAAGACCCGCGAATTGAATTCGCGGGTCTACGTGATGGGCCGATGTTTGGCAGATGGCGCGGTGGTGAATCCCCAATTAAAAGTATCGATTCCAGAACAATCGCAACTCGCCATCAAAGACTTGATCCGCTCGGTTTCCAATCGGAAGGGCATAGCCGGCGGTAAAGTTGTGGTTGTTTCTCACTTCAAAATGGTTGCCCACCACCAGCGTCAGGTTCTGAACACCGTCCCCCGTTTCACCCAGCGTAACGGCGCCGCGGGTGATGGTTTCGTTGGCTTCAAGTGAATTGGAGGTGTGGACTTCGAGCATGGGGACGATCGATGTCAGCAATTTTTCACGGTGTTCGCCCCGTTTTCGCAGCCAGTAGCCGAATGAGATATCGGTGTACAGCAACGTGGTATCGCGAATTCGGCCCGCGTCGACACGGTTGGCTCCCGCGGCCTGCGGATTGATAAAGACGCGGTTGCCGCGTACATCGACGTCCACTTGCACGAATCCTTGGACAAACAGACGCTCGGTCAATTGCATCATGTATCCGAAAAACGGCAGCAGGTGGACTGTCGAGTTGTTGACTTTGATCAGCTGGGTGCCGTCGGTCAAGGAAATATCCAGATCGTCCGCGGTGGGGGCGGTGACACCAATCCCCATCGACCAGAGTGAGTTTTCCGTTTCCAGCAACTTCTGTTTGAAGACCATAAACAGATCGCCAAACTCAATGTCTTTGCTGGTGATGCCATCTAAGGCAAATCCGCTCGACAGCGTGCTCGCGAATGGCGTGCGAAGCTCAAACGACGAATTCTTATCGAGCATGACTTCAAAACCGGGGCTGAATCGGTGGACGCCGACGCCTTCAGGACGCAACGGCACATCGTCGAAATAGCTGTAGTTCACAAAGACGCGGTTGCGCGGAATGGGGCTGCTGTTCTCACCGATCTTCAGGCGACCGACGACGGTCGCGCTGGGATTCGGAATCTCGATCGTTTGTGTAAACAACGCCGATACGTTCCAGATTTCGCCGTCGAGGTAGCCATCGGTACCGGGACCGTACGTTGCCGTCGCACTTTCAAACTCGGTGCCCGTGGGGGGCGTTAGCGGTCCGCCAGGGATCGACTCCACGACATCAAAGGTGTCGACACCATCGCCGCCGCCCAACTCATCCCGTCCCGCACCGACGCTCTGGAAGTCGGGGACACTGTCTCCCGGTGTGATGTCGAAGGTTAGGCTGGCGGACGGACTGCCGGGTAAACCAGTACCGGGAACAATCGTTCCTATCGTCGTGTAAGGACGAATGATATTGATCGTTGCCGTCGATGTGTTGCCGCCCCAGTTGAGGTCGATCGTCGGTGGCACTGCTGCGAAGACCGAGGCCGTGGTCACGGGCGATTGAGGCGTGAAGTTCGCGAAATCGTTGACGTTGGGGGCGGGCGTGTTATTCGGCGATTGGTTGGAAACCGGCGGCTGTTGAGCCACGTCCTGGTTTCCATTCGGTGCCGGAGTGACGGGCGGTGGCGTGGGGACGGTCCCAGGTGCACCGGATTGAGGTGGCGTCGCCAGCCCATTTCCCGTCGGATTTGACGGCGGGAGGCCCGGGGATGCGTGTTGATGTTGGGAATCCAGTGGCGTGCCGCATTGGGGACAGCATCGCTGCAGGTCCCGGTAGCACTGCTGTCCGCACTGGCAACGAACTCCATTGCGATGCGCGACCGGTTGAATCATGCGGGTGCCGGTGACGTCCCCGTCACCGATCGCAAGGCGTTGTGTGTATTGCCCCAGTGCGGGCGCTGTGCAGACGCATGCTGCGGTCAGTGCAAGAATTCGAATCGATTTCATGTTATTTTCGCCAGCTTGGAACTGTAATTCCGGAAGCGCAAACTACGACGCCCCATACCACCCTATCGGCGATCCCTACCAGCTGAATAAACGTATTTTTCGCGCTAGGTGGTAAAACCGGAACCGGTGGGTGGTTTTATAAAATGCGAACGAAAACTTGATTTCTTGAAGGAGTCGCGTGATTTTAGCGCGATCTTGCGATGGACGAGATTGCATTGGAGCGAGGGCTCCAATGCGTGAACCCGAGTAGAGGACGCGCAAAAAGCCCCAACAGAAGCTGCCGGAAGGCGGATGCGGGGCGACATCAGCCATCGGTGGTGGCGGTGCTTTCCGTTGGGGCAGGGCGCGGTGGGGTGCATCGCGGAGAGATCGACGACGCTAGCAACGGCGGGCGAAGTGAACTAGGTTCCTTTGAGTTCGCGGCCGACCTGTTTGCGGATCTCGTACATGATCATTTGCTCTTCGGTCATCTCCACCTGAGCCGTGGGGCGAGGCTGAGCCGAGGGTGCCGAGGTGTTGGGTGCGGCGGCGACGGGGATGACGTAGGTGCTGCCCGAGAGTGCGGCGAGAAAATAGCGAGATAGTGAACGTGACATCTTTTAGGCTCTCCATTGAAAGGGGGGATTCCTTGAAGCCAATTCTTGGAACGGAGAGAGCCTTCATGCACAGGGCGGGCCAAATTCGAAACGCTCGCTGTAGAAACCCGCTAGCCTTTGCGGAAACCGAGTGTTTTGCAATGCCAAATCATCTGGCTTGGCTGGCCATCCGGCAGCTTGCAATTCGAGAGGCAAGCGGAAACGGCGGCTAAAAAGTGAACGCCGCGGATAAAGAGTGCCCACAATCTGCCAGCGGCAATCGCTCCGCCGGCGGTCGGTTGCCGGCAATCACTTCGAGCGAAGATCGATGAATCGCGAGCCGTTAGTTTTCGGTTACTGAGGCGGAGCGTTCGACCGACATGCCGAGCGATTCGAGCCGGGCGCGGAGCGTGGTGCGGGTGATTCCCAGTCGCTTGGCAGCTTGGGTTAAGTTGCCATCGGTGTGCCGCAGCACTTCGGCAAAGATCTCTCGCTCGGCGATGCTGACCAGATCGCGGTGGATATCTTCGCTTCCCGCCTGCAGACGTTGGCGGGTCATTTCAGCGAAGTTAAAGGTGTTGGTCGTCGAGCCGGTCGATGTGGAAACTCGCCCGCTATCGTGAGCCGCCGGTTCGCGGATCACATCGGGAAGAAACGCCGGGACGATCACGGGGCCGGTCGCTTCGAGCAACGCGTGTTTGACAGCGCTCTGCAATTCGCGGACGTTGCCGGGCCAGCGGTATTGCGTCAATAGATTCATCGCTTCCTTGGCGAATCCAGTGATCTGTTTCCCCAGTTCGGCGGCGAAGCGATTCAAGAAATGGTTCGCCAACAGCGCGATGTCGTCACCGCGTTCGCGCAGCGGCGGAAGTTTGATCGTGTAGACGTTTAAGCGGTAGAACAGATCGCTGCGGAAGTCTTTGCTCTGGATCGCTTGTTCCAGATCGCGATTGGTCGCCGCGATGATCCGCGCGTTGGTGTGGATCGTTTCGCTGCCGCCGACGCGTTCAAACGTTTGATCCTGCAAGACTCGCAAGATCTTGGTCTGCATCAACGGCGTCATGTCGCCGATCTCGTCCAAAAAGAGCGTACCGTCGTTGCAAAGTTCAAACTTGCCGACCCGCTTTCGTTCGGCTCCCGTAAACGCTCCCTTTTCGTGGCCAAAGAGTTCACTTTCGAGCAATTGTTCGGGGATCGCGGCGCAATTGATCGCCAGGAAGCGGCCGGCGGCGCGGCTGCTGTATTGATAGATCGCCCGGGCGATCACCTCTTTGCCTGTGCCACTTTCACCCAGGATCAACGCGGTCACGTTTTGGCCGGCGACACGGCCGACCGAACGATAAACCTCTTGCATCGCCGGGCACGCACCGATCAACAGGTCGGTCGACGCATCGACCGCTTGATCCTCGGCCGACGGATCGGGAACCATCGCGGGAGTTCGCGTCATGCGACTGGTTTCAGCCGCGTCGCAGACCAGCGGGATCAGGGTGTCGGGATCCAACGGTTTGAGAATGTATTCGAACGCGCCTCGCTGCATCGCTTCGATCGCGGTTCCCGCCGTGCCGCGGCCGGTCATCAGAATGATCGGCACTTTGGGGTCGATCCGGTGCAGCTTTTCAAACGCCTCCATCCCCGACATGTCGGGCAAACGAATGTCGCACAGCACGACATCCGGTGGCGATTCGAGGAACGCGGCGATCCCAGCTTCCGCCGTCAAGCTGGAGATGACTTGGTCGCCGGGAAACGCCATCGCGATCGTTTCGCAGATCAGAGGTTCGTCGTCGATAATCAGTAGTTGCATCATGCCGTGGCTCGTTGCTGCTCGTTCGACTCTTCTCGGATCCAAGCGGGGATTGCCAAGACGCGAAGCCCGCCCACCGAGGGCGATCGCTACGCGTCCAGAACGTTTCGGAGCATGTTTAAAAGTTGTTCGTCGGTATAAGGTTTAGGAAGGAAGCCGTCGACGTCGACCAGCCGGCCACCGCTGCTGCCGGGGCGCCGCAAGCCGCTGCTGGCGATCACGCGGACGTTTGGGTTGAGCTCACGCAGGGCGTCTTTTGTGTCCAGGCCATCCATCCCTGGCATCATCATATCAAGTAACACGCAATCGATCTCATCGCCACGGTTCTGGAAAATGGCGACCGCTTCGGCGCCGCTGCGAGCTGCGACCGTGCGGTAGCGATTCGATTGCAGCGTCTCGCACGAGGTTTCCACGATCAGCGATTCATCGTCGACGATCAGGATTAATTCGCCATTCCCTTTGGGAGGTTGGTGGTTTTCGACCCTCGCGGCGGGAACCTTCGGCTGCGTCAGTTTTGACGAGGGAAGGTAGACGGAAAAGATCGTTCCGGCCAGCGGTTCGCTGTAGACGGTGACGTCGCCGCCGAAGGATCGCACGATTCCGAGTGTCGTGGCCAGCCCCAGACCGGTTCCTTTGCCCTGAGCTTTTGTCGTGAAGAAGGGGTCGAAGATTCGTTCGATCACCTCTTTGGGAATCCCTTCTCCGGTGTCGGCAACCGTCAGCAGAACGTGTGGCCCGGTGTTGAGGTTGTCGCTGTGCGAGGCACGCGACGGATCGACGTAAAAATTTTCGACTTGGATGTCCAACCGGCCGCCGCTGGGCATCGCATCGCGGGCGTTGATCGCCAGGTTCATCAGCACCTGCGAAAGTTCGGTGCTGTCGGCGTGGATCAGATCGAGCGTGTCGGGGATGCTGATCTGCAGGTCGATCGTCTTCTGTAGCGTGTGGCTGAGGATCTCTTCCAGCTCGTTAAGGATCTCGCGCAGATCGACCTCTTCGCTTTGCGTTTGATCACCGCCAGCAAAGGCCAGCAGCTTTTGAATCATCTGCGCCCCACGCTGGGCGCTGGTGACGATCGTGTCGTGTAAACGGCTTGCGTTGGGGCTGCCTTGTTTCAACAGCTTGCCACTCATCAGGATCGGGGTCAGCACGTTGTTCAAATCGTGTGCGACACCGCCGGCCAACGTGCCGATACTTTCGAGCCGCTGGCTGCGACGCTCTTTCGCTTCTTCCCGTTTGCGGTCCGAGACATCGATACTCAAGATCAGCTGAGCCGTCGGTTCGCCCTGTTCGTTCCGCAGCAGCGATCGCCGTTGTTCGACAATCCGTTGGCGGCCATCGGCTGTCCGCTGCGTAAATTCGGCCGAGTAGTCCCCCGCGGCCAGCGTGGCGTCGCGGCCCGCATCCCACAGCGGTCGATCATCGGGAAACAATAGCTGCGCCGCGTTCTTGCCAAGCGCTTCGGATTTGGACAGTCCGTACAAACGATGGGCCCCTTCGTTCCACGACAGGATCCGATCCTCTTTGTCGCAAACCAAAACCGCATCGCGAACCTGGTCCAGGATCAGCGTGTGTTGCCGCAGCTTGGCGTTCAGGTCGCGCGATTGGCTGACGTCGGCCAGGATCAACGTCAAGAAATCCTCTTCGCCCGACCGCGTCTTGGTGATCTCCCCCTCGCAGGGAAACTCCTCGCCATTGCTGCGCAGCCCGACGCCGTCGGTGAACGGCATCGACGATTCCGACGAATCGAGAAACTTCTGCACCCGTTGGCGGATACCTTCTCTTCGCTGGTGAGGAACAAAATTCAACAGCGATTGTCCGACCGATGTCGAGCCGTCGATGCCCCACATCGCCGCCGCGGCGGGATTGGTCAGGCGGATCCCAAAGTCGCGGTTGAAGGCGATGATCCCGTCGTTGGCCGAATTGATGACCGCCGCGAGTTCGGATTGTTTTGCGTCGAGCCGCGTTTCGGCGCTGTCCCGTTTTTTGCGATCGACGTGTGCAACAAAGCCAGCGATCACGATCAATCCCAACGCGATGGCATGCCCGGCCATGATCGCTGTTCGCGACACCTCCGCATCGTGTTCGGAGGCCGCTTCGCGTTGGGCTAACAGCTCCCCTTCGTGGGTTAGGATTTTTTTGGCGACATCGCGCAGCTTTTCCATCGTCCCTTCCCCTTCGCCCGACTTGACGATCTCGATGACCTGATCGCCGATCGGTTCGTTGGGGGCTTCGCTGCGCAGCTGGATCGTATGGGCGAGGTATTCGTGTTTTTGTTCGACCAGTTGTTGCATCTCGTCGAGATGTTTCAGCTGGATTGGATTGTCGGCTGTCAGATCTCGCAACCGCGCGAACCCAGCTTGGATCTGTTCGACACCGATCCGATAGGGATCCAGGTAGATCGGATTGCCGGTCAATAGATAACCCCGTTGCCCGGTTTGCATGTCTTTGACCGACGAGAGCAGTTGGTGTGTCGCTTCGCGGACGGCATGCGATTTGGCGATCCGTTGTTCGACTTCGCGCACGGCAAAGGTGTTGCGAAAGGTCACGATGCCAAAGACAGCAACGGCGATGAAGGAGGCAATGATCGCCAGGGTGAGCCAATAGTTGGGTTTTGTTCGAGACATGCATTTGTCTTTCGTAGCCGCTTGCGGTCGATAGGCAGCGGGGAGGCCCGGCGAAGTGGACGTCGCTTTCGCGTCGCTGGCACGCGATGTGCTTATTCACGGGAGGCTGGCATCGATGTTTACATTTTTCCATCTTTCTCGATTCGGAGCCACCGGTGACTACTCGGAACAAACGGATGCAGGCGGCCAATGCAATCGACGCCGCTTACGAAATGGGGCGGAACCGATGGCGGGGATGCGACTGGAACACGTCGTTTGGTTCGATGGGCTTGGATCTCAACGGGATGAAGCCGCATCAGACGCGATGGTTGGCCGGTGCCACGTCGGGGGAGGAAGCCAAACATTGGGAACAGGCAGCGGAGTGGTTGGATCGCGTTGCTCGTGATGCTCAACAGGCGGAGGCTGCCGCGGCCGAAGCGGCCGCGGCGTGGCAAGCGGATGAGCGAACGTTGGCGTTGGAAAAGATCCGGGCAGCTGTCGCGTTGGAGGCACGCTATCGCAATCCCTTCATCTGGAAACCGCTGCTGAACGCGATCACCAACTCGATCAGACTCAATCTCACATCGCAGTGGTCAACTTATGGCCGGGACGCACAAAACTCAGCCGGTTTCCTTGCCAAGAACAGTTAAATAGGCGACTCCACTGGATTGGTGCGCGTCCTGCAGTGTGGTCTGTCTCTCGCGGCGCCGAAGGACTGGTGATTCATGTTCAGGAGATGCTCCCCCGCATACCGAGGCGAATAGCAAGGGCAAGCCGAAATCTCGCCGCCGCTGAACTCCGCAAGCACCGTCATCGTTAATCGGTAGTCGATGGTCGACCGAGGGCAGCGGCGGCTTCTTTTCTTGGAGCGAGTTTTCGTGAGAGGGGAGTTTGCCAGTCTGGGGATGGAGATTTTGTTGCGTGATTCGGAGACCGATTCTTGCTGTCAACGCTGTCTCCGAGTGCTTCGCCAGTGTCAACCGTTTGCGTCACAGGCATTGGCTATGGGGCGAGTCGGGGGACGTCCATTTGTTGCATCGCCTTGTAGGTGGCTACCGGACCGGACAGCTTTGGCGCGGCACCTTCCAATGCATTCATCACAAACTTGACAACGTCCCGTCGGATTCCACGCCGCGAGAACTCTTTTAATGCATGGTGGGCGGCGCGGTGAAACTCTCCCGAGCGGCTCGATCGAATCAGCCCTCCGAGCACCGCCGACAGACCAACTTCTCCCATTCCGGCAACGCCTTCGGCTGCCACCCAAGCGACGTCGCTGTCGCTGTCGTCCATCGCATGGACCAGGGGGGAAGAGGCGGAGGAATCACCGATCTCCGACAACGCCTTGGCCGCTTCCCAGCGGACTTGATGTCGTCGATCGTCCAGTTTGGCGATCAGCGCCAACATCACCTCATCGCTCTTTGCGTCGATCAGTGCATGTCGTGCCTTCTCGCGAACGACGCCGTCGGGGGAAGCGAGTCGCTCGATCGTGGACATTATTTCCGATGGATTCATGGTGTTTTGAGCCCTTTTGGTACGAGACGTTCTGGCGAGCTTTCCGGTTAAAACAGACCGTCAGCCGACGTGTGATGCACGATTTGATTAACCGATGCAAATAGCGGGCCGCAGGGCGGTGCCGAGGGTCTGGATTGCAAGATGCCAACAAAACGGAATGCCTCTCCCGGGCGAGCCTGGTTAGAAAATGGCCGCGCCGATAACACTTTGCACTGTTGTCCAGCTGGATACCCTCTGTGGCGGCATCCGTCATGGGGATTGGGAGCATTGGTATGACGTGTGCACTCGATTGCCAGGGTGCTCAAAGAGGCAAAGAATTGTGGATGAACGCATCCCTCCACCTTTTTACAAAGGAGTATCGAGATGTCATTTGTTATCACCGAACACGCCGAGGGACAGGTGGTCGAGATCCAGTTGACCGGCAAGTTGTCCAAGGAAGCGTACGAAAAGTTTGTTCCGATGACCGAAGCGAAGATCGCCGAATATGGGAAGGTGCGGATGTTGGTGATCATGCACGATTTTCACGGCTGGGAAGCGGGAGCATTGTGGGAAGATATCAAGTTCGATTTCAAGCACTTCAACCACATCGAACGGCTCGCCATCGTCGGCGAATCGAAGTGGGAAAAGGGAATGACCGTCTTCTGTCGTCCCTTCACCACCGCCAAGATCAAATACTTCGATCACGACGAGATCGGTGCGGCCCGCGAGTGGATCCACGAATCGAACGACTGAGTCTTTGTTGCCGAAGCATCGCATGAGAGAACGAGATTTCGCAGCGACGGGGCCAAAGCGAACACGATGATGTCGCCGCAAGCGTCAGGATGGGCTCGCCAAGCGTATCGTGGTTTTCGATTGATGCAATCGTTGTTGTCTCCCCGACCCGGTAGTACGATGGTGTTCCATTTGTGTGGTGCACTTCGGGATACATGAGTGATGCAAGCGAACTTGGTTCTCACCTCCGCCATTCTCATTGTCGCAACTTTCCCAATCGCTGGGCGCTCGGCCGAGCCGGTGGTGCAGTTCCTTGCCGGCTCGGAAGGAGTCGATGGTGCGGAGATCGTCTACAACGGCCAAGCGGCCGCCGACGGACGGATCGTATTCAACGCAACCAACGGCTTCTTCGATGAAGGGGCTTTCGTTGCATCGGGTTCACTGGCGATGGTGCGCGAAGATGACGGCTTGATTGCTGAGTCATTTGAGTCGTTGCAATTCCGGAACGTGGAGAAAACGGGATCCGCCCAATGGTACCTTTGGATCGCGTCGCCCGGGACAATCGAGGCCAAGCTGTTTTTGCAGTTGCCGTCGCAGCAAGCGCAAACGCGTTGGCAGATCCAGTGGGGCGAAGAAGTGCAATCGTTGGACCTTGGGGCGTCGGATGGGCTCGCCGGGATTCCGATTTCCTTCGATGTGAAGCAGCCAGGCAAGCTCCGCGTTGCACTGAAGTGTTTGACTGAACCGTTGCCGATGGAAACAGAGATCCACCGAATCGAATTGAGCGGTCCGGCGATTCGCGATGCCAAACTTTTGCGCGTCCGTTGGCGGCCAGCCGCCGTTCATACACGGTTCTACGCACCGCCGGAGTGTCGGCAGCCGACGATGTGGGTTTTTGAGACCGAATGTGTTACGCCGGTTTCCAGTTATTCACCGATCACGACACCGTTCGGCTATTTTGGGACAAGTTTTGTCGATGGAAAGATTCCTCCCGAGGTTAGCTACAATTTTTCGATGTGGGCCGCAGGCAGCAAGGCTGCCGAAGCGCCTCCGTTGGAATCGATGCCGCAATTGCTCGCTACCGGGCATCCCGAGGCAAGGTTCAGCAGTTTTGGTCACGAAGGGACGGGCTTGAAGATCCGCGATGCGGTGGTTTATCCAGGCGGAGCCGATCGCGCTATCCAGGCATTTCGCGTGACGGCTCAAGGGGATGTCTTCACCTATTACGGTTACATCTACAACGAAGCGCAGCAACGGTGGGTGTTGTTTGCCGTTGGCAGCCAACCGAAAAAGAGCCCGAAGGATGAACCCTTTTTAACCTCGACCGGTTCGTTCTGTGAAATTCCTGGGCCGCCTCGCGTTCAACGAACCGGTGATGTGCAACGCGTGATCCGGCGGCGGGGCTGGTTTTATGGCAGCGACCGACGTTGGTATCTGGCAAGTTTGCCGTCGCCCGCGGAGCAGACCAAAACGAAGCGAGCTCGGTTGGACCGCGCCGCGGCGAATCGTGGCGAACTGCCGATCGCACTGAATAAGTACACCCGCTACGCGGACAACTATCGAACCGAAGGTTGGATTGAATCGGCGACCGGTGGGATGGAGTGTTATCGGGCGGAGAGCATTCCAAAACCACAGGGGAACCGGGGAGGGATGAGGCTGCCGGCGTATCTTGCGAACGAGAAGGTCGCTCAATTGTTCGCGATGCCGGTCGAATTTGGAGAGGCGGAAGCGAAGTCGATCGCCGCGCATTCGGCGACGATCGATTACCCGTTGATCCAAGCGGGCAAAGGGGCCAAGGCGGTACTCTATTACGGTACGCAAGATTGTTTAACTTTCCGCCGTCCCGAAAAAGTAGGTGGCAGTGGGGTCCAAGGGGATGTTTTTAGTGAAGATCGAACTTGGCAATTTGCGACTCCGCTGCAGGACGTCCGCAGTGGCAGCAACGCGTTCCGTCTCAGCGAATTGAAACCGGGAACAACCTATCACTACCGTCTGTTCGTAACCAATTCCGAAGGGCAAAGCTGGGACTTTGTCTCGAGTTCCTTCAAGACGTTGGATTAGCGTCCAATTCTTCTCTTTTACGCTTCCAGCATCCAGTGGCGGGTAGATGCTTGCCACTTGGAAATGGTGGTAAACACTCGGACGTCGTGAGCGGTCTCACTTGCTGTGGTTGCCAACCTGTGTCGCAATCGATCACCAGGTCGATTTGGCATCCAGTCACGATGTGGGACAAAACGCTCTCGAAGGCAACGGTCTGAATCACGATTTGATATGGATGGAAATCCTCATCGGTTTCGGTTGTTGTGCGCTAGGCGATCGGACGGATTGCCAGTAATTCGCCTGCCCAAGGCTATGGGATGTTTGGTGGAATCGCGTCTGCAAATCGCTTCGGAATAGCTTTTGCGAATAAAGTTGCGGTAAATACTAATTTTCGTTTTGGGTTCTGGCTTGCGCTAGAACATCTCGTAAGTGATGGCAAATCTTTCTTGCGAACAATTGGGTGCGGCTTGCCGCACGTAATCGCGAAACACTCAATCGACCCATCATAGATAGTACTAGCGACACATGGTTTAACTCGTGGACAAAGGGCTGTTGTAGTCCAAGCGTCCCAATGCAAACGCAACGCGTCGTTCTATCAAACCGTTAATTAGGGTCGGGATTGCGGCGCACTGCGATGTGACTTCCCGCAACCCTTTCCAGTTGCGATGCATTCCCCATTATGTGGTCCTACGGTTGTTGTGCTGTAAATGGTCATGTTGCGGTTTGTTCTAACAGGACGAATTTGTGGGGCCGGTGATAGGCGTTTGAGGATTGCGCCACACACTCGGTTCGTCGAGTACGCATCGAATGATCTTCAATCCTCGCGTTTCCAACAATATGAAAATAACAACATGTTGCGTGCACACTGCGTCATCGCCATCGAGTCACCTTCGTTATCCGATCGTCTTGAACAAAGCCTGAAGCAGGTTCCTCTGACATGTGCTCGCGTTGCGTCGGGCCAGTGTGAAGCGATACTTTCGGCAGCGAAGGAAAACGCGGCTACAGGGTTCATCTTTTTGCAACTCTCCGATTCAACAAGCAATTTGAAATCGTTGATTCATCGCCTGCGTTCGTCTTTAGATACCCGAATTGTGGTCGTCGGAAACGCAACCACCGGGCGTCAGGTAATCGAAATCATTCGCGCTGGCGCCGATGATTTTGTCGACGAGAAAGACGATCTGCAACGCGAAATAGGGCTGCTCGTAAAACGGGCGGCGCCAGGCACTGTACAGAATCAACGCAAATCGGAATTGATTACTGTCACCTCCAGTTGTGGTGGCTGCGGTGCAAGTTCTTTGGCCGTCAATATCGCCGCCCAATACGCTCACAAATATGGCGAGTGTGGATTGGTTGATCTGCAGATGCACGGGGGGGATTTGGCAACGCTGCTAAGGCTGAGTCCGCGGCACACCATCTCCAAAATGTTAGCCAACAACCATCCGTTGGCTCCCGAAATGGTTCAGCAAGCCCTCACCAAGCACGAAACAGGAATCAGTTTGTTAGCCGGTGCCGACCCGTTGACCTATTTGCCGTCGAGCAGTCCTGAAACAATCCGTAGTATCGTTCGTTCGATGACAACAAACTTTCAGCGGGTCGTCGTCGAATTGGAAGATATTTCGCATCGCGAACAACTGGCAGCGCTATCGGACAGCGATCAGGTTGTTCTCATTTTTCGCATGCATTTTCCCGCACTGGCACGCGCACACCGCTTCTTCGAAAGCATCGAACGCTTTGGCGTCGACCCCGACAAGGTTCGTATCGTCGCATCGCAAGTTGGCCAGTCTGGCGAAGTTCCGATTGGCCACGCGGAGAAGATCTTTGGACGCAAAATCGATGCCTGCATCAGCAACGATGTCTGTCCGATGAATCAAGCGGTCAATCTGGGAATTCCGGTGGTGCTCGATTCGCCAAAATCACAATGCAGTCGGGACTACATGGCATTGGTTCAATTGTTGGACGGCGAAACGCCTCTGCCATCGAACACGCGATGGAACGTTGGCGCACTCCTGAAATCGACGTTTGGTTCTTCTCGCCAAGTACCAGCACTCTCCTAATCTCTATCACTTCAACAAGAACGTCTGTGGGATCAACGAACAATGAATCAAGCGACTCTATCTCCGAACAACAGCCTTGAACGCCGCGAACGACTGCAACGCGTGCGTGGTGAGATTCACGACCAATTGGTTGCCCGCATCGATATGTCGGCATTGCGGAACATCAAACCCGAATTGATGCGAGACCAATTGCGACTTGGCGCTCAAGAGTTGTGTCGTTTCCACTCCGATTTGTTAACCCATGCCGAGCAGGAAGAGATCGTCGAAGACCTGCTTTATGAGATGTTAGGACTCGGGCCGATCGAGGTCTTGATGAACGATCCAACGATCTCCGACATTCTTATCAACGGCCCCAATTCCGTCTTCGTCGAACGCCGCGGGATGTTGGAAGAGACGCAGGTTCGATTTCAGAGCTTGGATCACTTGGTCAATATCGTGCAACGCGTGGCCAGTCGCGTGGGGCGTCGCATCGATGAATCGAGTCCCATGGTCGACGCTCGATTGCCCGATGGCAGCCGATTGAATGCCGTCATCCGACCGCTAGCGCTCGAAGGGGCATTGGTCTCGATTCGCAAATTTGCCACTCGCCCGATGACCGCCGCCGACTTTGTCAAACGGCGTGTGGCGACGCCGGAGATGTTGGGTTTTCTGGCCGCTTGTATCGCCGCCAAATTGAACATCGTGATCTCGGGAGGCACCGGCAGTGGGAAGACGACCCTTTTAAACATGTTGTCCAGCCACATCCCTCAGGGCGAGCGGATCGCGACAATCGAAGACGCCGCCGAGTTACAGCTGCAGCAATCGCATGTCGCTCGGATGGAGACGCGCCCTGCGAACCTGGAAGGTCGCGGAGAAGTCACCGCCAGCGACTTGCTGAAAAATGCCCTGCGGATGCGTCCCGATCGAATCATCATCGGCGAATGCCGCGGCGTGGAAGCGTTTGACATGCTGCAAGCCATGAGTACCGGACACGCCGGCAGCATGACAACGATCCACTCCAACGACACTCGAGATGCGATCAATCGCTTAGAGATGCTGGTCGGGATGGCGGCTCCCGAACTGCCGATGTGGTTTGTTCATCGACAGATCGCATCGTCGATCAATATCGTGATCCAGACCCAGCGATTGGCGGGTGGCACTCGGAAGATCACACAGATATCGGAGATCACCGGCACGCAGAATGATGCGATCAACATGCATGATCTGTTTACGTTTCAACAGACAGGAGTTGCCGAGAACGGGCAGGTGGAAGGCCATTTCGAGGCTTGTGGAATTATGCCGAAGTGTCTCCCGCGACTCCGGTCGGCTGGCGTCCACATCGATGCGGAGATGTTTCGGCAACGCCGCATGGAAGTGGATATGGAACAGATGCAAGCGTATCGGATTCAGTAGTTTTTCCTGTTGTTACACCTGCGACGTTTCGGATTCACCCCAATGACTCATTCCCAACTACAGATCATTATCTTCATCAGCAGCACGCTGTTGATCCTTGCCCTCCAGAGTCTCATCTACGAGTTGTTCTATCGCTATCGACAGCGTGTCGCCCAGCGTTTGAACGACGATCTTGGACTTTCCGAAGCGCGTGCGACCGATCAGGTGCAACTGTTTCGCAACGTCTCTAGCGTGAAGGAAACGGTTTCGTTGCGCGAACGCTGGCAACATGGGTTGGGGCGTCTGTTGGAACAATCGGGGACCCAAATCACGATGTCACAATTGGTCTATGGCAGCCTGGGGCTGGCTTGTCTGATGGGCGTGATTCTGTTTGGCGTGAGCCGTATTTTACACGGGCCGGTCGTTGGTTTTGTGGTCGCAGGCTGGATTGCCGGCGGTCTCGCGATCCCCGTGTTTGTCTGGATGCGATATCAATCGCGACGCGGCAAGATCTACCGTCAGCTTCCTTATACGCTGGAATTGATCAACCGTTCGGTCCGCTCGGGACAAACGATGCCGGCAGCATTTCAAATGGTAGCCAACGAAGTCGAAGCGCCGTTGGGTGAGGAGTTCGCCTACTGCATCGATCAACAGCACATGGGGTTGAGCATCGAAGTCGCCGCCCGCAGCCTCGCATCGCGAACCGAAATTGTCGAACTGCAGATCTTTGCTGTCGCCCTCACCATCCATGCTCGCACTGGCGGCAGTTTGGCCGATCTGTTGGACAACCTTTCCGATACCGTACGTCGCCGTCTGAAGCTGCAGATGAAGGTGCAAGCGTTGACGGCGGAGGGACGTTTGCAGGCGACGACGCTTGTGCTGCTGCCGATCGTTTCGTTGATCGGATTGGCGATCCTCAATCGCCCCTACGTAAGTACTTTGTTCGAAACGCCATCGCTGTTGGCACTGGCTGCGGGGGCGCAATGCCTCGGCGGGGTGTGGATTTATTACACAACACGGATTTCTTACTAGGAGGCTCCTATCATGCTTACCCTGTTCACCATCTTTGCGTTCATTTCGGTCAGCCTGTTCGTCTATTGTTTGGCGTTGCCGTTTTGCGGCCACGACAGCGCAATCGACCGGCGGTGCGAATCGTTGACACGTAAATCGCAGACGATTTCGACGGAGTCGGCCGAAGGGGGATCGATCTTTCGCGAAAGCTCTGCCGATCGAAACGCCAAGCGGCAGCAACCGCTTCGCAGCCGATTGGTCGGCCTGTTGGCGGCGCGCCCCGACGATTGGAAACGCTTGCAAAAACTGCTTTCCCACGCCGGATTTTATCGTCATTCACATCTCGTCCGCTGTATTGCCATGACCTATGCATTGGCCGCGGCGCCACCGATCGCGCTGTTGGCGATGGCGTTTACCGGAGGCGTTGGATATGGAACGGCGCTTGCCGCAGGAGCGTTGTTTGGGTTCGTCGGTTTGCTGATGCCGCAGGCTTGGCTCGGGCGCCGCGTTCGCCAACGGCACATCGCGTTTTGCAAAGGCCTGCCCGATTTCCTCGACCTGACTTCGGTCTGCCTGCGCGGCGGTCTCAGCCTGCACGCGACGTTGCCTCAGGTTCATCGCGAACTCCAACAGGCCCATCCAGTGATGGGGGATGAGCTGAGCATTGTGCAGAGCGAGATGGCACTTGGATCGTCTCCCGAAGCGGCACTGCAGCAGTTTGCGACCCGCACAGGATATGAACCGCTTCGCACGCTGAGCACCTTTGTCACGCAATCGCAGAAGATTGGTACCGAGTTGTGCGAATCGATCAAAGTGATCAGCGAGACGTTGCGCGAACAACGCGAAATGGATGCCGAGGAGTCGGCGCAAAAGGCAGGCGTCAAAGTCCTGCTTCCCACGATGCTTCTCATTCTGCCAGCGACGTTTGTCGTCTTGGCTGGGCCCGCAGCGATTGAGGTGTGCCGTGCATTTTCCAAATAAGACACGGATGAAACCGGCTGATTTGAAGACCATGCGACGCCGGGCGCCACGACGTGCGGTGGCGGCGATCGAACTTGCGATCGCCCTGCCGATGGTGATGCTGTTCACACTCGCTTGCGCCGACCTGGGGCGCGTGGTTCATCTGAAGGTCGCTTTGTCCAACGCCACCCGTGTCGCTGCCGAATACGGAGCGATGCGGAAGGTGACGTCGATCAATCGCGATGAATGGACCGCGGGAATCCAGCAAGCCTTTGCGTCCGATCTGTACGCGACTGCGGCCTTTGCCGATATCGAAACGACCGTCGTTGCCGATACCGAAGAGGCCGAAATGGGGCTGTATCGCGTGCGCGTCGAGTCGCAGTGTGCGTTTGTGCCGGCTGTCGATTGGCCGGGCATCCCTTCTTCGATCGATTTGGAAGCATCCGTCGTGATGCTGCAGCTTCGCTAACCTTCGCTGGAGTATCGATCGATGAACCGTAAATTGAATCGTTGTGCTGTCTCCCGTCGTCGCGGCGCCTACACCTTGGAAGTCGCGATCACGATGTTGATCTTCCTGGGGGCGCTGCTTGCGATGTTGGAGTTTGCACTGGTCTCGCTGCGTTACAACGCGTTGGGAGAATCGGCGCGGCGGATCGCAAGAGTTGTGATCGTTCGCGGCGAACAGGCGACTCCCGAACAGAGCGTTCTGGGGCCGACAGCCTATGTTGGCACCGCGGATGACAGCTCCGATATCGCCGCTGCGGCGCGAGAGCTGTTGGTGACGATGCCGCCCGAAGATGTGGACATTCGAGTCGAGTGGCTCGATGCGGACACGCGCGAAGGGGACCGCGTGTCGATTCAACTCTCCTACCTCCACAACCCCATCCTGCCGGGATTGCTGGGATCTGCCAAGACGCTTTCTGCGACAACTGTAACGAGGATCGTCCATTGAACACGCACGCCAATCCACCGTCGTCTCTCCAATCGCGCCGGATCAAACCTACGACGCGAACTGGGAAGGTCTTCGTCTTTTTGTGCGTTGCCCTGCCGGGTGTCTTTGCGGTTTTGGCTCTCGTGTTTGATGCCGGTTTGATGATGACGGTATCGCGCGACTACCAGAACACAACCGACGCGGCAGCTTATGCCGCGGCGACATGGGGGATGATGGGAGGGGACGAGGGTTCGATCAACGCGATCAGTACGGAATACGTTCAATCGCACAACGCGTTGCCCGACGCCAACGTGACCACCAACAGCCCGCCCAGCTCGGGGCCCTACCAGGGAGTTGCAGGATTCTCCGAAGTGATCGTCCAGGGGGAAAGCCCCAGCTATTTTCTGCAGCGTTTTGCGGCAGGCGGACAGCAAACGATTACGACCCGAGCTGTGGCGGGAACGAAAACGTCGACATCGCCCGCGGCGATCATGCTGTTGGATGTCGATCCCGCCCCGATCTCCGTCGCCTCGATTTTGACTCTGCCGCTCTATCCAAGTCTGCTCGGCGGTTTGGAAGTCTTGGGGCTCGGCACGTTGACTGTCGACGGTGCGATCTTGAGTAACAACACATGGGGCGGTGTCGACGAATATGGCGAACAGGCGGGCGAAACCCATGGGCCACCCTATTCGATCGCCTGTACCCCGGTTCTGCCCCTGACGTGTGTTCGGGCAAGCGACATTCGCACCGCCGGCGGCGTCGACCGCCTTCTGTATTATGATCCTCTGCCCGGCGTCGATACGCTCAACTTAAGAGCCAACCGGATGCCGATGCCCGATCCGATGGGGAACCTGGCACCGCCATCGACAGCATCGGATCCGGACAACGTCGAAGTGGACGATCACGGCGGCGTGCTGGTCACACTCAATATCCTCAAGCCGCTGGGAACGGTGCTCAAGCCGGGCGTCTACGACTGGATCGACGTCACCGCCGGGATCGCTCGTTTTGAACCGGGGGTCTACATCATCCGGGGCAAGCACCCGATCACGGGGATCGCGCTCAGCATCACCGGAGGCATCGTGTATGCCGATGGCGTGATGTTTTATGTGACCAGCAACAGCAGCTACAATCCGGCGTCCGGTCTTCCCGACGCCGCGGAGGATCGCGAGACGGCGCCGCCCAATACGGTTGGCGCTCAATTGCCCAGCGTGCTGATCTCGCCCTTGCCCGGCAGCCGGCTGTCGGGATTGAACGATCCGAGCAGTCCCTACCACGGAATGCTGCTGTATCAACGGCCGCGCGATCGTCGGCCGATCACGATCCTCAGCTTGCAGGCCCTTGGCATCACCCAGTTCTCTGGAACGGTCTACTCGCGTTGGGGGCACGCGATCCTGGCGGGCAGCGGAACCTTCAACTCCTCTTTTGCCGTCGGGACGATGCGCGTTGTCACTCTTGGCAACATCTCGCTGAGCCCGTCGGCATATTTTCCCGCCGCATCGGATGTTTATCTCGTCGAGTAGTGGTTCGGAAATCGAATCGCTAGGATTCGACTGGTCCTGCGTAGCGTAGTGAATCGCTTGCAGCTGGTCGACCATCACGTCGTGCAGCACCCGCTTCGTGCCGTCGCTCCATTGGACCTCCAGGTTGTCGGTCCATTGGGCAGGCACCTCTGCGTGACACTTGATGCAATGCGGATCGTCCATCATCGCAAACAACACTTAACCAATAAGCACCTCGCGGCGATCAGGCAGCGAAGCGTGACAAGACGGAACACGATGAACTACTCTCGGGTGAATCAAACGAACCCGGCACGCCTAAACTGAGGAAACCAGCCCCGCGTCGCTGACGCGGGCTGTCGATTTTCGATATTCTTAGTTGGACGGTCGTCGATTCGTCCCTATTCGTTTGTTGATCCCCCCAGTCACACAGGAGTTGTCGCTTGTCCGAAACCTGGAATCACGTCGCCTGTCCGGGTTGCAGTTGTCTCTGCGATGATCTTTCCGTGCAGTTCGACGGCGATCGGCTTTTGTCGTTCGAACCGGCGTGCCCGCGCGGAGAACAGTGGTTTCGCTCACGATGCGAATCGGAGCCTCGCGGACCGCAGGTCGCCGGAGTCGATGTCGACTACGATTCCGCCCTCGCCGTGGCGGTCGAGATCCTTCGCGCCGCCGACTATCCGCTGATCTATGGACTTTCCCAAAGTGCGACGCCCGGTCAACGCGCGGCGATCGCTTTGGCGGATGCCTTGGGCGGCGTGGTCGATACGACCGCTTCTTTGGATCACTCCGCCGCGATCATGGCATTGCAGGAGGTTGGCGAAGTCACCTGCACACTAGGCGAGATCCGCAATCGCGCCGATCTTGTCATCTTCTGGGGTTGCGATCCGGCAAGCTCCCATCCGCGACATGCGGAACGCTATTCGATTCATCCTCGCGGCCGTTGGTTGCCCGGCGGACGAGCCGACCGCACCGTGGTGATGATCGGCACCGCAGGGCAAGTTGAACAATGTCGATTGGACGCCGAGGGGACGACGCCGGACATCACGATTGCGATCCCGCCGGGACAGGATTTTGAAACCCTTTCGATGCTGCGACGCCTCATCCGCGGAGACCAAGTCGCCGATGTACCGGCACCGCTGGAACAACTGGTTCCGCTGATGAAGGGCTGCAAATATGGAGTCTTCTTTTATGGGCTGGGGCTCGGCGGCGACGCCGACCGCGAGGTGGCGACGACAGCGCCAATCGATCACGTGAACGTTGCGGCACTGCTGCAATTGGTCGCCGAACTCAATCGGTTCGCCCGATTCACGGCCCGGCGGATGGGGCGGCACGGGGAGGTTTCGGGAGCGGACAATGTCGTCTGTTGGCAGACCGGATATCCTTTTGCGGTCGATTTCTCTTGCGGTTACCCGCGTCACAATCCGAGCGAGTTCTCTGCCGATGGGCTGCTGGCGCGAGGCGATGTCGACGCGGTGGTTTTGGTGGGTGCCGAAACGATTCCTAGGTTCTCGGCGGCCGCACGAAAACATCTGGAATCGATCCCCACTATTCTGTTAGACCATCCCGGTTCGCAATCGCTGTTCCAGCCGACGGTCGAATTCAGCACCGCGGTCTACGGTCTCCACGCGGCCGGAACGACCTTTCGGATGGACAATGTGCCGATCGCCCTGCGAGCGATGGTGCCGACGAAGCTGCCTAACGATGCCGACGTGCTGAGCGATCTGATGAATGCGTTAGCGATCGAAGGGCCCGTTTAGAAGAGGCTGGGGCCGAGCTGCTGCACTCTTCGTCACGACCTCCGGCTGCTATCTTTGGATCGCTTCGAGATACTCCTCATCGATCGCGCCGCCGTTTCAAGTCGATGTCTTCGCCGATTGGCGGTATTTGCTCGGTTGAACTCCAACGACGTTCTTGAATGCCACCGAGAGGTATTCGTCGTGGCGGTATCCGGTGCGGCGAGCGATCTCGGCGAGCGAGAGATCGGTTTGCACCAGCAGTTGTTTGACGCGATCGATCTTCAGCCGCGTGATCTCTTCGTGCGGCGAGCGCCCCAGGATTTTGAGGAACCGTTTTTCCAGCACTCGCCGCGAGACAGGGACCTCGTTCAGCACGTCGACAACTTTGATTCCGTCGCAAGCGTGCTCGCGGATAAAACGGACCGCCGCGGCGACATCGGGATCGTCGGTCGCCAAGATGTCGGTCGACTGGCGAGTCTGAATTCCCAACGGTTCCAGCAAAACCTTCTCCGCCCCGATCGTGTCTCCCGCCATCATCCGGTCCAGCATTGCCGCGGCTTCGTATCCGGTCCGCCGCGTGTTGCAACTGACGCTCGAAAGCGGCGGGTCGGCGAGGTCGCACAACAAGCGGTCGTTGTCGACACCAAGCACGGCGATCTGTTCGGGAACGGCGATGTTCAGCTCGCGGCAGACGTCCAGCAATTGCTGCGCTTTGATGTCGTAACAGGCAAAGATTCCGATCGGATGCGGCAGTTGCTCGACCCATTGGGCGAGCCGCGCCCGTTCGCTGTTCCACGAGTATTCGGGATCGTGGCGGGGGATCGAATCGTATTGGTAATAGGTACCGCCGGCTTGCTGGACGTATTGCTCGAAGGCTTGTTGCCGCCACTGCGACCAATTGAATCCCGAATCGCCACAGAAGGCGAGGTGCCGGAAACCTCGCTCGACAAGATGTTCGACGGCGATCCGAGCGATCGCATCGTCGTCGGTTTCGACCCAGGGGACGCCGGGCAGATGGCGAGCCGCGCTGACATCGACGACTGGGCACTGGGTGCGCCGAATCGCTTGAGCGATCTCGTCGGTCTCGATCCGAGCGATGATGCCATCTCCCTGCCAACGTTGCAGCCAGTCGGGCGGCCGCGCGCCACGTTCCTGCTCCGGCAACACCAGCGACCAGCGTTGATGTTGCTGGATGTAATCGATGATGCCAGCCAAGACGCCGCGGGCGTAGGCGTTGGATGTTTCGACTAGCAGAGCCACTGAGCGACGCTGTTGCACAATCTTCATGGCTTCCGTTGGATTCCGTAGGTCCGCTGAGCAGTGATCGAGCCGAGGATCCATTATGGCAGCTAACTCTTTCGGGGGTGCGAGTGTTCGGTGAAAAAACTCAAATGTTGTGCGCACAAGCTCATGGCTTGAAATCCGGTACGGCCGATAATGTTTCCGTCGGTTGCGGTTTGTTGCCGCCCAGCTGCCGTTGTCGGAAACGTCGGCTGCCCGATGAGTGGACCGAAATCTAAGATGTGCGACAGGTAGAGCTGGATGAACGGAAAAGTAAACGGGGCGATGATTGGGCTGGGGTTTGGAGCTGAGTTTTTGCCGATCTATGCGGCGCATCCTCAGGCGAACATCGGGGCGATCTGCCGCCGCAACGCTGCCGAACTGGAGAAGACGGGGAATCAGTTCGGGATCGAAAAGCGATACACCGACTACGACGCCGTCCTTGCCGATCCCGAGATCGATTTTGTCCACATCAACAGCCCGATCCCCGACCACGCCTGGATGACGCTCAAGGCGTTGGACGCGGGCAAGCATGTGATGTGCACCGTTCCGATGGCGACGACGATCGAGGATTGCCAGAAGATCGTCGAGAAGGTCAAAGCGACGGGGCTCAAATACATGATGGCCGAAACGGTTGTCTACAGCCGCGAGTATCTGTTCATCAAAGAGATGTTCACCAAGGGAGAGTTGGGGAAGATCCAGCACTTGGCCGCTTCGCATCCGCAAGACATGGACGGCTGGCCAAGCTATTGGGAACAGATGATCCCGATGCATTACGCCACGCATGCGGTCAGTCCCTGTCTGGGCTTGGTCGATGGACTGGCAGAATACGTCAGCTGCTTCGGGTCGGGAACGGTCCGCGACGACATCGCGGAGAAGTCGGGGAACAAGTTCGCCGTCGAAAGTTGTCACATCAAGGTCAAGGATAGCGATCTGACGGCGCACATCTGGCGATTCTTATACGACGTTGCTCGACAGTACCGCGAGAGTTTTGATGTCTACGGAACGAAGAAGAGTTTTGAGTGGACGCTTGTGGAAAACGAACCGCACGTGCTTCATACCGCCAAGAAACCGGAGCCGGAGATTGCGGAGAAGGTGGAGGTGCCCGATTATGCCCATCTGTTACCCGCCGAGATTCAGAAGTTCACGCAACCGGCGGAGATTCACGATTCCGAACACCTCTCCTTTATCCAAGGTGGCGGTCACGGCGGTTCACATCCGCACTTGGTGCACGAGTTCGTTTCGGCATTAAAGGAGGATCGCGATCCGATGCCCAATGCGGTGACCAGCGCCAACTGGACCTGCGTTGGAATCTGTGCGCATCAATCGGCGCTTCGCGGCGGTGAGATCGTTCGCCTGCCCGAGTTCACATTGGGCTAAGTCGTCGCCCATATTCCCGTTGCAGATTGTCGCCTTTCGTTCCGCGAAAGTGCGCTCGCCCTAAGCGTCTCTATAGCGATTCAAGGTGAGATTCATTCGTGCACATCCTTTGTTGGTTGAGTTCACGACACACCTCGCTCCCGAACGTGAAACGCTGCAACGATCCTCTTGTTTTTTGGGCCTGTACCGTTGCGGGTGGAGCAAGCGCCCTGCGTTTGCGTTTCCACTTTTCGTGCAACAGATTCGCTATCGCGCCGTGGATTTAGATCGGTAATCGGAATTTGAAACGATCGAGTTGGTGAAGGGCACTGTTGATTCGGTACCGGACGTGATGGTGTGACTGTCGGATGATTGGCAGATTCTCCGCATTACATTCGGAACCTGCAGATTCAATCTGTCGGACGTCGCCACCACGCCTTTGCGTTGGACAGCTTGCCGCGAGGTGATTTCTCGAGACGGCTAGGCGTTTATTGCTCGGCTTCGCTTCCGTTGGGGGGAAGCACGGACCGGCAGAGATCGATGGTGTTGCCGAAACCCAGCGCGTAGGCCTCTTTTGAAAACGTGGCAACGTTGCCGGTGGGCTGCATCGCACCGATGAGCATCCCGTCGTCATCGCGTCCGGTCGTTTGGAATTCGTATAACGGATGGGCGATGTACATGCCTTGGTCGTCGAGTCCGAGGATCTCTTCGATCGAATGGACGCGGCGTGAACCGTCGTCGTAGCGGCGGAGCTGAATCACAAGATGGACTGCCGACGCGACTTGGCGTCGGGCGACATGGACGGGCATGTCGACGCCCGACATCAGGCACATCGTCTCTAGGCGAATCATCGCGTCCAGCGGTGTGTTGGCGTGCGTTGTTGTCAACGCACCGGCGTGTCCCGAGAGCATCGATTGGATCATGTCCAACGCTTCACCGCGTCGAACTTCACCGACGACGATCCGGTCGGGACGCATCCGCAGCGAATCGACAAACAGATCTTGAATGCTGACCCGCCCGCGACCATCGGGGGCGGCGGGTTGCGCTTCCAGATAGACGGTGTGGGGTTGATGCAACTGGAGCTCGGAACTGTCTTCGATAACGACGATCCGTTCGTGCTCGGGGATCGACGCCGAGAGCGCATTGAGCATCGACGTCTTGCCGGTGCCGGTGCCTCCGCTGATGATCGTGTTCTTGTGAATCTGCACCACGATCTTTAGGAATTCCGCGGCAGCGGCGCTCAGGCTGCCCCAGTCGACCAAAGAATCCAAGTTGAACGTCGAGCGTTTGAACTTGCGTATCGAGACGTGCGGCCCGCCTCGGGAGCTGGGAGGGATGATCACGTGGACGCGGGATCCGTCGGGCAGGCGAGCGTCCATGCTGTGGTTGTCGCGGTCGACGATTCGGTTGACAAATTCCGCGATGTTGCGTACTGCGGCCATTAACGAAGCTTCGTCGGGAAACCGCAGTTCCGACCGATACAAGCGGCCCGCCTTTTCAAAGAAGATCGTTTCGTGGCCGTTGATTAGAATTTCTGATACGTCGTCATCGTCCAGCAGAGGTTTGATAGGCAACAGAAAGTGTCGCGTCGTCTCTTCGTAAATCTTGATCGTTTCCATAAAATTCCCTGCATGAGGTTCGCGTTCGGTTGTATGGGGGATAGAATCAGCGACAGTTGTAAGGCGATTGTACCCCCTGGCTACAGAGACAGATGATCCAATTGATTCGCATTCACGGGCAGGGAAAGCTTGGCACCTTGCACGAAGGAGCGACTCGGCTTGGCAAGCGGGTCGCGGTCAAGCAGCTTTCAGCGCACGTTTGCAGCAATTCGCGATTGCGCGATCGCGTCTACGACGCGGCGCGTCGTTGGGCTGGGTTTTCTCATCGTCATCTGATCGATTACCTCGATGTTGAACAAGATCGCGGCTGGATCGTCACCGAATGGGCTCCGCGATCGGTCGCCGATCTGAACTTCTGTACGCCTGCGAGCGCTCTGCGTCTGTTGCGCCAATCGCTCGAAGCGCTCGATTACATTAACAAGGCAGGTTTCTTTCACGGCAACATTAAACCAACGAATTTGCTGTTGGACGCCGATGATCAAGTCCTCTTATGCGATGGATTCCTGCTGCCGTTGGACGGTCCGGGAATCATTCCCGATGCGGGCACCCCCAAATACCTCGCTCCTGAGATGACCGGCGACGAGAACGCTGCGGGTGCTGGGATCGATATCTACGCCTTGGGTTTCACGATCCTCGAGTTGCTTGTCGGCGACGATTTCCCGACGTTGTTCAATGGTGTGCGTGATGATGCCAATCGGAACGACATCGCATGGCTGCATTGGCACGCAAATCCTCAGCTGACGCTGCCACCGACCTGCGACATCGTCGAGGAATGCCCGCCCGAGTTGGGAGCGGTGATCGATAAGATGTTGTTGAAGGATCCCTATTCACGCTATCGGTTCGCTGAACAGGCGTTAAGTGAACTTCCCGCGGAGGTGGCCAATACATCGGTTCGGTCTCCGCAGCCCGCCGCGGTGATCAATCCAATGCCGGTGCGGAAGAGTAGCAACGAATCGGAGGTGCCGCATCCTGGAGATCATTCGGCAAGCGACGTCCTGACACGCCCCAGTAACGGTGCGGTGGTCGTGATCGCATCGGGGCCGGAAGCCGGCAAGATGTTCGGTACCGATGCCACTCGTTTTGAAATCGGTTGTGCTTCGGATGCGGACATTCAAGTTTCCACGGAATTCGCAGACGCTGTGGATTGCCGTGTGTGTGTCAGTCGGGGCAGCGATGGTTGGGTCGTGCAGCGCATCGGGGGAAGTGGGTTGTTTGTCAACCAATCGCCGGTGCGAAGTCGTGCGGCATTGCGGTCCGGCGATATCATCCGTTTGTCCTGGCAGGGACCGGATGTTCAGTTCTTCTTGCAAAGCGGCACCCCTTCGATCAACGAACTGGCAACGCAATACCTGTCCGTTCGAAAGCGTTTGCGGCCAGCGGCGGCGCCGCAAGTCGCGGTAGCGGCAAGTCAGGCTTCGAGACGTCCTGCACCGCAAAAGAAGAGCAGTTTGCGGAAAACGATCGTGTTAGCAGATCCTTCGACAGGTTCCCACGCACGGCTGCCGGCGCGCGCGCCGTTCGGAATGGCCGAACCGAGGAAAACGATGGCGGTTTCATCTCAGGCCCCTCGAGCTCCCGCGGCGCCGGTTGGGCCGGCAGCCCCCGTGGGGCCGGCGGCTTCCAATGCCCCCGCGGGACCGGCACCCAATCGTCCCGCCACCGCCGCTCCGATTTCCGCGGCCGCGCAGCCAATGGGGGCTCCAGTCCGCCCCGCGTCAGTGCCCACCGGCCTGCCAACCGAACAGGCTGCATCGGCTGGTTGGACCGACTATAAAAACTGGGATAAGAAGACAAAGGATCGCGCGATCATTGGCGCAGCTTTGGTTCTCGCGGTGGTTGCGTTTTTGTTGGTTCCCACCGGAGGCGGAGAGGCGGCGACGCCCGATGACATCGCCAGTGATCCTGGGGAGACGATCGGATTGCATCCCAGCCCGCCCGCTCCAACCAGCAATGACGGCGAGGGAGAATAAGTGATGCAGAAAGCCGCAGTGGGATTGGATTTGGGCACGACGATATCCGTCGCCGCTTATGTGGATTCGTCGGGCCAGCCGCAGATCGCGGCCCACGATCGCGAGCAGGGGTTGGTCCCCAGCGCGATTTTTTTCGGCGATCATGTGATCGTGGGCAACGATGCTGTCGACCTGGGCTACCAAGATTTTGAAAGCTACGCCGAAGGGTTTAAACGCGATATCGGCAAACCGCACTATCAAAAGCGGGTCCGTTTGTGTGAGGTGCCGGCGGAAGTCTTGACCGGTTTTTTGGTCGAACGACTTGTCCAAAACGTGCAGCATGAAATAGGCCCGCTCAGCGAAGTCGTCGTTACGGTTCCCGCCTACTTTGATGAACGCCAACGTTCGGCAACTCAACGAGCCGTTGCGTTGGCGGGGATCAAGGTGTTGGACATTATCAACGAGCCGACGGCTGCCGCGATCGCTGCGGGGTACCAGCATTTGCGAGAAATGAGCGATCAAGCCGTTCGCAAGATCTTAGTTTACGATCTTGGTGGCGGCACGTTTGATGTGACGTTGCTGGAGATCGAAGGTCGCGTTTTCAAGACTCTGGCGACCGACGGAGATATCTACCTCGGGGGCCGCGATTTTGACGAACGGATCGTGGACCGGATCGCGCAGAGCTTTCTGAACAAGCATGGTGTGGACCCGCGTTGTGATCCTGCGGATTTGCTGCGATTGAATGCCTTGGCACGCGAAGCAAAGCATGCGTTGAGCCTTCATGATTCGTTTGTCGTTTCGTTTCAGCACGCCGGACTGATCGACGGCTTTACGCTGACACGCGAGGCATTTGAGCAGGCTGTAGCGCCTTTGATCGAGCGGACAGCGATGACGTGTCAGTCGGTGTTAAGCGATGCGAACTGCCAATGGTCCGATGTGGATGAGGTGCTGTTGGTGGGCGGGTCCAGCCGAATTCCGCTGGTAGCCGCTCGCTTGCGCCAAGAAACTTCGCAGCCTGTTACGTTGGCCGAGCAGCCCGACGTGGTTGTTGCTCAGGGGGCGGCCTTGTACGCGGCAATGCGCAGCGAACAACGTTTTCTCGATAGCCAGTCGCAGTTTGAGGTCGTGAATGTCAATGCACACAGCTTAGGAATTCAAGGCGTCGATTTGGCGACTAAGCAACGGGTCAACCAGGTGATCA
This sequence comes from Rosistilla carotiformis, assembly GCF_007753095.1. Taxonomy (NCBI): domain Bacteria; kingdom Pseudomonadati; phylum Planctomycetota; class Planctomycetia; order Pirellulales; family Pirellulaceae; genus Rosistilla; species Rosistilla carotiformis. Next base: position 200,591 of record NZ_CP036348.1, read on the forward strand.
TTCCCCGAAACAGTCCGTTGCCGGCATCGTCGACACAGGTCTTCCGGACCATGGAAGATGGGCAAAAGAACGTGCGCGTCCGACTGTTGGAGGGGGAAAGTGAAAATCCGGTTTACTGTTCCTCGTTGGGGCAGTGCGTTGTTCATTTGGATCCATCGCTTCCCAAGGGAACCGAGATTCGTGTCTGTTGCAGTTATGATGCCAGCGGAACGATTACCGTTACGGCGCAGGTTCCAGCGACCAAGGCATCCGCATTTGTCGAAATGCGACGCGAGGGGTTTGCCGAACTCGAACCGCTGGAAGTTTGGCGAACCCGGCTAACGATCGGAGAAAACGCGTCGGCGGCAGAGGACGAATCGGACGCTTGGATTGTCGATGCCAGCTTGGGACCCGATTCCAGTATTGGAGACTTGTTGTCGCGTTTGGATCAAATCTACGCCCATATCGGAGGACGCGCGATCGAATCAGCAGTTCCTACGGCGGCCGTATCAACGCAGCGATTGATGCGACAATCCCTCGCCGAATCGCGGACGTTGCGGCGATTGGTCGATATGTTAAACAAGAAGCAAGCATTGCAGACACAGCCAAAAGAACGTATGCAAATGCAAGGGCATGTCGCGCGGGCCCGCATGGCGTGGGATCAAGCCAATAAATTGTATCTGCACAGTTGCGTTGGGTTGGGACGCACCTGTTTACAGCATGACCGCGACGGCTTCATCGACGATGCGTTGAGCGAGCAATTGGAACAACTCGAACAGTGGATTCGGGAACGAGTGACAAGCGGATGAGCGACTTCGACGTTTACCATCAATGGTTGGGTATCCCACCGGAACAACAGCCGCCAACGTTATACCAGTTGTTGGGCGTGGCCCGCTTCGAACAAGACCTGGAAGTCATTCGATCCGCAGCCGAACGCCAATCGCTGCATGTGCGACGTCGTGCCCGAGGTGAATTCACCGACATCGGGCAAGATCTATTGAACGAGATCGCGGAAGCAAAATTATGTTTGATCAATCCCGCCCGGCGCGAAGCATATGATCTGACATTGTCGGATTCCAAGCCGTTGTCACCCACTGCCGATACCTCGGAATCATTATCGGATAGTCCGTCTAAAGGCGAATTCAAAGGGACGGTGGAAGAAATTGTCCCTGCGTCGGTGAAGGCGACTTACATCAACATTGTCTTGAATCAACCAGGACAGCCTCCGCAAGATCGTTGGGTGATTGGGTACCATCCCAAATGCGATTTCCGCATCGACAGTCCTGTTGTTTCGGGTGTCCATTGCCAGATCAGTTATTCAAATCATGGATTAAAAATCACCGACTTGAATTCCACCAATGGCACCTACGTCAATCAGAAACGGATCCGTTCGGCACATCCCGTTCGTCGGCAGGACCTGATCACGTTGGGGCGGGACAACCGGATTCTGTTACCTGGAAATTTGCTGGGAGGGCAGGATTCGCGAGGCGCGATCTTTGTGGGGAAGGGGCTTGGCAATGAGATTCAACTGGAATCGCCTACGGTTTCGTTGTTTCATGCGAGGATCTTGCCCGATGGGCCCGTCGCCATCATTGAAGACTTGCATTCCAAAAACGGAACCTTTCTGCGCCGCGGCGACAGCAAGCCATTGCGAATCCAACGCTGTCGTCTGCAGCCGGACGACATCATCTACTTTGGCACCGTGGATGTGAAGGCTAGCCGGTTGCTGGCATCGTGTGGGGCGAACTAGGTCGGCTGCCCTCGTTGTTTTTCACTCGAATCACTCGAAAGTACCATCATGGGACACACCACCAAATTGCTAATCGCTGTAGGATTGGGCGGACTGGCGGCCGTGTTTAACGCAATTAGTATTTCGCAGAGCACGAAGCCCGTGCAATTCACCACGGTCACCAAAGATATCCGTGCGGGGGATAAATTCTCCACCGAGGTCCTCGACTCGATTCCGGTCCCCACGCAATTTTCTGAGTCGTTGAAAAAGTCGGCGATTCCATTTGAAGACATGGCGGTGCTCAGTGGGCGGACGGCGACGCGCGATCTCATCAAGGGAGAGTTGGTGTTGTGGGTGGATGCGCCGGTGCGGGGGGCCCAATACGATTTACAGGCTGGCGAATCCGTGATCGTGGTGGATATGTCGCGAGCCCCGGTCGCATCGATCGCTGTGGGCGAGAGTGTTAGTTTTCGCATCTCCGCGGATAATGAGAGCGAACCATTGGAATGGGTGGGACCCTTTCGAGTCGTCAGTGTGGGGGCAAAACGGATGTTGGGGGAACGCAGCGAACAGGCGCGCGAAATTGGAATAGCGGTCTCTGAAGGTGGCACTGTGGAAGCTAACAAGCTTCAGAGTTTCGTCGATCGTCAAACCCGTGGCACCAACGAAAAGTTTCAGATCCGTGTTCACTCCGGTGTGTAGCTTGACGTCGAATGTGTGGGCTGCCGTTTTTGTAAGGGGCTTCGTTTGAGAATTGCGTTCAGCCGGATCGGAGAATCGCAGCCGACGTATTTTAATACGTCCGAAGCGATTGTTCGTATCGGATCGGATCCGCATACGAACGATATCGTCCTGAAAAATCCTTATATCTCGCCAACCCACGCCATCCTCAATCGCAATGGATCGCATTGGGAACTGACGCCGTTGGGTGACAACGAGGTGTTTGTCGGCGAGCAATCGGTGCGGATGGGCGAGCGTGCGATCATCGGACGATCCGAAGCGATTCGGATCTTTCCGTTTACGCTGAAGTTGGAAGAGGCACCCGCTGCGGAGGACGCATCTGCGGGGATTTCGCAGCGTGTTTCGATGCTGATACTACAAATCCATCGCGACCTACTGTCCCGATTGGATGTCTCGGACACCGACGATTCACGCCGGCAATCGGATCCGTTTCTGTTGCAAGTGGAACACGACATCGATGAGTTTTCGCGGTTGCACGGTCTCTTCAGCCAGGAGAATGCCGATCTGTTGATCGGGACCGCCGCGGCACGCACCGAAAGCTACATTTTGCAGCGGATGATTGAAGGCGAAGTCTCCGAGAAGGAAGGGGATGAACGCTGGACGCGGATGCTATCCAGTCGCCCCGACTTTGAGTCACGCTTGGAATCGTTAGCCGCCGCGTTGGAAGATGCGATGATTCCCGATCGCCACGCCGATCTCAGTCTGCGGATTGCGCGGGTCGAACGCATGTTTGCCTCGACCTGGGAGACCGAACTGAAGCAGCGGAACTATGACCACGAAAACGAACTGCTGCACTACCTCGCATGCTGCTATTTGAAGAAACAGGTGAAAGATATCCTGTTTGGATATGGGCCTCTGGAAGATCTCATTCGGATGCCCAACATCTCGGAAATCATGGTCGTCAGTCGGGATAAGATCTACGTCGAAAAAAATGGCGTGCTGGAAAAGTCGGGACGTCAGTTTGTGTCCGACGAAGTCACCGTCGCGATCATTGAACGGATTGTCAATCGCGTGGGACGACGGATCAATACGGCCGAACCTTTGGTCGACGCACGATTGTTGGATGGCAGCCGGGTCAACGCCGTGATCGCACCGCTGGCGCTCAGCGGACCCTGCTTGACGATCCGTAAGTTTCCTTCGAAGAAGATGTTGATCGACGATCTGGTCAAGAAGGGAGCGTTGACGCCCGTGGCTCGCGATTTTTTGCGCGCATGTGTGGTCCACGGTTGTAATATTTTGATTTCCGGCGGAACGGGAACTGGCAAGACGACGTTGTTGAATTGTCTCAGCGACTTTATTCCCGATAAGGATCGGATCGTCACGATTGAAGACACGGCGGAACTGCAACTGCAGAAGGAACATGTGGTGCGGATGGAGACGAAAACCGCGAACATCGAGGGAACGGGGGCCTATACCATTCGCGACCTTGTCAAAAATTCGCTCCGCATGCGCCCCGACCGGATCGTCGTGGGAGAGTGCCGTGGGCCGGAGGCGCTCGACATGTTGCAGGCGATGAACACGGGGCACGATGGATCGATGACAACGATCCACGCGAATACGTCCGAAGACGTGATCCAACGTTTGGAGGTCTTGGTGCAATCGGCGGCCGATCTGCCGATCAGTTCAATCTACAGCCAGATCGGGTCGGCGATCGATTTGGTCGTTCAGTTGACTCGGCATTCCAATGGCAGACGCTGCGTCACGCAGATCACCGAATTTGTCGGCTACGACAAGGCGCAAGGCATCTTGCGAACGAAGGATTTGTTTCGACAAGAATCCCACAACGACGACCTCATGCCGACTGGCGCTCTGCCGACGTTTATGGGCGAATTGATCGAAGACAAGCTGATCGACTTGGATACCTTTTATCGTTAGCGGCGGATCATGAGTTTATTGCTAGGATCAATGTGCGTCTTTGCGGCGGTGTTTCTCGTCTGTCAGTCGCTCGGTCCCGTTTGGGACCGGATCACCGATCGCTATCTGGCCGACATCAAGCCCAAGCTTGCCCGATTGAGTGTGTCGGATGAACAATTGCACACATGGATGCGATGGTGGGGGATCACGTTTGTTGCCACAATCGTGTTGTTTACTTTTATATTAGGCATGCCTCCGATCGCTTTGTTCGCCGCGTTCATCGTATTTATCGCGCCGCGGTACATGATCGACCTGTGGATCCAAAGGCACCGAATCGTGTTGCGAGATCAACTGGTTCGGGCCACCGTGGGAGTCGCCAACGGTTGTCGCGCGGGCCTGGGCTTGCCTCAGGCGATCGAAAAGGTTGCCTTCGATACCCAAGCGCCGTTGGCAAATGAGCTGAAGCGAATCACCCGCGACTATCGCGCCGGACGGCCGTTGCAAGATGCGATTCGCGAAGTCAAAGAGCGGCTTGATTTGGATGCCTTCACAACGTTCGCGTCGGCGATGACGGTCACGTTGGAAAAGGGAGGGAACGTGGCGATGGCGTTGGATCGCATCAGCCAGGGGCTACAGGAATCGCAGCGGCTGGAACGGAAGCTGGAGGCGGACACGGCGGCGGGACGCAAGATGGCCTTGATTCTGAGCCTCTTCCCAATTGGATTCCTCGGACTGTTTTACATGCTCGATCCGATTTCCATGGCGGTATTGTTTGGCACACTGATGGGGCAACTTGTGCTTTTGGTCGTGCTCGTCATTGTCTATGTGTCGTGGGAATGGTGCCTGCGCATTTTGGATATCGACTTCTAAGGAGACAGTGACCATGGGAATGATGACCTGCCTTTTGACTGCCGCCGCAGTCGCTTTGTTGTGCTACACCGTGTTGGATATCTCCACATCGCGGCGAGTCGTCGATCCACAGGGAGGGCGTTTTGAGCAGCAACGACGTGAGGCATTGCGCAAGGCGAATGCGGCGTATCGGTACGGCGAACCGTTGATCGATCAATGGAACACGATCTGGCCCAGCAACGCACCGATCTTGGCAGCAACCGATGAGCATCTGCATGCGGCGGGGATTCGCGAGCCGTGGAAGCCGCAGGAGTACCTCAACGTCAAACGATTGGAGGGGATCGGTATCGCGGTCGGCTGTTTTTTAACTGGGCTCTTTATCCTGGAATATTCGATCGTGGCGTCGCTGTTCATTGGGCTCATCGCTTTTTCGATCCAGCAATCGGTTTCGGCGCGAACGTTGAAGAGCCAGGCGATCGTGCGACAAATGCGTCTGAAACGACGATTCGCAGGCGTGATTGAATTGATGGCGTTGATGATGGAAGTCGGGGCGGGGTTCCAAGAAGCGTTGCAGACGGCGGCTCGCGAATCGCAAGGAACTCCGTTGGGCGAGGAGTTGGGATTGGTGGAAAAAGAGATTGCCATGGGGGCGTTGCGGAGCAAGGCCTTGTTGGGATTTGCCGATCGCAATCGCGATCCCGACATGACCGAAGTCATCATGTCGATCAATGAAGGAGAAGAATTAGGAACCCCCGTCACGACAATCCTGCGCCGGCAAGCCGATCAGATGCGGCAGAAGCGTTCGCAGTGGGCAGAGAAGGCTGCGGAAGAATCGCAGGTCGCGATCGTCTTTCCTGCAATGTTGATCATGGTTGCCTGTTTGTTAATCGTTGTCGCTCCGTTTGTGTTGTCGGTGCTACCTGGGATCTAATACATGATGAGTTTTCGAGTTTCCGTGTTGGTGGATGGCAATCCCGTTGCCACGCATGAAATCGTCCGCGGGAAATATAGCTTGGGCAGCAGTTCGAACGGTCCGATCGTGGTGAACCATGGAGAAGTGGCGGCGGTTGCTGCGGTGATTGAAGTCACTGGCGACGTGGTTTTCTTGGAGAATCGCAACGATTTTCCGATCTTTGTCGGTGCCGAACAAGTCGCTCCCCGAGGCGTCGCGGAATGGAGAACCGGATCCTTGGTTCAATTGACGCGCAGCGTGACGCTCGGGTTGGAAGCCGTCGGTGCCAACGTGGCGAGTGTTAGCACCAGCGAGGTCGCTGCAAAGAAGTCACAAAATTCGACGATGCAAATTGGAGTGATCATTCTTTGCGCTGTGCTCGGATATTACATGTTGGCGAACGAATCGAAGTCGAATAACGCCGGTAGCGGAACCGGTGATGGTAACGTTGTCCAATTCGACGATGTGATCAAAGGCTTCGAGTTGGCGGGCGGAAGTGATTTTGAAAAACTCACTTATGAAGAGCGAACACTGCTGGGCTACCTGACCGAAGCGAGGTCGTTGGAGCAGCGGTTGGGAAAGGCTGGCAAGGAACAGACGCTCGCTGCCTATGAATTGGTGCTCAGCTCACGTTTGCATTACGATTCGCAACTGAAGAGTGACGTGGCAACTCAAGCGGCCGAGTTCGCATCCCATCGCATTGCCGTTCTGAAGTGAAGGGGCTGAAACCGAACGCGACGAGAGGAAACGTTTGCTTGGGAAGCATTAGGTAGGGGTGATTCGTCATTGTGGATCTTATTCGACAACCCGAAGGACGATCAGGGTCGATGTGTCGTCTTGGTTGTCGCTGCGAAGGATGGAAAAAGCATGCCCCTGTTTTTTCGCGATCCATTGATCTGGGGTCTGCGCGTCGGCGACGATCTCCCAGCCGAGGGTTTGCCATTGTTCATTGAGTAATTCTTGAGGGGCTTCGGTCGTCATGAATTTCGCTGCCATGGTGCCATCGCGGTTGTCGCGCGTCGCGGTCACCACGGTCTGTGGCAGCGTGGGGATGAAGGTTAGTTCACGGTCCGGCGCATTGAAGTGCGGACGGACCGAGAGAAGCGTCTGACTGCCGGGATCGCCAATCAAGATCCGGAACACCCATAGGTTGTCTTCGAGGTCGGTGAACAGAGCCATCGTCGCGGCGGTCTGGTCGACCAAGCGACGACGGAGTGTTGCGGTCGTGGTGACCTCCGGTTGCATTCCTTCTACTAATTGAAGGATCGATTCGTTGATCGAGGTTGGTGGGACCTTGCCGCTTGGCTGTCTGGGTTCATTGAGCAACGCGATGCGTGCTTCGGTGGGTTGACTGAATTTTTGAGAACCCACTTCGACGTCCGGACCTTCAAAACTCCAGTGCCCATCGTTCGTCAGGTCACATATCGCCGCCGTTGCCTTGAAGGCGGCAGTCGACTCATCTGCGGCTGCTTGAGTCGCTGGGGCAGGCGTAGGGCGAAGCCACGTTGCAGGTGCTTTTAAGAGCCAAAAGGTGAGGCAGAGCACTGCAGCGATCGCAATCGATCTGGAGACGATCTTCATGGAGTGTGCGTTTATCGGAAGAAGCTGAATATCGAGTTGAGGATAGTCGCACCAGCACTTGCCGCGGACACGCCCATCCGAACGGCGATATCGAAGCGATCGTCCATGTTCACCTGTTGATGATCCCAGGTTCCCGCGAGCACGGCGGTTTTGCTGGTAGGTCGGGTGGACGAACCAAGCCAACCCGCGATCCGAATGTTTTCTTCCGCTTCCCCGGAAACCATTCCGAGCGTCGGCCGGTCCAGGCGTTCCATGGGAGCATCGCGAACGTAATTTTGCGACTTTAGGTTGGTCGAAGTTTGTGTGGGAGCGGTCCGTAGTGTCCAGACATGCCGCCGAGCCTCGATCGCTGCCTGGTGCTTACCAATCGATGCCTTGCCAACGGACCACATCGTCGCAACGACCAGCAGCAGGAACGGAAGCCCCATCACAAGCTCCAGTGGTGCCATGCCACGGCGTGATCGATAGTGGATGCGATTGGTTTTCATTACAGATGTTGCGCTAGTGGTTCGTGAGTGCATAGCCGGGCAGCCCCGAGGTCATTACGTCGCGGATATCTTGGTCTTGAACGCCGGCCAAAAAGCCCACTTTGCCGAGTTTGTAATTTGTTACCGGAGTCAGTTTTGCTTGCCAGTTGAGCCGGATCTGCGGTTCGCTTGCGGAACGGAAAATGTCCCCAAGCGACGACAGGAAACTAGGGTTGCCGTTGTATTCTGGTACACCACTCGACCAGTTTAGGGTGTCCCATGCTTGGTCGGGTTGTTTGGTCCCGGATCCGGTGCGTAGGTCTTGCTTGTTGTTGGCGTTGTAAATCATCGACTGTGCAAAGCAGATTACTCCCGTTGGGTTTTCTTGTCGGAAGATCGCAGAGGCGGCGAGTTTTGGTGCTGAGTTGCTTTTAGCGAACACTAAATTGCAAAATCGATCATCGATTTCACGAGAAGCTGCTTGAGGGTTCGTGGAATCGTTCCAACGTTCATTGCCCTTGGAGTATCCGCCAGCGGTTGCATTAACACCACGAACCACAAGGAGTTGGATTCCTTTTCCTTTTTCTCCACTTCCACCTCCGCGGTAGTTGATGACTGTTAAATGGTTGGAGTAGTTTGACCCTGTTTTGGTACGCAACCATTCACTGGATTGCAACGTGTAGGTTGTAACCCAACGCGTGTAGAACGTGGAAGCTAAACTGGTCGGTGCGATGAGCATCGCGTCGGCGATCGGCTTTCCCCATGACAATGCCCATGGATGTGTAGCGCGTATTAATTGTGATCGCTTTTCATCGCCGAGTTCACCTTTGGGTTTTTCAGGCTCAACAGGTAAGCTTGCGATATGAGTGTAGTCGTGTCGGACGCCGTGTTCGGCGGCGATCTTATCGATGGCGTTAGACGTCGTTAGAGGAATGGTCGTGGCGATAAGCTTTTGGTGAATGTCCAATGCTCGAATTGCATCAGGAATGCCTTTTTTAGGAACACGCAGTCCTTTGGCGACTACATTTTCAACACCATGAAGATATTTATACTCCAGTCCGATTAAATGTTCTGATGCTTGAAGACCTCTTAAAGTTCCTGCCAGTGCTGCTTTGGAGATGGGTTCAGGGTCGATCAACCACGCGAAGTATGTTTTGGCATGTGCGGCGTAAAGTATAAGCATTTGAATCCGCAGTACCAGTTTGGCTTGGAATATTGCGGAATTGCGATCCGCACTTGTTTTCTTGCTGACTGAATCGTGCCCTTTGAATGGGAAAGCCGGGAGATGTTTCCCAAACGACGCAACTAGCAATGCAGCATCGGTGGTGACCATTTCAAATTCGTTGTTAGCGCCAGAATGCTCATCCAGGTGTTTTCCTCCCAACGCATGATGCAAGACGTACAGCGCGTTGAGTTCACCGATCAGGTGATTCGAGGCAGTGATCGTGTTCATGCCACGCGCGGTCCAGACGCTGCTGGAGTAGGCCATGGCGTCGGCGGCGTTCTGGGTTTCGATTTTCACCGCGACCGTTTTTCCGGTGTTGTAGACAAACGCGGTCATCACAAGGAAGAAGAGGATGGCGACCAGGACGGCCCAAACCATCATGCCCTCTTCGTCCCGATGCCAGCGTTTGACGCGAGCGGTTACCGCATGCGCAATGTTTTTCCCGTTCATGGCTCGACCCTCTGATGTGTTAGATGTCGTGCGGCACATATGGCACCTCTAATCGTCCCGAACGTGTGAGAGCGGCTTCGCTGGGAAGCGTCACGGTGGTGGTGATCCGCCGAGCGTAAAAGTTGCCTTCCGCCGGGCCGCTGCCCCACATTGCGAAGATCGGAGCGCCAAGCGGTATTTGCAATGGCATCCAATAGGCAACCTGCACTTCGACCTGGTCGTTGAAGCGTGTGATGTCGTTCGAGTTCTTGACGGTCGCCTTGGTAAGTGTTCCTGCCACCAGGATCTTTTGGTTGATGTAGCTGGTCGTGGCGATCGCGTCGGGATTGCGAATGACGCGCGATGGCGTCGACGATTCGCTGATCCCGGCGAAGCCTTGATAGGCAAGGTTGTAGAGTGGCGACTGGAGGATCAAGTTCGCCCCGCCAGCGCTGGGCAATTGGCTGGTTAATAAACGTTCGACCTGCGGTTGTTTGACTCCGGCGGCAAAAGGGACCATGCCAAGTGCCGCGGCGCGATCGGCATAGTAGTCGACATGCTCGCGGCTCTGAGAATCCGAATTCCACTGCGCCCCTTGCCATACGATTGCCGCCCGTGCTGCGCCATACGCCGCGTGCATGGTGCCGATCTTCGCTAGCAGGATGAAGGTCCCTTGCAGCGCACAACAAAAGATCAGCATCGCAAAGGGGAGCGTCAGGAGATACGGGAGCGTGTACGAAGCTCCTGATTCATCTCGCAGGAACGCTCGAATCCCTTGCCAACGGTTCTGCAGGAACGCATGCCGGGTCAATGCGATCAACGCGACTAGCGACACACTCCAAATGACCCAAACTGATTCTACGGATTCGAGCAGCATTGGGAGAGTCATCGTAGCGAACCTTATTAAAGAAGCGGGCTACCCACCATCGAACCGACTACCGTAAAAACCACACGCAGCGCTTGGATCGCGTGGTAAGCGCTGTAGGCAAACAACGGAAACATCACCGCGGTGAGCATGACCACTTCGAGCGACGACATTCCTCGACGGGTCGACGGGGCGGGACGACGGATCGCGGCTTGCATCCTAATACCCTCCGTTCCAATAGAGGGCCAACAGCGTGCCTGCGGCGAAAAACGGCGCCAGCGGGAACTTTTGTTTCAGCAACGCACGCTGTTGGGGTTCAGGGGGCAAGACAACCGTCGGCAACAACCAACTGCCCACCGAACGCAGCAGGAGCGTTGTCAACGCCCATGGTCCTTGGTTCCAAATTGCAATGCAGAGCATGCCCGCTCCGGCAACGACAAACGAATAAAGCATCGCGTTGAGGGCAAGATCCCAGCCTAACAAAGCACCCAGGCAGGCGGACAGTTTTACGTCACCTGCTCCGCCACCGGAGATGCTGAAGATCACGAACATGATCCCCAGCAGACCAAAACCACCAGCGAAGGATTGACCGAGCCCCACCGATCCGAGCCATGATTGCTGCTCGGGCATGAGATATCCAAGCAGATTGATCGTGAGGCCCCAGGTGAATGCTGTGTACGTAGCCCAGTTGGGAATTTTACGGAACGACAGGTCAGTAAAAAAAGACACCAGCAAGAGTTGCGTCAACACGCCCGCGGTCATGCCGAAGGGAGGCATTTGCGGTGAGCCCAAGAGGAACCAAGGCGTTGCAAATACGATGGGGCCAGCAAGCGATACGCCCCACAGCAATTTGGTGTTGGAGGCCATGATGGTCGGGCTTGCCGGTTGATCGACGATGGAAGTGGCTGTTGTCATCGTTTTGGGCTCGCGAGATCGTGGCAAAACCGAATAACCGTTCCAAGAATATTGGCCACCGTGATGTCGAAACGACGGGTGGCTGGGCAGTATCGGCAACGGCGTGACGGTGCTATTCGGTGAAGCCGGTGATTTGATCGATCAGATCTTGAGCCCAACCCTTGACGGTTTCCCAATTGGTTTTGATGAAGATCAAAAAGATTGCGGCGATGGCAATGATCATCACCACCTGAAGCGCTTCGAGGCCCGCTTCGTTTTTGTGAAACTTGATTGCTTGGTTCTTGATTTTTGTTAAGGTTTTCATTGTTCTGTCCTGATAACTTAGTGCCGTTGAACGGGATCGCACGGCTCGTGGCGTGCATTCTATCAACTCCAACGCTGTGACAGAAAACGGCGCACGCAAGAAATCTGTTTTTTTGAAGTCTTTGCGTTTGCCAGTGATTTTGGCAGAAACGCGATGGTTGAAAGGATTAGAATGCGGGCAAGCTTGGAGCCCGACTTCGAAGAGCGTTTAGCAGTGAACACGGGCTCCGATCCGCGCCGCAACCCAAGCTGCGGTCGCGTTGTTCGTGGTTTAATTCACGCATTGAAATGAATGCCGGGTGATGTCCGAATCGAGCGATGAACAAACGGACGATTCGTTGGTCGAACGCGTCCTGGGCGGGGATCGTGCGGCTTTGGAAGAGCTGTTGCTGCGGAACTACGACTGGATGGAACGGTATGTGAAGCGGTTCCTTCCCGCGAGCAACCGATCGACGTTGAGCCCCGAAGACATCATCCAAGATGTTTATCTGCAAGTGTTTCGGAAAATTGGATCGTTTGAGCCGCAGGGACGTGGACAATTGTTCGCTTGGTTGCAGACGATCGCGCGGAACACCGTGTTCGATGCCTTGCGGAAGGTGAAACGCAGCCCCAGTGCATTGTGTTCGCAGGTCGCCGCAGGCAGCGAATCGGGGGAGTTGAAGGGGCTGATCGAAGAGCTTGCCGTCGACAAGAACTCACGAGTCACCCAGTTTGCTCGCGAGAAGGAATTACGCAGCGCGTTCTGGGTGGCGATGGGAACCTTGCCAACCGAATATCGACAGGCGGTGGAATTATTGTACGTCCAGGAGTTGCCGATCGACGAAGTCGCAGCTCAGATGGGTAAGACGGTGGATGCGATTCGTGGCATTCGAATGCGAGCACGCAAGCAGCTGCAGGCCTCGCTGGTTCGATTGTCCCGCTACGTCTAGACGGCGACATGCGTTGTGAGCTGCTGTTGAGTCGATTGGAAAGCACCTACGGCGTGGCTCGTAGTGCCTTATGTGACATTTTGCTAACGGTCAATGTTTTATGTCGGATCTTTTACAACGTGCGATTGCGGTGGCGCTGGATATTTCAAAGCGCCGTGAAGCGGGGGAGTTGATCGACGATCAGGATGTGATTGTTCAGCACGCGGATCTGAGTCCTCATTTGGAGAAGGAACTTCGAAAGCTACAGCTGTTGAATGCCGCGCGCCACGCTGCGGCGGCATCCCCGAGGGACGACGATCACTCGGATCTGCGGATGACTCTATGCGCCGCGCAGGCGGAGGACGTCGAAGCGACTCAGTTTATCGACGCTTCAGCGATCAGTGCTCTCGCTGATCTTGAGGTTCCCGACGCCATTCCGCGGACTCGGCCGTTCCGCCCGACGCTGCGACCGGCCATGGCGATGTTGCGTGTCTTTCACGATGACGGAGTCTCGTACGAAAACGTCTCGTTGCGGAGGGAATGTACGGTGATTGGGCGTCGCAGCGGCGAGGTGCAGATCGAGCACGATCCGATGGTTTCTACGAAACACGCGGAAATCATCCGCTCGGATACCGACGGCGGTTGGCGATGGTACCTCCGCGATTTGGATAGCACCAATGGAACCTTTGTCCGTGTGGATGGGGCGCGGCTTTCCCATGGCAGCGATATCTTGATGGGCTCGCATCGCTATCGATTCACGATCGCGCAAGAGGAACCGAGGCTGGAACACGTGATCGGAGGCGAGGTCGTCGACAGTATGCCGATCTCGCGTGAAGGGACCTGGATCGGGCGGGAACAACGCGCTCAGATGGATTCGTTTTGGGATGAACAACTGGATCTCAAGCATGCCTTCATTCAAATCGATCGCAGCGGGCGATGGAGCATCAAAAACGTGCAATCGGTCAACGGCGTTTGGTTGCGAATCGAAGAGGTGCGGCTGACGCGATCCTGCCAGTTTCAATTGGGTGAACAAAGGTTTGCTTTCCATGGATAACGAAATGTTGTCGGATTCCGCGTGCGCGCAGCCAGTTTCCGCCGTTTGAGGGCAAAGAGGCGCATGAAACGCCGTAGGCTCGGCGACAGGACTGTTTTGCGGGTAGGCTGTAGGCAGTTATACTTCGTGTGGCCTCTGAACCTCCCGTAGACGAGTGGAATAATGAACAGCATCACCTGGAACATCGGCTCCGATCCCGAAGCGGATCTCTGGATCGATGACCAGGCGGTTTCGGGATTGCATTGTCGTTTAATGCGAGACGCCGAGGGCTATTGGATCGAAGATCTCGGTAGCACCAATGGAACCTCCGTCAACGGCCAATGGATCGATCAGCCGACCCAGGTGAGTCCCACCGACACGATCATGCTTTCGGGCCAAGTCGCGATGCCATGGCCCGACACCGCGGTAGCACGCCAGGTGATCTCGATCGGATACGGCGCAGAAAACTTGATCCATATCCAGGATCACTCCGTTTCGGGTAAGCATGCGGAACTGATTGTTGACCCGCATGGACAATGGATCGTTCACGATCTGGACAGCACCAACGGTACCTGGATCGGTGATCAAGCGGTTCGATCCGTTCGACTGCATCAAGATTGCCCTTTCCGTGTGGGCGTTTCAACGCTGACCATCGCCCAGATTAAAGACAAGCTGGGGCCTGCTTTTATCGGGGATTCCGGCAGTTCTGCGTCGGTGAATCAAAAAGCGATGTTTGTGATGGTGCCCCTGTTTGTTTTTGTTGCTTTTGGGGCGTTGGCGTTCTTTCGACATTCGGTGACTTCCAATCAGAACGAACAAGCCCGAGTTGCCACCGCGGACTCTTCCCCAGGTGCCGTTAAGGGCGAGGCTTCGCGAGACCCCAGTGGCGAGGGGACCCCCGCGATCCGTGAAATGCCCCGCGAGCTTGATCGTCCCGAGGAGGATCCGAAGTCCGACGACAGCGCCAGCGAATCGGTGCTGACCACGGCAGTCGAGGTAGTTGACGAGGCGGAGGGACGCGGGCTGGCGGCGAATTCCGCTGCCGCAGTCGTTGCGATGGACGACGCCCCCGAATCGTCGCAGGCTTCTACAACGGTGGAATCGTCGGCGGTTGCCGATACGTTTGCTGGACTCGACCGCGTCCGCAACGCCATGTTCCGCGTGGTGGCTCAAGTGAACGATACCAAGTTCGATTTTGCATCCGCCTGGGCGGCAAAGCCCGATCTGTTGATTACAAACGCACACGTGGTCGGGCAGATGCAAGTTCATGGGATGCAAGTGGTGCATCTGAATTCGGGACAAAAGGCGGAAATGGAATCGCTGGGAATACATCCGAGTTATGGCGCGAGCATGCTTAAACTGCAGGCTGCAATGCAAGAGATCGCGGAGCTGGAAGGGACGGCAAAAGCCGACCAACCGGCTGCGGAGTTGGATCGGATCGCGACGAAGATCGGTGAACGGAAACGTGAACTTCCCTGGCTTCAGAGCGCAGTCGATAGCTACAACATCGGCTGGATACGCTTGAGTTCGCCGTTGAGCGAGGTTTCGACGCTGGCGGTCGAACCGTTAACGATCGGACGTAAGAAAGTGCTCAAACTGGCGAACCCGTTTATCGAGAAGGATATTTTCGAAGCGATTGCCAGTCGCTCGGTGTCGTTCGTGACTATCCGAACGGTGGGACGGACCATTCAGAAAGACGCCGAATCGCCAGTCTGCTGGTTCGGACAGATTCAGGCCTCCGCGGACGATTGGCAGTTCTGTTTGTTTGATGGTTGCCCGATCGTCGACACGCACGGGCGGCTGGCGGGAATGTATCGGGGCGCGTCGCGCGCGTCGACGTCCGGCGAGACGGAGGAGTTACAAACCAAGATCGATATGGTGCCGCTGGGCGCCATCAATATGGTGGTGCAAAGTTTTTAAGGGACAAACAGAAATGAACGGTAAGAACAATTGGCGCGCTACCGCGCTGGGTTTCGCGGCGATCATGATGGTCAGTGGTTCGGGGGCGCAAGCCTTCGCAGCGGCGACGAATTTGGCAGGGACAAGGAATGCCAAAACGATCGATCTCGCGTGGATTCACGATAATGTCGCGACTGCGTATACCGTGGTCGTTGCCTTGGACGCGAAGTTCACGGTGCTCGACAACAGTGTGAGCGTCAAACCGAGCAATCCGGTCCAGCCTCGAAACGGTCGGCCTATCGTGACGGCAACGTTGACAAAGATCCGGCCCAACGTGACCTATTACGTTCGGGTGAGCGACAATGCCAATCTGTCCGATGACCCGGTGCAAGTCTTCCCTCCGTTATCACAAAACAATGGGAACGGTGGTCAGGGAAATGGCGGCCAGGGGAACGGCGGGTCGGGCAATAGTGGATCGGGTTTCAGCAGCGGCAGCACGGGGATCGCTCTGGGCGGAACACAAGCACTCGATCCACTTGCCGAACGAATGAATGCGGCGGCGGCGTATTTGGCCGCCGAAGGGGAGTATCTACGCGCTCAGGGGGAGTATCTGAACATGTATGCCGAAGCACGGCAGAAGATCGCCGATGCTGTTGACAAAGAACTCGACAATTGGAAGAAGCACGTCGTCACGCACTTTGAGCGACGAGAGGAGAACATGCGTGGTCGGATGCGCATCAAAGATCTCTACGACATGCAAGCCGACCAAACGCTGCGATTCCGCGACACGTCGATGCGGCGGACGTATGAGACCTACAAAAACCATCCCGAACTAACACGGCATGCTGTCGCCAGCGGACGCGCTTTGAATTTCATGCTGGATCGTTTCGCCGGAACACCGATCGGATACGGGATTCCATTGCAAGAGACCTTTCAGACCAACCAGCCGACGACCCGTTGGCAATTGACAACGGCAATGCATCATCAATTGCGTGTCAAAACGCAGAATCATGGTGGAGGGCATTCGGAGTTTCGATTGGATCAACCAACGGCGATTGCATTCGATTGGCCGGTGGCTTTCATGAGCCCCAGCTTTGAGCCCCACATTCAAGGGATCGATCACTTGCAGCAACAGCTGACCCGGGTCACCGGAGACCCCGTCGCCCAGCGGGCGCTGGTGTTCAGCTTCCAAGATGCCGTGGCGGAACTGACGCGAACGTTCTATCGGCACTATCCCGCTAAGACATGGGGCAGCTACGATTCACGCACGATTTTACATCTCAAGCGAGCCGAGGACTTTCTGTCGCAAAAAAGCAATGAATTGGCGCGGTACAGCGAAAACCCTGCGTTGATTTCGCAGCGTTCGAGTCAATTCGATCCACAAACGGACGGCAAAGATGCGGGGACGTTGATCGCCTGGATGAGTCGCAATGGGCTGACTTTTGTCAAACCGCAGCCAGGCGACGAGGCCGCTTACCACACGCTCTTTTCGATGATGCTGGAGTTGTACGCGCTGTATGGAGAGCCCGCGGCGGACGTCGCAAAAACCGATCTCCCCGTCAAACCGCCGGTTGTCAATGAGGCGGTTCCCGCAGCGGGAGGTGCCGCTGCCGAAGCCGAACAGGCGGTCAATAATTTGATCAAGACCTAGTCCATTCGCGGCTCACTAGTTACCGACAGCGCAAAAGGAAACGGCCACGTTTCCCCCGCCGGGGAACGTGGCCGTTTCGAGAATCGGCGTTATGAAGGCTTCGATTCTTAAGCGCTTTTAGTCTGTGGTTGTTCCGGCATTTGGAACAGCTTGCGGCGACCGGTGACGACGCTCTCGTCGATCGTGTAGACGCTGCCACGCTCTTGGTCGGGCAGTTCGTACATGATGTCCAGCATCACTTCTTCGATGATGCTGCGAAGTCCGCGAGCTCCGGTGCCCTTCTCTTGAGCACGTTGTGCGATCACTCGCAACGCGTCCTCGGTGAATTCGACTTCGCAATGTTCCATCTGGAACAACGCTTGATATTGCTTCGTGAGTGCGTTGCGTGGTTCACGCAAGACGCTCAGCAAGCCCTCTTCATCCAATGGAGCCAAGTGGGTGACGACGGGCATCCGTCCGACCAATTCTGGAATCAGGCCGTATTCGAGGATGTCGTCCGAGCTGACCTGAGCCAACAGCGATGCAACGTCCGAATCGTCGCGATGGCCGGCGTCGCTGCCGAAGCCCAACGAACGGCGTCCTTGGCGTTTGCGGATGATCTCTTCGATCCCCACAAAGGTGCCGCCGCAGATGAACAAGATGTTGCTGGTGTCCATCTGGATGTACTGTTGCTCGGGATGCTTGCGTCCGCCTTGCGGTGGAACGTTAGCGACGGTTCCTTCGAGCATTTTCAACAGCGATTGTTGTACACCTTCGCCGGAGACGTCACGAGTGATCGAGACGTTGCCGCCTGTCTTGCCGATCTTGTCGACTTCATCGATATACAAAATGCCGCGTTGTGCCGATTCGAGATCGAAGTCGGCAGCATGCAACAGTTTCAACAGCAGGTTTTCGACATCTTCGCCGACGTAGCCCGCTTCGGTCAACGTCGTCGCGTCGCCGATGGCGAAGGGAACGTTCAACATCCGAGCCAACGAGCGGGCTAGCAGGGTCTTGCCGCAACCGGTCGGACCGACCATCAAGACGTTCGATTTTTCGATCTCGACGTCCGAGGTTCCTTCCCATTCTGCGGTCAGGCGTTTGTAGTGGTTGTGAACGGCAACGGAGAGGACTTTTTTAGCCGATTGTTGCCCGATCACGTATTGGTCCAGATGGGCGACCAGTTCGCGAGGTGCGGGGATGTCATCGAACAATTTCTTCGAGGGGCCACGTCGACGTTGCTCTTGATCCAAGATCGACTGGCACAGCTCGATGCATTCCGAACAAATGTAGACGTCGCCAGGACCTTCCACCAGCGGACCCACGTCCCGGTAGCTCTTGCGACAGAACGAACAGAAAGCGTTCTTCTTCGTTGTGCCACCGCTGCGGCGTCCGGTGGTAATATCCTTTGATGTCATACTCGACTCCTTGCTGCGTTTATATTGCAAAACCGGTGCGACGACCCTAAGCCAGGCTCAATCTCGTTCACATCGATCGCGTTAGTTCAGGACGGTAGTCCACAGCTCGATTCGCCGTTGATTCGACAGCATGCCGCGACATAAGGGGGCGTCGCGACCAAACTGTTTCATCGATGACTCGGGACATCCGTGACCGCAAGTTCGAGCCGATTGTGGTTCAATTGTTTAATGGATTGGGATCGAATCAGTTCAAAACAAGTTGAAATCCGAATCAATCGGTGATGATGGGTTTGTCATCCTGACAATTGAGAAACCACCAACGAAGTTTTGGTCTGTCGTGTCATGATTGCTCATCACACCACCGCGACAGGACATTCGGTCCCGCCGCTTTATTCCCGCGAATCGGCACAAGTCCGGTTCTCAGGAATCCTTCGCTTCACTGTTGAGCTTATCGCCCACCACTGCCTCTATAGTTCGGAATTCCGCCGGGCTGATGTCACCCTCTCGGAGCATTTCTTCAAAGTTTGATAGCACTTCTGAGGCCGGTTCCCGGTCTTCATCGCTGCTATCGCGAAATCTTGACACGAGCCAAATTCCAATGGCGATTAGGACGCTTAAGATCAGCAGGCCGAACACAGACTGTGCGGTCGGTGTAGCGAGTAAATCTGACATGATCAGACCTTACGTTGAAACCGGAACAGCTGGGTTCGAACACGGAAGCGTTCGCTTGCGTGTTGCCGAATGATATGCAATGTCCAGCTGGAACGTCCACTATTTTCGCTGAAGAAACTCGAGAACGCAAACGCCAAAACGCCTTCGCGGCGTGGCAAATTCGGTTTTCAAAAAGCGATGCGAAGGGCAGACGGCGCATCGATCGAATCGTTGCGTTCGAAAAACGGTTTTGCGTCTCGCCCTCAATTCGAGCGAGACACCCTGGTCTTACGTGATCCGCAGAAAGGATCCCAGCATCATCGCGGGAACTGCCAATGCGAAGACCAACAGCCCCGCCAGCGGGCCCGAGGCCAACAGGGCCACGGCGGCCGAAAGCGGTATCAACGTGAGGATTGCGTGTTTGATGTTCATTTGAATCGCGTACGGTTCCGGATTCACAATCGCTCGGAACGCGCGATGGATGATCGTGAAGGCAAGCAAACCGATCAGCAGCGAAAATTGCCGACGCGGTTCGATCTGAAACTGTGCCACCGCATCGGCGGGAGCAAATTGCGGGCCCCCCGCGATCATCGCCATCCCCACGATCGTAATTACCAGCCCGACGATCAACGGCATCTTCTGGCCGCCGACCGCTTCACCGCGGGCCATGCAAGTGACTCCCACGATGTAAACTCCAAATCCCGCGGCGATCGCCAGAACGTGCAGCGGAAGGAAAGGGAATTCGGCCATCGAACCGACCGCGGCGCTCGCTCCTAATAGGAAACTGAAAAAACGACACGCTCCCATCGCCATCGGGGCCAGCGGCGTCCGTTTGATCGGTCCGTCGTACAGCACGACCATCGCGGCCAACACGACGGCGATTCCTCCGGGGACAAGGTTCGGCGACGCGTCGCCCAGCGAAATGAACCCGACGGCAAACGACAGGGCGATTCCCGCCAACAAAAGTCCCCATCCGGCGCGTCGTGCCGCCGATAGCGAGATCTTCCCGGCGGGCAACGGCCGCTTGGATCGCTCTTTGCGATCGATCTCGATGTCCCAAACATCGTTCAGGATCATGCCGGCCCAGTAGATGCAGACGACCGCCGCGAGCACGATCGCGTACCGAGGCAGCGGGGCGAGTTCATGCGCAACAAGCAGGAAGGCTGCCGTGGTGTCGGCGACCACGGTAAAAACATTGGGCAGACGAACCAGTTGGCACCAATCGCGCAAGCTGGGACGTGGGGAAGGAGAACTCATGCAGCGAACCCGTTTTCTGTAAGCGACCGCGGCGAGCGGACGCACGCAGCCGACTCGATCATTGGAAACCGAAAGCCGCCACTTTAAGCCGCAAACGCCAGAAAACAAGGGGAAACGTTCGCGCGGGTGATTCGCACCGGCGTCGCCCGGCGGATTCGGTTACCGCCGCAGCGAGGGTGTCGCGGGGATCGTGGCCATCCGGGTCTGAAACCGATCCAGATAGATCTGGGTTTCGTTGGTGAAGTGGGCGTCGTCTTCGGTCGTGCTGTAGCGGAACAGTTCCTCTTTGGGAGGGTCGATCGCCTTGATCTCGTAAATATCCAGCTCGCTGATCAGCCGGGCGGGCCCGCTGTCACCCGATGACGGTTCCGAAGAAAACTCCATCCGAACAGGAATCAATCGAAACGGTCCGTCGGCCGCCAATGCCACACGAACTTTGGTTGGCAATTCGGGTGGAGCGACCGCTTGCCCGTTTTCATCCAACAGCGTTTGCATGCGGCTCGCCTTGAGCGTGCCGCGGACGATCCAAACATTTTGCGTTTCCTTCAGCACGCCACGGACAAGATGCAAGTCGTAGTCCCAGGCGATCGAATCGAGTAGTTCGGGCAGTCCACCGACTTTGAACCGCGCCGAGATTCCTGAAGTGAAGGCGAGCTCATCGAGTCGACCGACGTCGACGCGGCGGATCCGCACCTGATCGCCGACCTGTTCGCGCGTCCATGTCAGCCGGCCGTCGCAAGTTTGTTCAAATCGGCTGGTCTGGTCGCCAATGGGTGATTGCAGCTCCATCCGCATCAGGCCCCGCAATCCGCTGGACTGAATGTATCGCCCGACCGCCCGCACTTCCTGGCCGTCGACGCGTGTAACCTGCCTCAGCTTGGCCTCAAACGCGGGCCCGGTGTCGACCAGCTGGCGAATCGCTCCGTTGAGTGTTTGCCAAGCTTTTGTC
The DNA here is from genome assembly GCF_007753095.1 of Rosistilla carotiformis. NCBI lineage: Bacteria > Pseudomonadati > Planctomycetota > Planctomycetia > Pirellulales > Pirellulaceae > Rosistilla > Rosistilla carotiformis. Next base: position 222,225 of record NZ_CP036348.1, read on the forward strand.
GCGTTGCTCGACGATCCAGCAGACTCCGCTGGAGCGTTCGAAGCGTTCGCTGGCGCATTGTCCGAAGGGGTTTGCGAGCGGGCGATGGGGACGAAGTAGACCGCCGCGCCAGCCAATGCTAGCACCGCCAGGAGAGTTGTCAGGTTGGGCCGAGCAGGGTTCGGTTTGGTCATGATTTGCCGGTTATGCGGATTTTGTCAAAGAATCAGGTGGAAACATGCCGATGCACAAAGGCAGTAGCTGAATTCGTCGCCGCGCGGATTCTAGGCCCGAACCCTTCCAGGGGTCCAGGCTGATCAAGCTGCTAAACGCAATCAGCTACTGATGGCTGAAGTCGAAGCGTGACGGCAACGTCGGGCAAGAAAAACGTTTCGGACGCCAAAGTTCTCGGTCTACGGACAGACCAAGTCGAAGAGGAATCACATGAGAATCGGACTGACCCACCTAATGCTTTGTATTGCGGGGACGGTGCTGGTCACCGGTTGCGCACCCGTCCGCCACAATCTGCCACCGGCCGAGCGCATGATGCAGCCCGGCCCTGGCGTCGGCGGCCCCGGCCCCGGCGTGTTGGCTCCACCTGCGATGCAGATGGGTGGCGGCGGACCGATGATGGGAGGCCCCGGTATGGGACCTGGCCCCATGATGGGTGGCGGACCGATGATGGGCCCTGGCCAAATGGGCCCTGGAATGCCACCAGGAGCTAACGCACCTGGATCGCAAGTCGCAGAAATGCCTTCGCCGATTGCCCAAGCCGCATTCAATGGAATGTATGGCAGCGGGATGAGCAACGTTTGCAAGGGATCGAGCGGTTGCGGTTGCTCCAGCTGCAGTGGCGGCATGGGCGATGGCGGCGGTGAAATCATCCAAGCTGCGTTCCAAATGAACCCCACGGTTCAAGTCACGTTTGCTCGCCCCGATTCGATGCACGTTCAATACGATGTGTCCGGTGGCGGCAGCTTCGACAGCGAACCGCTGGTCGTTCCAGCGCGCCAAAACTTCCCCGCCGGCGGTTTGTACCGCCTGAAGCTGACCAACATCGTTGGCCGCGAAGGGGTCGAACTGTATCCAAGTCTCGAAATCGCTCCAGGCAATCCGCGTACCGGTGCCTACCTGGCGCACAATTCGATTCCAATCCAGATCACCGAAGAAGATCTCGATCAAGTCTTGACTGGCAACTTTGTCACCAAGGTGATCTATCTTCCAGATCCCGACTTCCAAGGTCCAGCACTGGCCGGCATCGATACGCTGGTTAGCACTCGCTTGGATCCAGGTGTCGATCCGATCATCGAAGCCGACCGCCGTGGTTCGATCCTGGCTATCTTGCGACTTGGCGACAAGGACATCGAGATGGCTGGACAGATGGGAACCGGAGCCATGCTGGGGGGCATGCCAAACGGAGCGGGCGGTTACATGATGGGAATGGCGGGAGCCGGTGGATACGCGATGGGCAACTGTGGCGATGGCAGCTGTGGACCGATGGGAATTCCAGGCGGAGCACCTATGCCACCTGGTCTGCCAGGCATGATCTCGGGCGTCACCGTGCCTCAGTACGGTATGCCGATCACCGGCACACCAATCGGATTGCCTGGACCACCTCACATTCCATTGGGTGGACCGGCTAGCCTGAAGAGCCACACGATGACCAACCGCACTCGCAGCGTGATGCCGGCACCGGTCAAGGACGTCAAGATCGGCGTCAAGTTGCAACCTGGCTACAGCTATCCGCATCCTGTCAGTCGGATCAACATCACGGAGCAGAACATTCATCCTGGAACAGCTTACGGACGACCTGGTTACACCCAGGGAAGCCAAGCGGTCTCCAGCCCGAATGCTCCGGGAACCGTTCCTGGTGGCGGTGCTTATTGCCCACCGGAATAAGACCGGTTGATCCAACACGGGTCTGAATAAACGACGGCGGCCGGAACATCACCGGCCGCTGAAATGGAAACGCAACCGCCCCGGTAATCACCAGGCGGTTGCCTTGCTCAATAAAGTAAGCGTCGCAGGCTACGGCAAAACGGCAAAAACGGTGAGAAGCGTTTCGATGCAAGTGAAAAACTTTCCAATCCGAACCAGCTTCATCGTCGCAAGCTTGCTGTTGGCAACCCTTGCGACAGCGCAGCAACCGCAGCGCCATCGCCTGTTCAACGACAACATGCCGCCCGGCGCGATCGGTCAATTCCGACGCGATCTCCGCGGCCCGGTACAGTGCCAGTACCAGCCGGTGAAAATCACCGCCGAAGGGACCGCGAAGGTCTCCCTGGCGATCGGCAACATGTTTCAAGCCGATACCGCCGAACCGGTCTACGCCGGATTTGAACTCGGCAACGTCTATCGAGTTCGGATCACCGAGATCCCGTTGTTCGAAGGCTACGAAATCTATCCGACGATCGAATTGATCGACCGCGTCTATCCGCCCGCTGGGCAAGAGGTGCGGTTTGCGATTCCGATCGTGATCAGCAACGACGACATGTTGCACGCGCTGCGTGGCAACCTCGTTACGCGAGTGATCTACCTGGAAGATCCTTCGACCGCACTGCCGCTAGCCGACAGGCCCGGCGAGCAGCGCGACTTCGACATCCAACCGCATCAAGACGCCCTGGATGTTGCCGACACGCTGGGCCGACCCGTGGCGATCATTCGTTATGGTTCGCGGACGCCACCGTCGGATCCGACTTATATGAACGCCTTCCTGATGGGCTGCCCGTATTGGCTGCCGCTGCAATCGCCGCGAACCGAGGCGTTGACGCCCGAGGGACAAACCGCTGCGATTCGCACACCTCACATTCCGCGAGACGACGTTCCCACGCAAGTGATCCCATCGACCGAGCAGACGAGAATTGCTCGACCGTATGCCTTGCCGATCGATTCTGGAGTTGTTCGATAATGCCATCGCTTGCCTTCCTCCGCATCCAAGCGTCGTCGCTCTACGCTCTCGGCCTACTCGGATTGTCGATCGCAACAAGCGGTTGCCAGTCGCTGGCCCCTGCTCCATCGCAACCGATGGCGCAGCGAGCGAGCCATCCGTCGCAGCCGCATCCAGCACAGCAATTCGCGTCGACGCCAACCGCTGCGCCCGCGATGCCACCGGCACCACAAGCGACCGCTGCCGGATATCCGGCCGCGGCACCGACCGGCAATGCCGCTGCGGGAGTCGCGTTGGTCACGCACCAGCAATTGGTCGCGGCGCCCGGCGGACAGACCGAAGTCACCGCGCCGACCTATACGCCCGACAACTACCCCGGTGTCTATGAGACTGCCGGATTCCGGAATCGCCTCTCCAGCGGCTTGGCCGGCGGCGCCTGCACCGCTTGCAACGGCGGCTGTGCGACCTGCATGCCCGACAACACTGGATGCGCCTGCTGCGGGACGGCTCAATGCCCAACGCCGATGGTCTGCCAATTCCCCGGCGATCCAAACGAATACTTGTGCGATGGTGGCGACCGGATGCCGAGCGCCCGTGTGTTGTTGAACAACGACGTCGGCGGCTTGGGGCTGGAAGACACGATCGTTCATTATGAAACGCAAGACGGGCTGACGTACGTCGAACCTAGCAACCGCGTCTGCGTTTACGCACCGCGATTTGCCGCCGTTCGCAAAGTCACCTCCGCCGTGACCGGCGAAAACGTTTTGGCGACGCAGCGAGTCGATCTGCCTCGAGGTCCGATCGGGATCGATCTGCGTCAACCGAGCAGCGCTGTCATGCAGCCGCTGGGACCCGAACGCAACGTCCGCACGATGGGCCCCGATGCGTTGCGTGATCGCAACCGCGGCGTGCCAGCAGAAAACGTCGTGCAACCGTTGCTAGCCGAAGATGTGATCGCCGTCCTGGCGGGACTCTCGATCATCGAACAGGGCGTGCTTCGCGATGCCGACAAACCTTGGCTTGCAAAAGCCGGGCAGGCTGCGATCGCGTGGAGCAGCGAAGAGGGAGCTCAAGTCGTGATCGACGAAGAAGTGGTTGGGATCGCAACCAACGACCAGAAGCCTGAAGAGCTGAAGATCTTCGAAGTCGGCAAGGGGCGCGTTCGTCTGATCAAACTGGCTGACAAGCAGAACGCATTGCCGGGCGAGTTTGTTCACTTCGTCTTGCGATTCGACAACGTTGGCGACCAACCGGTCAGCAACGTCGCGATCCTCGACAACCTGACGACACGACTGGAATACGTCGAAGGAAGTCAGACCTGCACCAAGGGAGCGAACTTCAGTGCCCAAGACAACGAGGGCCAATCGCTGCGACTGCGATGGGGACTGACCGAGACTCTCGGCGTTGGCGAAGGCTGCGTGATCCGCTTCAAGTGCAAGGTCCGCTAACCGCGTCGACTCATCGAGTCGATCGATTGCTCAGTTGGGCAGAACGCATTTCATCCGTCCTCCGAACAACGTTTGGGGGAAAGGAGAAATCGTCCGCTCCGGCGTCGCCAGGCGTCGATTGCTAGGAAGGCCATCCAGGGCGCGAACTCGAGCCAGGTGATGACAAAGTCGTAGAATGCGACTCCGGCGTATCGGGTGCCCAAGACGGTGGTGTCGGCGTGGTGATAGTCCAGCCAGAATCGCAGGTAGTAGATCAGCACCAGTCCGCTGACCGCCAACCAAGCTCTCCCGCGGGCAAACGGCAGGAAGGGCAGCGCCCAGCTCCAGTACCACGGATTCTGCGTGGGGCACAGCAGCCAGAACCAGGCCAGCGTCAGGAAGACGGCTTCGCAAAACAACGCCCCGTCGGCAGCGGAGGAAGCTCGCCACGCCAGCCCGATTGCGACCAGCAAAAACGCGACGGCTGTGATCGCTCGCGCGACAAAAAACGGAGCCTCTGCCGCTTCGATGCCCATCGATTGCTGAGCCGTTTCGCGGACGCTCTCTCGGACCGCGTCGGGAACGATCGAAAACCAGGCGATGCGATCGGATGGTAGCTCGCTGGTCGGCTTCAGGTTTTCGATCAGGATCAAAAATAGGAAGTCGTTCATTTCCCAGCGTTTCAAAAACGTCGCCACGCCCAGGCTGGGATCGGTCGCCGGTGGGCTGGGAGGTGCGATCGAGATCACCTCGATCGGCTCAGGCATCGAACCGCCGGAGTCCTCCGCGACGAGTGACACGATCGGTTCAGCAACTTCCGCATCGCGTGGCATCATCGGCCGCAACAGCAGCAGCGTTCCAACGGCCAGGACGGCTCCGGGCATCAGCAAATGCTGCCAGCCAAATCTGCGGGCGACAACCAACACCATCAGCGGTGCCAGCACGACAGGGTACAACTTGGCACCGATGGCTAGTGCGAGCGTGATCGCGACGCCTGCCAATCCAAGGTCGCTGGGCTTCACCGTCGCAGCGTCTCGTTTCAACAGCCGGACGGCCAGGTAGATCGACAGCGCTGTGAAGAAGACGGCGATCGCGTCCAAGTGACCACTCCCGGCGACCTCTTTCATCAACAGCGGACACCAGGCGTAGATCACGCATAGATCGGCAGATCGCCCGCACGCCCGCAGCAATCCGATCACCACCAGCAGCGTCGCGATGTCGAATCCGATCAGCCACGCCTTCATGATGAAGAGGCGGGCCAGCAGCGACGCACCGGCGGGCGTCGTGATTTCGCTGGCCGCAAAGACCACTTGGCTGGTCGGCGGATAGATCGTTGGCAATTCGGGAAAGTGAACGCGAGCCAAGATCTCCGCCAGCGGATGCTCTCGATCCAAGACCGCGATCAATCGCTGCAGTTGGGGATCGACGGTCGTTGAAAACGCAGCATCCTGAACCTGTTGTGGACTGTATTGATAGGGGCTCACTCCCGCCACCGAGACCGCCCCGTCCCACAGGTACCGATAGATATCGACCTCTTGAATCGGCACCGAGAAGAGCATCACGATCCGAAACCCAATCGCCGCCACAACAACCAACTTCAGGTTGCCCGGACCGGCAGCCACGATTCGGATCGCGATCAGATAGAGTGCGAACGCGACGGCGAATAGTCCTAAGACAGCAAGGATCGGTCGGTCGACGCCTGCCGCGTGGTAATCGAACTGCCAGCTGAGCCAGGCGATTGCCGCATACAGCCCAATTGAAACGATCGCCAAAACGGCCAGCGATCGCGTTGCGACAGCTGTTCGATCGTGCGGTCGGTCGGCACCATCCATCACATCGATCCCCGTCGCAAACCATAGCGAGCGACCGTGTAGAGGATCTTTGAGCCGGCTTTGATCGTTCCGCTAACCGTTCCGCTGATCTTGCTGGTCCCGACGCGGTTGCGGTAGGGAACTGGAATCTCCAGATAACGCAGATGGGCAAAGATCGCTTTGATCTGCATCTCGATCGTCCAGCCGAAGTTCTCGTCGGCCATCTTTAAATCGCACAGCTTGCCGTAGTCGATCGCGCGGAACGGGCCCAGATCGGTGTAGCGGGCACTAAACAGCAGCCGCATCAAGAAGCAAGCGAGTCGATTGCCGTAGACGCTTTGCGGCGGCATCGCTCCCTTTTCGCGTTCTCCCAGCAGTCGCGACCCGAGCACAAAATCGGCTTGCCCCATGAAGATCGGCGCCACCAACCGCGGCAAAAGATCGGGGTGATCGCTGTAGTCGGCATCCAGAAAGACGACGATCTCGGGTGCCGCACGCCCGTCATTTATCTGTTGTTCAATCGTCGCCAGACCACGCAAGCAAGCCGCTCCATAACCTCGCTGCGACTCGCTGACGACAACCGCTCCGCCCGCTCTGGCGACATCGGCGGTCCGGTCGGTCGAGCCGTTATCGATCACGATCACTTGGCCGACGTCGGGCAGATCGCCCAGAACCAACGGCAGCGATCGCTCTTCGTTCAGCGCGGGGATCACGACGACAACGGATTGCAGATGCGACGCGACGGGATTCGCCGCAGCGCTCACGGCTGCGGATTCGGCTTGATTGATAGCGGTCACCTGGGACATCGTATTGGGGCGACGCATCGAGATCGCGATGCAGATGCTGCAATTTAGTACCGTCTTGCATCGGGATCTGTGAATTCGCTCACAGGTCCGCCAAATGTCCGTTCTTGCCGAGCTTCAACCGCTTGGCCCAACGATCGTGTTCCCCCGTCCACTTTTACAGCCGCCGAATGCCATTCCCTAGAAAAAACGAATAGAATTCGTAAGGACTGACAACTGAGACCGTCTACCTTGACGAAACCACACGCATCGACCTGCGTGTTGCCAGCCAATCCTTGTCTCCTGGAAGGAAACCGCGAATGAAGACCACGACGACCGCCGAGGCTCCGTCTTCTGAATCCTCTGTTTACGATCGTTATGCCGCCGCAGCCCATGCCGTCGAACCCGCACTCTGCTGCCCCGTCGAATACAACACCGACCTGCTGGCCGCGATTCCGCAAGAGATCATCGAACGCGACTACGGCTGTGGCGACCCAACTCCCTACGTTCGTCCCGGCGAGACGGTGCTCGATCTAGGCAGCGGCGGCGGCAAGCTCTGCTACATCGCGTCGCAAGTCGTCGGTCGCGAGGGACGTGTGATCGGCGTCGACTGCAATCGCGAAATGCTCGACCTGGCTCGCAAGCACACCTCGACAGTCGCCGAGACGATCGGATACGCCAACGTCGATTTCCGTTACGGATTGATCCAAGACCTGGGACTCGACCTCGACCTGTTGGCTAGCGAACTGGCCGAGCACCCGGTCCACGATCCGGCCGGTTACCTTTCGCTGCGTCAGACCGAAGAGCGTCTGCGCCGTCAGCAACCGCTGGTCGCCGACGATTCGGTCGATTGCGTTCTCTCGAATTGCGTGCTAAACCTGGTCCGACAACAGGATCGTCGGCCGCTGTTTTCGGAGATCTTCCGCGTCTTGCGTCGCGGCGGACGGGCGGCGATCAGCGATATCGTCAGCGATGAAGATGTCCCCGATCGCTTGCAGCAGGATCCCGAGTTGTGGTCGGGATGTATCACCGGAGCGTTCCGCGAGGACAAGTTCTTGCAGGCTTTTGAAGAAGCGGGATTCCACGGCATCGAGATCGTCAAACGGCAGAGCGAACCGTGGCGGACGGTCGAGGGGATCGAATTTCGATCGGTCACCGTCGTCGCTCACAAGGGCAAGCAAGGCCCATGCCTGGAACGCAATCAAGCCGTTGTCTATCGTGGCCCATTCAAGAAGGTCGTCGACGACGACGGTCACACCTATCACCGCGGCCAGCGGATGGCGGTCTGTGACAAGACGTTCCACCTGCTCCAGCGGGCGCCGTACGCCAAGATGTTCGATGCGATCGAGCCGCGGGAATCGATCGCCTTGGAAGATGCCAAATCATTCGACTGTCGACGCAACGTTTGCCGCGATCCTCGCGAATCGAAGGGGCTCGATTACGATGCGACCAGCCAGGGGAACGCCAGCAGTTGCCACGACGACGAGCCGTGCTGCTAACGCTCCGTCGTATTAAATTTTTCGGTTAAACCGCGAGCCCACCGCGGCTGCACACGCAGCAGAAACGCGGGGCGATGCCCACGCGGTTAAACGAAGTCTCCGTTCATCAACCGTCCGATCCGCAAAGAATCCACACGATGCAATTATCTCTTCTGCGACAACAGAGTGAACTCGCCAACGCCGCTCGGCAACGCGAGGTGCTCGAAGACGAATTCACGCCTCCGCTCCCCTACTTCACCGAAGCGATGTCGAATAACGGCTTGCCGCGACTGACCGCCACCGGGATCGAGGTGCTGCAGATCAATGTCGGCAAGCTGTGCAACCAAACCTGCACCCATTGCCACGTCGACGCTGGCCCCGACCGCCGCGAGAGCATGTCGCGAGCGACCGCCGAGGCGATCATCGACGTCTTGGCTCGGCACGATATTCCGACGCTCGACATCACCGGCGGTGCGCCGGAGATGAACCCGAACTTTCGTTGGCTCGTCGAACAGGCGACGTTGCTGGGCCGCCGCGTGATCGACCGTTGTAACCTGACGATCCTGATGGCCAATGGCTATCGCGATCTGCCCGAATTCCTGGCCCAGCATGAGGTGGAAGTCGTCGCGTCGCTTCCCTGTTACCTGGAAGAGAACTGCGACAGCCAGCGGGGCGACGGCGTCTTCAAGCGATCGATCGATGGCCTCCGCCGGCTCAACGCCCTCGGCTACGGCCAACCCGATTCGACGCGGACGCTGAACCTGGTCTACAACCCCGTTGGCCCATCCCTGCCGCCATCGCAAGCCGCTCTCGAAGCGACCTACCGCAGCGAATTGAAGTCGCGATACGACATCGTCTTCACGAATCTGCACACGATCACCAACCTGCCGATCAGCCGCTTTCTGGACGATCTGTTGCGGTCGGACCAATTCGACAACTACATGCAAAAGTTGATCGAGTCGTTTAATCCGGCGACTGTCGAAGGCGTGATGTGCCGCACGATGGTCTCGGTCGACTGGCAGGGGCATCTGTTCGATTGCGATTTCAATCAGATGCTCAACATCGGCCTGTCGCCGGAGCAACCGCGGCATATCTCCGATTTCGATTTTGAATCGCTGGCCAGTCGCGGCATCCAGACCGGCCGGCATTGCTTCGGCTGCACCGCCGGCAACGGTTCCAGTTGCCAAGGAGCGGTCGTCAAGATCGGTACCGAAAAGCCTGCCTAGATCTGTGCCAGTCAGCTTGTGCGGATGTTGTGCGTTGGCTCACAGACATCCGCCTCGGGGCGGGACAAAATTGATGATTCGTTTCCCCGTCACGTCAACAATATTCGTCCGAGGCCAAACCAACGATGTTCTCCGCAATTCGATTCGCTCTCCTGACCGCCGCGCTCTGCATCCCAATGATCGGATGTGCTCCCAGCACTCCCACGGAAGAACCCGCAACCGCTCCCGCGACCGAGACAGCCGACGAGCCCGCCAGCAAGCCGCAAGGTTCCGGCACGTCGTACTAACCAATCGGCCTCGGCAACAATCGCACCAACCGACGCCCAGCCCAGTCGCGATTCAGTCGCAAAGCGACGGCATCCAAGAGCCTGGGACGCAAGTCCTGTCAGTTATACGTAAGTCGCAGATAACGGCGAAAGCAAGGGGCAAAAGGGGACACGCACATTCCTGGCACGCCTGGCGCGGGCCGAAGGTCCAGCAATTTGCATAGCCCAGCCTGCAGGGCTGGGTATCAGCCGACGGCGCCCGGTTTCATTTCACAACAGGCGAAGGGGCAACGCCCCGGGCAGTGGTGGTGACAATCGACCGGGCCTTCAGCCCAACCATGTCAATCAACGCCCCTAGAACCCAGGCCGATGGCCTGGGCTATGCAAATGGTCGAGCCTGCGGCCCTAACATGGATGATTGCGATGTGGAACGGTCTGCGACGAACGAAAGACTTCTCACTGGCCGGGCAAGCGTTCGGTCGCGACAACTCATCATGCCTTACGTATAACTGACAGGACGCAAGTCCCAGGAATCTAGGCCCCAACCTGCCGCGTCAGTCGCGAAGCGACGGCATGTGTTTTACCGACAAACGTCGATGGCCAGCTCGCCGCGGCCCGCGCAGCTCAGATCAGCTGAGACAATCCATAAAACAGCCCTCCGACGAGGCACAGGTTCAGCACCACCGTCATCCAAAACACGATCACAAACGATCGCTTGCTCGTCTTGTGACGGAACGTCCGCCGGCCGATCCAACCGCCGGGCCAGCCGCCCAGCAGATCGATCGTGTGCAATCTCCGTTCGCTGATCCGCTGGCGATCCACCCGCGCTTGCCGCTTGTCCCAGCCGTAGCTTGCGAAACTCAGCAGCGACAGAATCAACATCACCACGGCGTAGATCATCGCCAGCGGACCGATCCCCACTCCGCCGGTCGAATCGTTTTGTGCCAACAGCAGCGAGGTCGTGGTGATTGCGAACGGAGAACCGGTTCCGTCGAGAACGGCGATCGAAAGCAACGGAGCATGAAAAAACATCGGTTCATCCTTGGTCGAAGGTAACGTGCGCGGAGCATCGGTCCGACGCTGCGGCACGTAGTGTAGCCGCCAACCGAAACGAACATCTACCGCGTTTCGGCGGATCAGCAGTCGGCGGATCCGCCGATTTGGCGAATGGCAACGATCGCTCTCCGATCGACTACAATAGGCCCACCTCCCCCAGCCCGCCAATCGCACGACAACACTCCCCGCGATCGCAGCTTTGCTTTCCCTCCTTAGCCCTCCAGGAAAAACAAGCCATGCCAAAATCCCAGCCCCCTTTGCTGCCGCCTCACGATCGTCGCCGATTTCTGGCGAGTCTCGGTGCCGCGACAACCGCCGCCGCTTGGCCCTGCCACGGGATCGCTGCGGAAGCGACATCCAAAAGCGGTTCGCTTTCGATCGGCCACGCCGTCGTCGACACCACGCCGCCGTTGGGGATCGAGCTAGCCGGGTTCCACAAGCCGGTTGGACAAGAGCGTCGAATTACGGGGATTCGCCAAAAGACAGCCGCCCGAGCGCTGGTGATGAAAGTGGCCGATCAATCCGTTGCGATCGTCTCGCTCGACATTTTGAGCGTCTCGCCAGGCTTCACACAACAAGTGCAACAGCGGGTCGCCAAGCAGACGGGCATCCCGGCCGCCAATGTCCGCGTCTGCGCCACGCACACCCATTCGATGCCGGCGTTTTCTTATCTACGGCAATGGGGAGCGATCCCCGAAGATTACCTGAAAGAGACGCTGGGGCACGTCGTCGATGCCGTCGTCCAGGCGCATCGCGATCTCTCGGCGGCGGAACTGTACGTCGGCAAGAGTTCGGTCGACGGAGGCAACTTCAATCGAACCAGCCCGACCTGGAAGACCGACCAGGAATTCACTGCCGATGCAACCGCCGCAGATCGCTGGCTCGATACGATCCTGCATGTGCTGCGTTTTGAACGAGCCAACAAACCCGACGTGATGTGGTATCACTTTGCCTGCCATCCGGTCTGTTATCGCGATGGCGAGGCCGGCCCCGATTGGCTCGGGTTGGTCGCCGATCAAGTGCAAGCCAAACATGGCATCGTCCCGGGCTTCCTGCAAGGACACGCCGGCGACGTGAACCCTGGGAATGGAGACATCTGGATTGGCGAAGCCGAACCGACGGCGGCGGCGATCGTGCAGGGGATCGACCGCGCGTTGGACGCCAGCGAACGGGTCGACGCCAATGAACTGCGACTGGTCAGCGAACCGTTTGCATTGCCGCTGAACATCGATCTGTTGCAACAGCAACTGGAACTCTATCGCGAGCATCCCGAACAATGTGCGTCGGGCCAGTGGGTCGATGCCGGCTTTGCCAAAGCCTGGTACGAATCGGCGAAGGATTGGGATTTGCAGCGGACAACGCATGCCACGCCCACGACGGCGCTGCGACTGGGAGATCTCGGCATCCTGTTCCATTCCAGCGAACTGTACAGTTATTACGGGCTGCAGATCCAACGCGATTCACCGCTGAAAAACACGATCGTTGTCGGCTACACCGACGATCTGATCGGGTATCTCGTCGACCCGCGGGCCTACGAGGCGGGCGAATACGCCGCCGTCACGGTCCCGCGAATCCTCGACCTGCCGCCGTTTAAAACCGCTGCGGCCAGTCAGTTGGCCGACTTTGCCAATCAATTGCTCACGCGAACCACTTAAGGACAACACCCCATGCTGCGGATGTATTTTGGCTGGATCGCGGCGTTCTGGTGCGGAACGCTGCTCGCCCAATCGACGACAACTCAACCCGACGCAACGCAAGACAATCCCGTTGCCTATCTCGACGCCTATTCCGATTCCTATTATCCCCACGCTGACTTTGCCAAGCTGAAGACGCCGCAATGGGTTGGCGAACCGGGCGTCGAAGCGGTCGTGACGCTGGGGATCGACGACATGCGCGACACCGCGAAATACGAGACCTATCTGCGGCCGATCCTAAACCGGTTGAAACAGATCGACGGCCGGGCGCCGGTCAGCATCATGTCCTGCCAGGTCGACCCCGCCGATCCTCAGCTGCAAGCTTGGCTGGAAGAAGGGCTGTCGATCGAAACGCACACGGTCGACCATCCCTGTCCGTGCCTGCAGGCGGGCGACTTTGCCAAAGCCAAATCGACCTACGACCGCTGTGTCGATCTGATGTCGTCGATTCCGAACAGCCGTCCTGTCGCGTTCCGCTTTCCTTGCATGGATTCCCAAAACACGCCCAGCCCGCGTGGGTTTGCTGAAATCATTAACAAGACGACGCCTGGTGGCAATTTCCTGCAGGCGAGCACGTCGGTCGTCTGTGTCTTCACGTCGCGCGATCCCCAACTGCCACGTTCGCTCACGCTGACCGAAGAGGGAGAGGAACGCTTTGGACGCTACATCCCGTTCCCTTCGTTTGTCAATAAGATCGAGAACTACCCTTACCCGTATGTGATCGGGAAGCTGTGTTGGGAATTCCCCTGCACGATTCCCGACGACTGGCAGGCGCAGAACATCCAACAACCGAAGAATCCGCGAACCGTCGACGACATGGTCGCCGCGATCGATGCGACGGTGATCAAGCAGGGAATCGCCAACATCGTCTTTCATCCGTACGAATGGATTCGCAGCGAACAGATCGCCGAAGTCGTCGACCGGGTGAACACGAAGTATGGCAAGCGAGTCAAATTCCTGACCTTCAAGGAATGTATCGACCGGATCAACAAGAATCTGCTGGCCGACCAACCGCTCCGCCGTCCCGACGGTGGTGGCGACAATGGAGTCCGGGTCGTCGACCTCAACCGCGATGGCTTCGTCGACGTGATGATCGGCAACGAAGATCGCAAGCTGGCCCGGATTTGGCAGCCGAAAACCGGAGAGTGGCGCGAGCTGGAAAGCCCTGTCCAGTTCACAGCCGCCGGCGAGGCAAACCAGCGCGTCGACCTGGGCGTTCGTTTTGGTCAGCTGTCGCGCGACGCTAGCGTTTCGCTGTTGGTTAACAATGCGAAGGACCAAGCGATCTATCGGGTCAGCGACGACGGAATCGAGCGAAGTCCGCTCCCCGAGCCGCTTGCCGCCGTGAAGACCAGCGTCGACGGTGTCGATCAAGGCGTGCGGATGCGCGACCTCGATCGCGATGGGATCTCCGAAGTCTTGGTCGCCAATGAACAGACGCGGCAGGTCTACTCGTTGGGCGGCGACGGCAACTGGAAATCGGATCCGGTGCCGCTGCCGTTTGCCATCGTCGATGAAACCGGCGGCGACAACGGCTTGCGATTTGTCGACCTCGACAAAGATGGCTACGACGACATGATCGTCTCCAACACGCGCCAGTCGGCGATTCGGTTGTACGACAGTGCGACCGGCGACTTCACCCGCGACGTGGAACCCGCGACCGAGATCCCGCTGATCGTCCGTGGTGGCACGAACAACGGAGCTTGGTTTGCCGCCGATCACATGTGGTTGCAGAACGAAGATACGCACCGCTTGCCCGATGGCGTCGACCGCCGCACGTTTGCCGAGTTGATCGGCAACGCCGATCCGGGGCCGCGGAGTCCCGATTTGTCATGGCGTTCGATTCAAGTTCGCCCCGGCTTTACGGTGGAGTTGGTCGCGGCCGAGCCTTTGGTGATGGATCCCGTTGCGTTGGACTGGGGCCCCGACGGCAAGCTATGGGTCGCGGAGATGGCCGATTATCCGCTGGGGTTGGACGACAAGGGAAAGCCGGGAGGCCGCGTCCGCTACCTCGAGGATACCGATGGCGACGGGACTTACGACAAGTCGACACTGTTCTTGGACAACATCCCGTATCCGACCGGCGTGATCGCCTATCGCGACGGCGTGATCGTTAGCGCCGCACCGACGATTTTCTACGCCGCCGACAGCGACGGCGATGGCACCGCGGACACTCGCACCGAACTCTACCACGGCTTCACCCAAGGCAACCAACAGCACTTGGTCAACGGATTCGAACGCGGTTTGGACAACTGGCTGTATCTGGCCAATGGCGACAGCGGCGGCACGGTCGAATCGAAACAGACCGGCAAAACGATCGATATCCGCGGTCAGGATCTGCGGATCCGTCCCGAGGATGGATCGTTGGACGTGCAAGCTGGCCAGACGCAATTTGGCCGCCACCGCGACGATCACGGCAATTGGTTCGGATGCAACAATTCGGTCCCCGTTCGGCATTACGTGTTTGCTGATCATTATCTGCGACGCAATCCGTTGGTCGCTCCTCCCGCCTCGGGGCGAAATATCGCTCGGCTCGATAACACTCAATTGTTTCCGATCTCGCGCGTGCTGAGTCATTGGTCGGGATACAAGCCGCCGGTCGCCGGCAGCGGACATCAGTTCACATCGGCCTGCAGCACGATGGTCTATCGCGACGACCTGTTGGGACCGGAGTTCCAACAAAATACATTCACTTGCGAACCGGTTCACAATGCAGTCCACCGGCGCCAATTGGTCTCTCAAGGCGTGACTTTTGAGAGCGTTCGTCCGGCGGACGAAGCGGGGATCGAGTTCATGGCTTCCAGCGACAGTTGGTTCCGGCCGTCGACAGTCACCACCGGCCCCGACGGTGCGCTCTGGGTTGCCGACATGTATCGCCTGGTAATCGAACATCCCGAATGGATCGACGACCAACGCGAAAAGGAACTCTTCCTCCGCGCTGGCCACGATCGCGGCCGGATCTATCGGATCTACCCAAGCGACAAGAAACCGCGACCGATTGCCAAATTGGGACCGATGAGCAACGAACAACTCGTCGCCCAACTCGCCTCGCCCAACGGCCGCACCCGCGATCTCGCGCAAGCGATCCTGATCGACCGCGCCGATGCCAGCGTCGTTCCGCTGTTGCAAGCGACCGCCAAAACGTCCGAAACTCCGCTAGCTCGGCTGCATGCGATTTGCACGCTCGACGGCCTTGCAGCCTTAAACGTTGCGACGCTGCAAGCCGCCATCGCCGATCCCCATCCAACCGTCCGCCGCCATGCGATTCGATTGTCCGAATCCTTCTTGGCGAATGGCGATACCGCCAGCGACGAACTGCTCTCGGCGCTGATCGCCTGCGACGCGACCGATCCCCACGTTCGCTTGCAGTTAGCCTATTCGTTGGGCTTCTCGGAATCGCCGCGCGCGACTCAGTTGTTAGCCAAAATCGCTAGCGATTCGGTGAGCGATGGCAACATCCGCGCGGCGGTGATCAGCTCGCTGAGCCCTCAAAACCTGGCCGGTTTCCATGAGGCGATCGAAGAATATCCGGCAGCAGCAAAAGCGTTCCAGTCGCCGATTTTGCAGATGGCGGTGCGAAGCAAAGATGCCAAGTTTTTGTCGCAGCGCGTGGGCGAGATGATTGCAGCGATCGATGTCAAACCAACAGCGGACCAGCTCGATTCGCTCAGCGGCACGCTGGCGTCGATCCGGCGACAGAACGTCTCGCTCAACGAAGGCGTTCAATCGCAGATCGATCGGATCGTCCGTGATGCCACAACTTGGGCAACCGATTCCGATTCCGACGTTCCTCGCCGCGTGGCCGCTATCGAAATGATCGCGTCGCTCGGAAACAGCACCAACAACCTGCTTGGCCTCGTCGATGCGGCAGAGCCGATCGAAGTCCAAGTCGCTGCGTCGCGCGTGCTTGCCGCCAAGCAACCGACGGAGATTTTGGAACGTCTGGAATCGTTAAGCCCCAGCGTGCGGACGGCGATCCTGGAGACGGTTCTCTCGCGCGAAGCATCGGCGCTGATCCTGATCGACGCGCTGCAAACGAAACGCCTGCCGCCGCAAACGCTTGGTGCCAGCCAGCGCCAGCAACTGGCGTCGCACGCCAGCGCCAAAGTCAAAGCGGCAGCGGTCAAGTTGTTCGGCGAATCGAGTTCAGCAGCCGACAAGCAGATGCTGATGAAACAATATCAAACCGCAGCGCCGCAGCATGGCGATGCGTCGCGTGGCGCGGCGATCTTCACCAAGCATTGCGCCGCGTGTCACCGCGTGCGAGAGATCGGCCATCCGATCGGCCCCGATCTGACAAGCCTAAAGGACCGATCTCCCGTTGCGATGCTGACGGCGATCCTCGATCCCAACGCAGCGGTCGAAGACAAGTACCGCGGCTACAGCGTGCTGACGATCGATGGCGTCGCGACCGCCGGGATTATCGCCAATGAATCGAGCACGGCGATCGAATTGCAGATGCAGGAGGGGAAGCGAAAGACGATCCTCCGCGAGGATATCGAACAGATTCAAAATACCGGCACGTCGCTGATGCCCGAAGGTTTTGAAAAACTGATCCCCGTCAATCAGATGAACGATCTGCTCGCCTTCTTGGACGATGTTGGTCCGCCGGCCAAGCCGTTCGACGGCAACCATCCCGCGACGGTTCTGCCGGCTGCCGATGGAAACCTTTCGCTGACGGCGACCGCGAGCCGGATCTACGGCGATCGCTGCGTCTTCGAATCGAAATACAAAAACATCGGCCACTGGGGCAGCCCGCGGGATCGCGCCGAGTGGACGTTGGAGGTCGCCGCAGCGGGCAACTATGAAGTCTGGCTGGACTACGCCTGCGCCGACGGCACGGCGGGGAATCGGTTCCAGTTCCGATGTGGCAACGAAACGCTGACCGGCACCGTCGCCAGCACCGGATCGTGGGACGATTACCAACAGGTGAAAATTGGTGTAATCGAATTGCCAGCGTCGACGTTGACAGCCAGTCTGCAAGCGACGGAAGATCTGAAGAAGTGGCTGCTGGATCTGCGAGCGATCATGCTGAAACCTGTCCAGTAGCAGCCTCTGAAATCGGCGGGGATGGTCGTTCTATCAGCTGTTCCGCTTAGGCTTCGTTCCGTGCAAAACGCCGCCAGCTGTTTTCCGGCGGCGAGCTTGGACCGACCGGGGCCGCATGGCCTGCATCCGCTGGAAAACTCAGGCGTGATCCAGCGGATGTCGCGGTGATTCCTTGCGGCACCGGCTATCCCGCCACCTAATAGGCCTTGGCGAAGATCGCTTTCTTTTCGGCGGGCTTGCCGGTCAGGAAACAGGTGCCGGGCGTGTCGTTGTCTTTCAACGGGACGCAGCGGATCGTGACCTTCAGTTCCTTCAGCAGCGGTTCGAGGTCGTCTTCGTTGCTGAAGTAGCAGCTGGCGAAGCCGCCGTGGATCTCCGGTCGGTCGGGATTCTTGGCGGTAAAGTAGGCGCGGAAATCGTCGACGTTGTCGATCTCGCAGGTGTTCTCTTCTCGCATCTTGAGTGCTCGGTCGAACAGGTTCGTCTGAATCGAATCGAGCATCCCGACGACGTCGGCGACCAATTGATCGCGATCCATCGACTTCGTTTCGCCGGTGTCGCGGCGGCCGACGAAGACTGCGTTTTTGTCGATGTCTTTCGGCCCGACCTCCAGTCGCAACGGGACGCCACGCTTGACGTGATACCACTTCTTTTCGCCGCCACGAATGTCGCGGTCGTCGACTTCGATGCTGATCCGTCGGCCGCTGTAATATTGTGCCGACAGGTCTTCACGCAGCTTGCCGACGTATTCCAGCACCGCCGCACGTTGTTCGTCGTCGCGGTAGATCGGCAGGAGCACGATGTGCGATGGAGCCAGCTTGGGTGGCAGGACCAAGCCGTCGTCGTCGCTGTGAGTCATGATCAAGGCACCGACCAGTCGCGTCGAAACGCCCCAGCTGGTCGTCCATGCGAACTGCATGTTGCCGTCTTGGTCTTGGAACTGGATCTCTTGAGCCTTCGAGAAGTTCTGGCCCAGGAAGTGGCTGGTTCCGGCCTGCAACGCTTTGCGATCTTGCATCATCGATTCGATCGAAAGGGTCGAGACCGCGCCGGGGAAGCGTTCCGCGGGGGTCTTCTCGCCTTGGATGACCGGCATCGCCATCCAGTTCTCGGCAAAGTCGGCGTAGACGTCGATCATCTTCCGCGTCTCTTCCAACGCTTCTTCGGAGGTGGCGTGAACGGTGTGCCCTTCCTGCCACAGGAACTCCGCCGTGCGCAGGAACAGCCGCGTTCGCAGCTCCCAGCGAACGACGTTCGCCCATTGGTTGATCAAGATCGGCAGATCGCGATAGCTCTGCACCCACTTGGCATACATCGACCCGATGATCGTTTCGCTGGTTGGGCGGACGATCAAAGGCTCTTCCAGCGGGCCCGCTGGCTGCAGGCCCCCCTTGCCGTCGGGTTCCAGGCGATGGTGCGTAACGACCGCGCACTCCTTGGCGAAACCTTCGACATGCTCCGCCTCTTTCTCCAGGAAGCTCATCGGAATGAACAGTGGGAAATAGGCGTTTTGGTGACCTGTCGCTTTAAACATGTCATCCAAAACACGCTGCATGTTTTCCCACAGGGCGTAGCCCCAAGGCTTGATCACCATGCATCCACGAACCGGCGATACCTCTGCCAAATCCGCGGCTTTGATGACTTGTTGAAACCATTCGGGATAATCGTCGACGCGGGTGGGCGTGATCGCGGTCTTGGGTGCTTTATTCACGGCAGGTTTGGCTTCGGATAAAGAGGGTAACGGTCAAAGCGAACATTGTAGAAACATTCCGAGGATTGGGGGACTAGGCCCCGGCCTAATCGGCGTTTCAATTGGAGGTATCGGCCGCCATGTTCTGGCAGCGAATTGTCCCAGAGGAGCCGGGGCGATCGCATGGCGGCTGGTTTGCCCCAACGAAACGCTGGATTGGAGGAGGCCGAAGCTTGGGAGAGGCTGATTCTGGCCCCTTCTGTCCTCGAAATGAACGGTCTGTGGCTGATTCTGATCGGGCAAGCACTTGGCAGCAGCGGTGGGGCGTTCTACGTTGGTCGGCGGGAAACGTTACATAAATATCCAAGGAGCGATCGGTGTCTGAGCGGCTTTTTATCAACCAGCTTTCGGAACAAACCCAAGTCGACGACGTTTATCGCGCTGCGGACAAGCAGTTGCGAGCCAATCGGCAGGGGAACAAGTATATTTTGCTGAAGCTGGCCGATCGGACGGGGACTCTGACCGGGATGTTCTGGAACGCGGAGGATCGCGATTTCGAACGCTGCCAAGACAGCGAATATCTGCATGTCAAAGGCCGCACGCAGATCTATAACGGCAACATGCAGATGATCGTGACCGGGATCAGTCCCGTCGATCCGTCGCAGGTCGATCCGGCCGACTTCGATATGTTCGATGCCTCGGCCAGCGAGCAGGCCTTCGCGCGGCTGAAGGAACTGTTGGGGAGTGTCCGCAACATTCACCTGCGTCAGTTGTTGGATGCTTGTTTAGCCGACGAAGAGTTTATGACGCGGTTCAAGCAGTCCCCGGCGGCGGTCACCAATCACCACGCCTTCCCCGGCGGCTTGCTGCGTCACACCGTCGACCTGATCGAATTGGCTCAGTTGATCGGGCCGCGTTATCCGCAATTGGATATCGATCTGCTGACCACCGGTGCCTTCCTGCACGACATCGGCAAAACCGAAGAGCTTTCCTCCGGCGGCGAGCTCACTTATACCGACCGCGGCCAATTGGTCGGTCACATCGTGATCGGCGTCCAGTACCTGGCCGATCGGATCGCAGTGGTTGAAGCTGAAACGAAGTCGCCGTTCCCGGTACAGCTGAAGTGGCATCTGGAACATCTGATCCTCAGCCACCATGGCCTGCTGGAATATGGCAGCCCGAAGGTGCCGCTGACACGCGAAGCGATCGCGCTGCATCACCTGGATAATCTGGACGCCAAACTAGCTGCCGCGACCAGCATCATCGACAGCGACATCAGCGGCGATAAAAACTGGACGAACTACAACCCCAGCATGGGCAAGAAGCTCTGGAAGTCGCCGATCGATTAAGCTCCGCACGAGCCAATGGTGTTGAGCTGGACAGAAGAAAACTTCGTCGCTGAGGAACGCGTCTTTGCTTCCTCTTGTTGGGTTTCGTTGGGGCGGGGATGCCAACCAGGGCGTTACGCATTGACTTGCATCACGATCTCCAAAAATCGCTCGGCTGCCACGATGGGTTTACCATAATCGCGAGCCCGTTTGGCTTTGCCTGACGATGAGTTGGGGTCGACCGCAACGACACAGTCACATTTGGACTTGGTTACATTGGCAACAACGGTGAAGCCACTTTGAGTCGCCATCGATTCGAGTTCCGCTTTCGATAACCGTCGTCCGTCGGTTCCAATGTAGTTTCCTGTGAAGCAGATTGCCGATCCGAGCACGAGGTCTTGGCTGTCATGTGCAGATGCCGAAGGCTTCGGCACCCGATCGGTCGAAATGCCTAACGCGCTGGCGACCGCCGTCAAATCGGCATGCTCTTGCTGTGTTATGACGCCGTCTTTTTCTGCACCGGCAATCATCGACAGGAAATAGAGTTCGTGAGCTCTTTCGACTTCATCGGGACGAAGACCAAGTTCTTCTGCCGAGTAATTCAGGTAGGTTTGTTCGTCGCTACTCAATTCCAGATCATCCAACGCCCAATCGAGCAGATCTATATATTGCACGAGGCGCGTATCGCCCTCGTCGAAAACGAGTCGGCTCAGCCAGCGACTCATCGGTTGGGTCTCGCCAGTCGCACAGCGTCGATGCGTTCGTTGCAGGAATGGGCCGGGGACGTTGCAAACGGCTGCGGGCGTCTGTTGCTGCGAGGGGGCGAGGGTCTTCAGGATGCTCGCACTCGCTCTTGCATCGGCGAGTGCGCGATGGTGAACCGGTGGGGGCAAGTTCAGCGACTGGCATGCGACGGGAAGCTTTTGATTGGTCAGCTTCAACGTGCAGACGCCGAGACCGGGATTGAAGTCCGCACCGAGTCGCTGGAACTCTTGTGCAAGCATCCGACGGTCGAACGGTAAGTTATGGGCGACCAAAACGCGGTTTTCGATGCGTCTCGCAATCGCCACGGCCACCTCGTCGAACGTTGGTGCCGCCGAAACCATCGCCGGTGTAATTCGATGGATGTGCGTGGGGCCGAGATCGCGTCGCGGATCGATCAGCGTCTCGAATTCGTCGACCACGCGATATCGCGCATCTAACAACACCAAACCAATCTCAACGACTCGATCGTGTTTTCCAAAACCGGTTGTCTCCACGTCCACCACAGCGTAGCCATCGCAACGACTCTTCATTTGAATGCCCTACCTCGTTAAGTATGTTGGGCATCATTCTACCATTGGCGGGGGGCGAGGGGGCATTGTCCGAGCAACGGCCCAGGGCGAGTCATCTAGAAAGAAACTGGAAAGGGGCCGCGATTTGCAGCCCGGCTGATCATTCCAGTCTGTCGCCCCGTTGGCTTTCCAACGCGTTCCACCATGACCGACTGCGACGAGTCCAACGACTCGTGGGTTTTGTGGCTGTCGCGACAAAGCCGGGCAAAGTGGTTGTCGTATCGCTTGGCCGGGGCGGTGATTACTGCGACTGGCTGCGCGAGCCCGAGGGGCTGCCGGCGATCGGATGGCCGTGGGGCAGGGGACGCCCGGCGGTGGCGAAGCCCATGCGGTAGAGATACTCTTTGACTTGGCGGAACTGGGCAAAGCTTTCCGGATAAACCCAGACCGTGACGGTCGTGCTGGCCGGATCGCGGCCGGCCAATTCATAGGCCAGTTGCGATTGCGGTTGCAGCGCTTGGGCGATCGGTTCGCCGATCGGTTCACGCAGTGGTTCGATGATCAGTTCGGCCACCTGGACGCGCGACGCCATTCCGATCTGGCCCCCGCGCGTGACCGCTTCTCGCGACATCTGCATGCTGTAATGCGCGACAAAGTCGCGGATCGGACCGACCGATGATTCCTTGTCGCCACTTCGCGCACTGCTGGCCAACCGCTGGAAGTCCTCTTTGATCTCGTCTAACAACGCGTCGATCGGAACCATCGCCAACAAACCATCTTTCAAGCGAAAGTGAACCTCGTCGCCAAAGACGGTCTTGGCCATCGGCGTCGGCAGGTGTTCGACGGCGACGATCGATTCGGGGACATCTTCCAATGCGGCGGCTTGGGCACTGAGTTCGGCCAGTTCGTTTTCGGCGATCTCGCGATCGCGTTGCAGCGCCGCCGTTTTTTGCTTTTGTTCGTCCATCTCCGCGAGCGATTCGTCCCATTGCTGCTGGGCGACGGCCAGCAATTGCATCAACGCCTCCCGTTCTTGGCGGCGATGTTCCAGTTCGCCGTCGTAGGCGCTGATCGATCTCTCCAATCGCTCGACATCGCGGCTGACCGACAACGCGGTCCGATGCTCGCGATCGATCAACGCCAGCTCCGCTTCGGTCGGCGGTTCGACCAAAATCTCTTGCGCCAACTGATGCGACCGCGCACCGAGGATCACCACCAAGATGATCAAGATGCCGACTAGGTTGGCGACGATGTCCAGGAACGAATCGTGTCCGCCGGATAGTTGATCGGAACGCTTGCGTCGACTCATCGAACGCTCCTTCCATCGACGCCGATCCCGCTTCCATGAAGCAGGGTATTCAGCTGGTTAAAATTGGCTTCACCCCCAGGAGCAATCGCCACTTGCAGAACCGGTTGCCAGCGGCCGCCGGTGAGTGCCAGGCCCCAGTTGTCGACGCGTTGGCGAACGAGGCCCGCCAAACGCACGACCGCAGCCGATGGATCGGCCGGATCGACAAGGATCACGTCGGTGTCGTTGGACGAATCGCCGATCATCACCAATCGGTTGCCGTAACATTGAACCTTGACGTTGCGGACGACCGCCGGGCCATCGGAAGCCCCTTTGCTGCCACGCATCGCCCATCCGCTGCCACGCTGTTGCGACAGCGGAGCGCTTGCCGAGAGGCTTGCCGAAACGCTGGCGTTTTGCGCCGCATCGGGATCGCTGCTGGCGTCGGCCCCCGATCCCATCTGTTGTGCCGACGCTTGCCCTGCGGCGGCACTGCCATCGGCAGCGATTCCGCCAGCGGCTGCGGAGGACTGCCCCGACGCATCGGTTTCGGTCCCGTCGCCTCCATCGGGCGAACCGTAATCGCTGCCGGTCGCGTTGGAACCGGCTGTTCCTTGTGATCCGCCAGGGCTACCGAAGTTGCTTCCTTCGCCTCCCGGAGGGGACAGCGACAGGGAGTTGCTGTCGGCAGGCGAACCTCCCGGCGGCTGACCCGTCGATTGCGACGCGCCGGTTTGCCCTGACATCGAACCGGTCGTGGTCTGTTGAGGCGAACCGGGCTGGCCGGCGATCGATCCCGGCGCATATTGGCCGGTCGAACCGTCGGAGCTGTTGGCGACCGACGACCCGAAATTCTGGTTCCATCGCTGCATCGGTTCCTGCATTCCCGATCCGTTGCCGCCGGAGTAGCCCGAGCCCGTGGGGGATTGGCCGGGATGATTACCGTTGCGGCGGCTGGCCAATCCCGTCGATTGACGCTGCGTGGCGTCGTCGATCGCTTCGCCGATCGGGTCGGATCCCGATAGTCCTTGGCGATACCGGCTCGGCACGGCGCTGATCATCGTCGCGCGGCGGCGGACCGATTCGGCAACCACTTTTTCAGTTCGTTCGGCCAACACGTTATCCGGTTTGGGAAACGCCAGCTCGACATCGGCGGGGACCAATTCGTAACCAAACTGGTCGTCCCAGGCGGTCATCGAAACGCGAGCGGCGGTGTAGGCCATGATCCCATCGGGGCGGACGATCAGCAGCGGATACGGAGGCTCGCTGCCACTGGTCCCTTGCGATTCCCAGTAGTTGCGGATCGTGCGGAGCGCAGCGTCCAACGGATTGCCCGGCCCGGTCGGTCCGCGCAATTCATCGATCGTGATCCGAACCCCTTCGGGCTGCAGAACGATTTGATTCGCCGAACATTCCAAATAGATCGGCCGACGCTGGGTTCCATTGGGACCACGGTGAGGCATGATCGCGACGCGAGGCCGCCGCCCGGCATTGCGTTCCTTCAGATCTTCTAACGATTCCTTCTTGTCTTCGATCTCGGCCGTCAGCTCTTCGATCTTCGACTTCAGTTCCGCTTCGTCGGTATCTTCGATCAAAGCGCTGCGAATCTCCGACTGCAACGCTTCCAGCTGACGCTTAACACGGCGCAGGTGATCTTCGACGTGCGCCAGTTCCGACCGCCGCTCTTCGAGCACTTGGGTCTGCTGGTCGCGCACGTTCTGCAGCTCGTCGGCCCGCCAACGTTCCTGTTGCGCCACCTCGGTGACCTCTTGCAGCATCTCTTGACGCTGCTGTTGAGCCACTTGTTCGGCGCTATCCTTGGCATCTTTGGCGACCAAAGCGAGCAATAATATGAGTGTGCCTAGCGTACAGACGAGCACCGCAAGGAACGGAAACAGCGACGGCGCTAGACCAGGGCGTCTGCGCCTGCTCATGCCGCTTTACTCCGATGGGATTGCGATGGAACGCGATCGACGATCAGATCGATCGCGCGGGCCAGCGAACGCATCGCGTCGCTCATCTCCGGCATCGCCGAGAGTCCCGCCGTATTGGTTTGCAGCAGTTCGCGAACCTCTGCCAATTCCTTGGCGCGGTCGGCGGTGCCGATCAGCAGTTCGTTCTGTTGAGCAAGCGTCTGTTGTTGCGCCATCAGGACCCGCGCGTTATCGCTGAGCGCAGTCTGCCATTGCTTCCAACGTTGTTCGATTTGCTGCGAAGCGTTCTGGTGGGTTTTGTCGACGTGTTCGGCGTGGCTTCGCAAGGTCAGTTGGATCGCTTCGGTGAGCGCCGATTGCACCTGATCGCCAGCGTTGCCGACGACGCTGGTCCAGTGGTCGTGCGCCGAATCGACGGTCTTCTTCCACAGTTCGGCTTGCGTTTCGACCAATTGGTTGACCGACGCCAAGACGGCGCGATTCATTTCGGCGATCGCTTGCAACGGCTGGTCGGCTGTCGATTCCTCGGGGAAACCGCCCGAAAGGATTTCGATCGATCGCTGGTCCAGAGTCGCCATCAAGTGGTTCATCTTCTTCTCGACAGGGAACTGCAAGAAGATCGCGATCACCGATAGAACCAACCCCAACGCCGTTGTATCAAAGGCGACGTAAAGGCCCGCTTTCAGGTTGTCGACGGCGTTCTGCCCGTCGCTGAAATCGAGTCCACCAAGGGTCTGGGTGATACCGACCACGGTTCCCAGGAAGCCCAGCATCGGGATCGCCCAGACGATGATCCGCACCAATTGCAAGCTATCGTGCGATTGATCCGCTTCGCGATCCGAGACATCGCGAAGATCGTCGTTCAGGAAACGGGTTGTCTTGCGGCGTTGCTGGCGCCCCAGCAGATCCTCCAGGCGACGGACCAACTGGCAACCGCGCTCGCTGCGCGGCAGCTGGGCCAAATGGTCCAGCCAGTGGGCGACATGCTCCCCCAGATCCGACGACGTCTGCTCCGCTGGCTTCAGTTCGCTGTCGGCCAGGCCGGCGACGATTCCCAGCTGGCGACGCGTATCCAGATGCCGCACGATCAGTCCGACCAGGGCGACAAAAAACAGGACGGTTGCCGCATAAGCGACCGGGTGTCCCATGAAGTAGCGGTGTAGGAACGGGACCGGGGAAACGTAAAGCACGCTATAGAAGATCGCCGCCACCAGTGGGCCCAGGGCGACGCTAGCGAGACCACTCCAACTATTCGAAGACAAATTGTTTCGACCTGCCATCGTTGACCTTCGTTCGCACGCGAGATACCGAACTGTGCAGCCGAGAGAGTCGGCACACCTATCACTTCAAACCGTCATCGTCCGTTGTAAACGTGCAACTTGATTCGATCGTTAAAGTTTGCGCAACTGAACCCAGGCAGGGGGCGGTTTCGTGACCTATCGTTCAGTTTCCTGGCGAAACCACTCCGCTTGCTATCACAGATCGATCTTGATGTTGAATGCCCGACCGTCCTACAACCGTCGGTCTAAACGACTGATTCGATTGTGCGGCAAATATCCTTCGTAGCGGCACCGCGCGGCAGAACGACGCCGAAAGCGCTTGAAGCTTTCGAGTAACGATTCATAATGCCGAGAAGGATGTTTTCCGCAGATGGCACACGATAGGGAGATGGGTGCGATGCGGTTATGGCTGGGACTTGTGATTGCTGTCTTTACGCTCGTTTTGGCGACCGTTTCGCCCGGTTCGGGAGCGGGGGAGACGCAGGCGAAACCCGAGGCATCTCGGCCGGCTCTGGTGGCCGGAGCTGGAGAATTGCTGGGTTTTGTAAATCCTCAAGCAAATGATGGCCAGCAGATTACAATCGTAAATGCTACTCGCGGCACGATGCTGGTGTATCATATAGACGGACCCACAGGTCAGATTACGCTGAAAAGCAGTCGTCGGCTGACCTGGGATTTTTCCTTAGACGAATACAACGCCACTGCGCCGCTGCCGACCGAAATCCGGCAGATGGTTGAGCGTTAGACCGGTCGGTCTCCCGCTTGCCCGATGGCCGCCAGTGGAACGTGAATCAACATCGCGCTTCTCTCTTCCTTTTCAGACACTGGTTCGGTAGGTCATGGCAAACAAATTCATCCCCCTCGAAGAAGCTGCACAGCTGTTGGGCATTCCAACTGAAAAGCTGGTTGAAATGCGTTCCAGTGGCGATGTCCGTGCCTTTAAGGATGGCGCCAGTTGGAAGTTCCCCAAGGATGAAATCGACCGTTTGTTGGCCGATGGACTCGAAGGCGATTCGGGGATCTACTCCGGCTTTGGCATCAGCGATGATGACGAAGGCTCCGCAATCCTGGTGGCCGAACAAGGGGCTGGATCGGGCAGCCGGATCATCGGCGGCGATCTCAACGACGACAGCGATTTGGAAATCGGAGGGGAATCCGACGAACAGGGAAGCGATGTGGCATTGGTTGCCCGATCTTCGTCGAAGTCGAGCAGCGACAGCGACGTGGAAATCATCGCCAACGAATTGAAGCTCGATAGCGATGATCTGGTCACCGATGCGGGAGGCGAGCACGAAGGCTTGGATTCGTTCGAGGAAAGTGCCGCGGACAAGATCAGCCTCAGCCTGGCCGACGATTCGCTGGGCGAATTGGAATTGGCTACCTCGGGGCATTCGCCCGTCGACGACGACGATGTCGACCTGAGTATCGATCTGAGCCTTGCTGGGGACAGCCCTTCGGACGGCGGAGAAATCGATCTCAGCCTGGCCGAAGATGCGGCCAGCGATGGGGGCGAAATCGATCTTTCGCTCTCCGAACCCGCGACCGGTGACAGCGATCTGGATCTCACCTTCGAACAGGACTACGACGCCGTAGCGGGGTCGGGATTGGGAGATAGCGCGATCCATCCCCCCAAGATTTCGCTGGCAGCCGACAGCGATGTCGACGACCCGATGGGCGAATTGGGGCTGATGGAAGACAGCGACGAAGAGATCGACCTGACCGATTCGCCAGCCATTCGCGGAGCGAAGCCGCAATCGAAACACGACGTCCTTTCTGAACTCGACCTTCTGGGCGTTGACCAAGGGGGATCGGGCAGCTTGATCAGCGGCGACAGCGAACCTTCGCTGCTGGGC
The DNA here is from genome assembly GCF_007753095.1 of Rosistilla carotiformis. Taxonomy (NCBI): domain Bacteria; kingdom Pseudomonadati; phylum Planctomycetota; class Planctomycetia; order Pirellulales; family Pirellulaceae; genus Rosistilla; species Rosistilla carotiformis. The sequence goes on from NZ_CP036348.1 coordinate 250,527, forward strand.
GATTTGAACATGGAATCGGCCCTTTCGGACATCTCCGATATCGATGATGCCCTGAACGACGACGACGATCTGGTCATTTCAGACGATGACGACGACCTCGTTCTTGGCGGAGCGGGGAGCGACATTTCGGTCGTCGGCGACAGTGGTATCAATCTGATGAGCCCATCGGACAGCGGACTGTCGCTGGAGAGCGAACCGTTGGATTTGGCAGGATCCAGCATTTCTGCATTGGATCTCGGCGGTGACGGCAGCGGCGTGACACCTGGTTCGGGACCCGGCAGCAGCGGCCGTTCGGCTGGCGGCAGCGGATCGCTTGTCGATTTTAAAGCGGACGAAGAGTTTCAGCTGTCTCCGTCGGGAATCGGTCTGGAAGCCGATGATGACAGCGCGTCGCAAGTCATCGAGATCGAAGAATCGGACGCGTTTGGTAGCGCCATGGATCTTGGCGATGCAGGCTTTGTCGACCCCAGCACCGGCGACGGCCGCGGGTGGGCCGAGCGGAACGAATTGCTAGCTGACGACGCGCAAGGGATCGACGAAGCGGGCTTGGTTGCCGATGGCGTGGAAGAGGAGTTGATCGTTTCCAACGCCCCTCTGCCGAAATCGGTGGTAGCGCCAGGTTACGAGGTCCCCTTTTCCATCTGGAACGTATCGGCCCTGGCAGGCATTCTGTTGATGATGAGCGTCGGGGGGATGATGACCACCGATTTGGTCCGCAATCTCTGGACTTACAGCGAAACGACCAGCCCGATCAGCTCGTTGACCGAAACGATCTTGAGTGCATTGGGCATGAACGGCTAAAAGGGGAATAGAATCCGCGCGGCTCGCTGCGGATGTCCCTGCATTTTCCGTTCAGGCTTCGATGATGAATCCCCCAGCCGTTTTTCTATTGTGCGTCGTGATGCTGTTACCAGCATCGACAGGCTGCAGCCTGTTTGGACGCGACAAAGCGGCTCAGCTGGAATCGGAATCCGAGCGGCTGCTCGCGGATTACCGCTACGAACGCGAGCGGGCCAACCGGCTGGAACTGCTCAATAACGTTTTGACCGAACGGGTCGAGAGCCTCGAGAAACGCTTGGCGATCCACGTCGATGGGGCCGAACCGACACCGGTCGCCGACCGCCGGCAACCGGTCGACTTTCCAAGCACCTCCCGCGCGGTCGATCCCTGGAAACCAACCCTGCGGCGTTAACCAAACATCGTTTCGAGGCTGCGGATATAGTCGAGCGCATCGCCGACATCATCCACCTCCACTCCCTGCTGACGTCCCCGCCGATCGGCATCCGAGAGCGCCACCAAGTCGTCGTGCCAGGGATGTTCCACCAGTCGTCGACGGGCTCGGACGCCCAGTGTTCGATCACGCAACTGGTGCGCCAGCATATGATGTTCGATCAACCAAGCGGTTCGCGGTTGGATGAATCCATCGAGCGCTTCGAGCCCCGCAGCGACATGGTCCTGCGGATCGATCGCCTTGCCGACGTCGTGCAGTAGCGCCGCCAATAGGAAGTCCTCGTCGTAGGGCATCTCGTCGCGCGCGTGTTCGAAGACTTGCAAGCTGTGATAAAGTGCATCTCCCTCGGGATGATATTTCAGGTTTTGCTTGACGTTTTCCAGAGGCCACAGCAACGACTCGTACAATTGAAACCGATCGACTTGGCATTCGGCTTCTTCCAACACGTGATCCTGCTGATCGATCGCCTGACCGTGTTCCCGTTCGATCAACTGCTGCAGTTGCGATAGCGTCGCGCGTTCGATCGCCTTCCCAGTGATCGAACTCTTGAATCGATGTCCGATCAACGAGGGATGGTAGACTGTCAGTTCGACCGGAAATTCATCGCGGACATGAATGTGGGTAAAGACACGTTCTTCGCCATCCTTACGAATCCGCTTACGCTCCATCTGGCAACCGCTCCCCGTCTCTTCGACGTGCATCAAGATCGACTGCGGGTTGCTGGCGAAGACATGGATGTCGATGTCCGAACCATCGCGGACGTGCCCGGTCAGAACGCTGCCGATCAGATAGGGATGGAACGCCTGCAACTGACGCATCCACCAAAGAGCGCGCAGCCTCATTTTGTGCAGCCGCTGGGAATGCCCAAGATCCCCTTCATGCATCCGCGCCATCATCTGAACCTGGTCCCGGATCTCCGCATTACTCGGGAGATCGGCCGGTTTGACCCAAGATTTTTGAACCCGCCGCGCCGCCTTCAGCTTGGCTCGGTAGTATTCGGATTCTTCGTGATCGTACAGCAGCCGAGCTGCTTCCCAAGCGATTGCATGACGCAATTTGGGTGATGCCATTTCGCGAGGCTCGAACGATGCGAGCCGGAAAGATCGAGTAACGGAAGGTTGTTGATGAAATTTACGGTAAATGATCTCTCATGAAATATCAAGTGATTGAACAATGACCACGCATGCCCCATCACCGCATTGCCGTGATGGGGTTTCGATCGCTTGTTGCATCATGCGTAGCCGTTGCCCAACGGCAACTATTTTAAATCCTGCATCAATTCTAGCAGGGTCTCGGTGATTCGGTCCGATGCGTCCAGTTGAACGCGGTTGGTTCCCATCCAGGTCTCGTAGCCGCCCAGTTTGTGTTGAGCCGGTGTGGGCAGGTAACCATAGCCGCCGTTGGCCAGTTCGATCGTGAAGGCGTCGCCATATGGAGCCTTCTGTTTGATGTCCAGTCCGATCTGCGTGAAGACTTCAAACGGGATCGCGGCGATCGCCAGGTCGCCGATCCGCACCGCTTGCAACAAAACATCCCATTGGTCGGGACCTTCCAGCAGTCGCTTGACGCGGCCGGCGTAAGTCTTCTGGTGTCGGTGGTACACTTCAGCCCCCTCGGGCAGCGCTTCGATCGACGCAAAGTACTCCTGCATCGCGGCGTCCGGTTTTCGGACCTTCAGCGTCAGGTCGCGGTGAGCAACGCTCAACGGCACCCATTCCTGGAATTCGATCTTGGCGTGCGCGTCGATCACCTTGTCGGCTACTTTGTGCGCGACCTCGGTCATCTTTTCGTATGGCTTGTAGGGACGGCCGCGGTCGCGGAAGTTGATGTTGTTGACATCGCCACTGGTGCCGTTGGTCAGGATCCCAACAAAAGGCTTGTCGCTGTCGGTTGCTTTTAATAGCTCGCCGATCCGCTCCGAAAAGACGCCAAAGTAATCGGCCGAGACCTCTCCTTTGCCCACGCCGCCGACGTAGTGCAACGAATAATTGGCCAACAGCGAAATCGGGCGGCCATCGATCGATTGAACGCTGATGAACGAGATCTCGGGATCGACGGGGCCCGCCGGTTTGATCAAGGTCGGGTGACCGCTGGGTGGATTCATGCGAACCATATCGACGCCGCCAAACGGATTGCGACGCTGCTTTTCATCGCCGATGTGCCAGCGGCGGTTGAATACCTCCGACGGCTCCTCTCCCGAACCCCAGCCGATCTTTGCAGGTTCGAGATTCTCGATCGCTTCGGCGACCGCTTTAACGATTCCGGCAACCAGAATCGGGCGGTATTTTTCCGAAGTCGCTCGCGTGGCGCTGTGTGTGTGTGTTGCAGACATCAACAGATTTTCACCGGCGATCGCGCCGGCTTGATCGACCTGCTCGCGCGCTTCGTCCCAGATCTCGCGCGAAATCCCAACGTTATCGCAGACGACAAAACCGATCCGGTTCTTGCCGTCGTCCAGGATCAAACACTTCGCATGCAGCGGGTCGTGGATGTGTTGAGCGGGAATCGGAACCCAGTTGCCGACAACCAGTTCGCCAAGGGGCGGCGTGATATCGGCCATCGCAGCACCGGCGCGAAACGCTGGCTTTTCCGCGGCGGAGGCATTCAGTGGGGCGATCGCGGCGGCGATCAACAGCAGGCAAAACGGAGCAAGACGCAACATGGCGGAGACCTCTTCCTTGTTTCCTTCGAGAGTGAATTCGATCTGTAGGCAGGATGACAGATCCAACGCGATCGTGGTGAGAAGCGAGCCCGCAGGAGGAACGCCGGATCGACGAGGACTTTCCAGAGTATAACAGCCCGAACGGAGCGACGCCTCCAAGTTGTATGACAACATTGCCGAGTGGAGTCGGGGCTCAAGTTCCCGAAGCGGTTTTTGCTGGGCCGGGCGAGGCACGTTTTCCGCAGCGGGGTGGGGCTGTGGAGCACGCAGCGCGGATGACTGCGGCAAACGTCACGTTTGCATGACGGGCGTCTTCGTGGACCTTGCGGGAGTTGGTGGGGCGGTGCTAGGTGAGCAGTTGGTAGGGGATTTTGCGATGCACGGTTTGCGAGAGTCGCTGCGGGTCGGTCAGTACGATCTTGCGGCGGCCGACGTGGATGAAACCTTCGGCACGCAGTTGGCCCAGCAGGATCGTGACGGTTTCTCGCGTGCTGCCTAGGAGATTGGCGATCTCCTGGTGGGCGAGGTTGATCCGCAGCCGGATCCCATCGTCGGCGACCGCCCCAAATTGTTCGGCGAGGTCGAGGAGCAGATGGATCAGCCGATCGCGGTTGGATAGGAATAACAAGTTCTTTAAGCGGCGTTCGATTCGGCTGCGCCGCAAGCCGATCATTTTTGTGATGGCAAACGCGACGCCGCCGTGCTGCGACATCAGTTCTTGCAGTTCGACCGCAGGAATCATCACCACCGTCGCCGCCTCGACCGCTTCGACGTATTCCTCGCGCGCCGCATCGGCAAACAAAGCCAGCTCGCCAAACAGTTCCCCTGGCTCCACAAACGCCAAAATCGATTGCTTGCCATCGGGGGTGTGGTTGCAAACTTTGACCAATCCCTTGGTCAGCAGGAACACGCTGTCCGCTTTCTCGCTGGGAAGGTAGATCGGGCTGCGGGCTCGAAACGAACGGGAGCGGCTTCGCATTTCGAGCCGCTCGATCTGTTCTGGCATCAGCCGAGCGAAGAGGTCACAGTTTTTCAGGTGCCACATTTTGTTGGGCATATCCGTGTCCTTTTGTTATTCGCAGCACGAGAAGGTCGGGGATGGATCGCGGTTGGCTCGCAGAACTCCCCTAGATAGACGCGTGAACATCGGTTGCCTCGCACACGAAAGCTCGAACTTCGTCAGCTAATTGAGTGGTGCGTTGCTGGGAACGGCGTATTTGGCTGGATTGGCGAGGAACATTTTTCGCTGCTCGTCGCTGGGGAAAAGGTACCGCAGGCCTTGGTGAACCGTCGCGATCTCCGGCTTTCCAGGCACATCCTTCTGCATCTCGACGCGGCAGACCGAACAGAGGCCGTTCATCGCGAGGTCGATGTTGGCGTATTTTGTTGGGTCGGCTCGGAATGCCTCTTTTTGTTCCTCGCCAGGAAACAGGTACAAGCGGCCGCCGTAGAGGGCCGAGTGCTGAACCTTGCCAGGCATCCGCTGCGACATGTTGACCGAACAGACGGTGCAGTCGCCGCCCAACGCGGGGACGTACTTCGCGGGGTCGGCTAGGAACATCTGCTTCTGCTCTTCGCCAGGGAACAGATAGGTCTTCCCGTCGTAGTTCGCCTGGAACTGCGTCGTTCCACGAACCCACTTCTTCATGTCGATCACGCAAACTGGGCAATAGCCATCCATCGCGATCTTTGCCTGTGCCATCCGACTCTGGCTGCCTCCCGCTGGCGGTTGAGCTGCGCGGCTTTGGCTGCCAGCATTCGCTGCCGGCGGGGCAGGGCGAGGGGCTCGCGTTCCCGATTGCGCATCGGCTGGCGGGGCGGCAATCAGGCAGGTCGACAGGGTGGCGGCGGTCAGGAGCGATCGAAGGCGGGTGCGTTGATGCAGCATGTAAAAGGCTTCCTTGAAGCGGGAGGGATGGTTTCAGGAATGGGGACGTTTCACCGGGGAGGACGGGGGGAGGCGGAGATCCTTACAGCGGGTGGGAAACTTTTTTGTCAGCCAGGCGACGACATCGCGCGATCGCTTACCAGCGACAAGGGAGGCCACGCGCAGAGAGCTGCGTCACCTTTGGATTGCTTGGTTGCAAATGGCTTGGCGGCGCGTGAGTCGCGCAGCGGAGAGAGGGCGAGCAGAGAGCTTCTCGCTCAGTCGTTGCGGGCTGCGATCGCTTGCTTGATCCGCTGGCGAGCTTCTGGAGAGAGCTTCGCTTGTGCGATGCTGGGATCGTTGTCGAATTCTGCCGCGTGCTGTTGGGTGCGGTGATGCAGCGAATCGACGTCGCGCCGGAATGCGGCGCACAGCCGACAGATCCGCAGATGCATCCACAGCTCGACCCGCTGCCGAAGCGTTAGCTTGGTTTCAAGCGAATCGGAGACGAGTTTGGTGATTTCTTTGCAGCTGAACATTATGCGGGGGCGGGTTGGTCCCGGTCTTGGTTCCAGCGAGTTTTCATGCACTGCGCCAGACGAATCCGTGCCCGGTGAAGCAGGACCCAGAGGTTTGACGGAGTGATCGCAAGTTCCTTACAGATTTCTTCGGTTCCCATGTCGTCCATTTCCCGCAATGTAAACGCATCGGCTTGGTTCGTTGGCAAACCGTGGAGGCATTGCCGCAAGATTGGCCAAAATTCCTCCCGTTCGAGCGAATCGAGTGGTTGCATCAGGGTCGATCCAAGGCTTCGCTTCCAGTGCCCGCTGCGATCGAACATTTGGTCGATGGGGTCCCCTCCGTCCTCTGCGATCAAGTTTTCGGTCCGCTGGCGAACGCGAATTAGATCGATGACCTTGCGTTTTAAGATGCCGGTCAACCAGCCCCGTTCGGTCCCTTTGCCGGAGAATTGTTGCACATGCTCCAAGCCTGCCAGGAACGTCTGCTGCACTACCTCTTCCGCCGCTTCGGCGCTGCGCAACCGCGAGATGGCGTATCGAAACAAATAATCGCCATGTTCGTCGACCCAGTCTGCGGGGCGGAGCGGTGCATCGGGGGCAGGCTCTGCAGGAATGTCCATGAATCTCAAACCGTGAATAGATGATCGCCATCGAGCGCTCTTATTGAACGTGATCCAGAGCCGTTGCGATGTGATCTAGCTCACGATTCGTAGGCATCATAAACGAAATGCGTAGCAAGTGCCCGAAACTCAAGCTTCGGGCTACAGATTGTCGGCTTCGCATGCGTTTGTCGGCAGCTGTCATCGATCCGTCATCGCAGCGGGGAACGATCCTCGGCGTTTGCGAATACCGCCCAAGCCTGGCAGTCTGGATTTCCGGCGGCTTTCATCTAGGGGCGTCGTCGAGGACCGGTTTGCCCGAGGCATCGCCACGCTCGAATTAAAAGTTGTTGTTGGCTTGCCATGGTTCAAAGCTGGCTTGGGAAGGAGACCGAAACGGCGGAGCCTTCGGCGTATTGGACGTTGGCCGGCGTCTGCGTGTTGAGGAACGCAAACGCCTCGCCGTAGGTCGCTGCAAAGTCGACGTCGATTTCAAAATCTTCGATCTGACAGCATCGCCACTGAGGATGCCGGACCTCGTATTGCAGCGTTCGCCGAGGACCTTGGGAGTAGCCCCAGTAGTGTTCGGTGATGAATTCGCCAAGCGAGCCGGCGGGGGGAAGAACCAGTTCGGAATCGATGTTCGCAGCGAACCGGTTGTGCGACGCGTTTTGCCACGAGTACCAATGACGTTTGGGGTCGTTGCCGTGGTCCATTGGCACAGCGGCGTAGGTCTCATGGAAGAGGTTGTTTGCGATCAACGGAATGATCCGTCTGGGAACGAGCTCTTTGATGAACGTGACAGCTCGAATCGACGGATCTTTTTTTGGGGAGACGTAGAACCGCAGATTCACCTCTTCGAAATGCCGATGAAATGGAATCGGGATGCCAGCAAGACGCGTCTCTTCAAACATGAAGGCGACAAGGCTGACGTAGATCTGACCCTCGAACGCGTCGATTTGCGTTCCCTTCGGAACAAACGGTTCCAGGAGGGCGGCCTGCACATTGTAGTTGGCAAGCAGAAGATGCTTCCAATGAGCCGTCAGGAACTTCATGGGTGTCTCGTTTGATACATCACCTGGAAGGGGCGAATCGCAGGGACTCGGTTCGTGGGAACCGAGTCGTACGCGTTGCCATCGGGCGTTGCGGCGCCGCTGGCAGGGAGAGGTATCCTAACGTATGACGTCCACCGATGTGGCGGAGGGGGGCCAGGGTGCAGAAGGCTTTCGAGCGTTGCGGAATGCTTTACTCGAGAGGCCGAGATCAATCCGTCAAATCGAAATTGATTTCGTTGGGGCCGGTGGCAACGGTCGCTTCGAGGCCGCTGGTAGTGGGACGGCTGTAGCGTTCGGGGACCAAGTACTTTGGTTTCTGTGGAGCAGTCTGTTGTTGTTGGCCTGTGTAGTTCGGGTCGTCCTCTGTCAGCATCGCGTTGTCGAGCTTTTCGCGTTTGACGACGGTCACTTGATAATCGCCAATTTTTGTTCCTCCCGGGATGCTGGCCGAACTCAATTGGTAGCGGCCGTCTGGGGCGGTCTTGCCAACGGCGCTGAAGCCCGTCTGGGAGCGAAAGGTGACCACCGCGTCGGCAACGGGGCTGCCTTGATAGGTGACCACGCCTTCGACGGCAGCTGCATCTTCGGGGAGGCCGCTGGATCCACAGCCTGTCATCATCGCTAGTGCGAAGGTCGCGGTGATCGCTGCGCTGTTATTTGCTAATTTTTTTAAATTCATCGTTTGGGACACTTATAAAAATTCGCAAGCCAGCCACTGGTGGGCTGGCTTGCGAGTGGAATGGGGATGGAAACGAAGGGTTTGGGGGCGGAAGTGCAAGGACTCGTCTAGATTCCCGCAGTCGGTTCTCCGCCCGCTTTGCTACCCATGGCACCCCAGATGCCATAAGGGCTGAGCCCGCTCGTTCGTTCCGGTTGGCTGAGGTCGCCGGTGTCGATCGTTTCGGCGACGAAGTGAGTGGAGCCGTCGGCACGCAGTGTCATCACGCCGCCGGGGTGGTTGCTGGTAGGTGTGATCACCGAGGTGACGCTGTCGCCGCTAGAGCTGGTTCCATCGGCACAGCTGGCCGAGTTGGGGGGCAGTACTGTGTTGAAGCCGGCCCGTTCGGCTTGCCCATCGGCAAGCCACCATCCGCCGCGTCCTTTGACGACGCTGGCATCCAGGTAGAACGTGCCATCGGTCTCGGCCAGGCAGTTCAGTGGGCTCAGTTGGATATCCGCGACGCCTGTGGTGACTCCTTCCGCGACTCGGATGGTTCCGGTTCGGGTTCCTTGGCTGTAGGAGTTCACCTTCCGTTCGCTCATCGCGATCGTGTTGCTGGTACCGTCGAGGATGTCGCGAAATCGGCTGCCATCCCGTTTTGCAAAGACTCCGCGGACCGAGGTCGCATCGCGGGTGCTTCCCATTTGATCGCCGAGACTGAATCGGTAATTGAAGTGGTTGGTTTGGTTTCCGGAGAAGTTATCCGAGGGGCAGTGCAGCATTTCGGGGGCAACGTTCCACGGTGTCCAGGAGTCCCAGGTGTTGCCGCCGAACGGAGGCCTGGTGCCATCGCCTGCGGCGATCTGGTCGTACATCGGCCCTTGTTCATAGAACGGCATCAATGGAATCAGCCCGTTCAAGCGGCCATTGTTCTGGAAGGTGCCGCTGGTCGTTCCGGTCGCCCGGGGAACAAAGCTGCCGTGGGTGTCGTGGTAATTGTGCAGTGCGAGGCCGAGCTGTTTCATGCTGTTGGAGCACTGCATTCGCCGCGCTGCTTCGCGAGCGGCTTGGACGGCGGGTAGCAGCAGGCCGACCAGGATGCCGATGATCGCGATCACGACGAGAAGTTCAACGAGTGTAAAGGCAGAACGGGATTGTTTCATGGGATGGATGCCAAAATGGGGGGGGCAGGGATAAAGCGGCGCAAAACGAAGCACTCGCGGACATCGGAAGAGCTGGTGTGTGTTGCAACACGAGCACGGTTGCACGTAGCCTTCGCTGGACATCGGGTGGGGAGCGTGCACTGAATGCACGCAAAATGCGCCGCAGCGGGTGTTTATCTTCCTAAGCGAATCTATTCTAGAACCCGATGCGATGACCGCAATTGTCAATGTGGATCGTTGGGGTTGGCCAGATTGGCTGGTTTCTGCTTTTGTGAGATTCAGGTGGAGGGCGATGGCCCCGTTTGTTTCAGTTGCGTCGACAGAGGTAGCATCGTGTCGATGCGGTGCGGTCTGCCGGTTTCTTCCGCTTCCCCTGGATCGGTGTATCGCGCCGGCGGGGTGCTAGGTCGCGCCGAAGTCAGTGAGCGGTCTTTCTGTCCCAAATCGCTTTGTCGATACGATGTCGATCGCGGCGTTTGTCGGTCGACTACTTATAGGTAGAGAGCCTCTCGGGCGACTTCAGAATCAACCCTTGCGGAAACAAAGCGATGCAGATTGCACAAAAGATCACTCCGTTTTTATCTTTCGAAAATTGCGCCGAAGCGGCGGCGAACTTTTATGTCTCGGTCATTCCCAATTCGAAAATCGTGCGGGTCTTGAAGCACCCGGCCGAAGGCAATGTGTTGACCGTTGATTTCGAATTGGCCGGGATGGCGTTTGTCGCCCTCAACACCGGACAGCCGTGGCAGTTCACTCCTGCCTTCTCGATGTCGGTGGGGTGCGATTCGCAGGAGGAGATCGATCGGCTGTGGAGCGCTCTGAGCGAAGGCGGCGCTGAGGTACAGTGCGGCTGGCTGACCGATCGGTTTGGCCTCTCTTGGCAGATCGTGCCGGCGCAGATCGGCCAGTGGATCAACGATCCCGATCCGGCGGTCGGCGCTCGTGTGCTCGAAGCGGTTTGGCAGATGACCAAGCTCGACATGAACCGGCTACAAGCGATTTACGAAGGCAAGTGATTGTTCCCTTTTGGGGGCAATTCGAAGCGAGGCTGCGACGCTTCTCCCTGCGGTGCAAAAAGCTTGTGGCCGCGAGAAACGCAACCGCCAAGCCGTAACATCCATAATGTTTCTGTCTTCGTCGAACGGCTTCCTGGAATCTCGAGCGAGGATGGGATTAAGGCGACTCCGCAAACTCGGCGTAGCCTTGGCCCTCGAGTTCATCGGCAGGAATGAAGCGGAGGGCGGCGGAGTTCAGGCAGTACCGCAGCCCGTTCGGTTCGGGGCCGTCGCTGAAAACATGTCCCAGGTGCGAATTGCCGTGTTTGGAGCGGACCTCGGTGCGCGGCAGGATCAGCTTGTAATCGGTGTGTTCGACGACGTTATCGCGGACCAGCGGGCGAGTGAACGAAGGCCAACCGGTCCCCGATTTGAACTTGTCCTTGGAACTGAACAATGGCTCGCCGGAGACGAAGTCGACATAGATCCCCGCCTGTTTGTTGTCCCAGTAAGTGTTCTTGAAAGGCGGTTCGGTGGCGTCCTGTTGCGTGACGCGGTACTGCAAATCGGTCAGCTTGTCGCGCAGCACCGTTTCGCTGGGGCGAGAATACCGGCTGCCGGCGTCTGCCGAATCGGTGCTCGCTGCAGCGGCGGCTTTTGTTTTGGGGTGGTAGTTGCGGTCGTCTCCCCAGGCCGCATCGATGAACTCGTCGCGTCCCGACATGCGTCGGTAGAAGCTGTATCGCAACGGATTTTTCTTGTAGTAGTCTTGGTGATAGTCTTCGGCCAGGTAAAAAGTCGAAGCGTCTTGGATCGGCGTGACGATTTCTTTCTCGAAGCGTCCCGATTCGGCGAGCTGTTGTTTCGAGGCGGTCGCTTGTTCGCGTTGCGCGTCGTTGGCGACGAAGATCGCCGACGTGTAGGAGCTACCTTGATCGACAAACTGGCCGTAGCGATCGGTCGGGTCGATGTTCCGCCAGAAGATCTCCAGCAGGTCCGAGTAGGCGATTTGGTTTGCATCGAACGTCACGCGGACCGCTTCGACATGTCCGGTGTCGGTATGCGAAACCTCTTCGTACGTGGGGTTCTTCTTATGGCCGCCAGTGTAGCCCGATTCAGCGGCGATCACGCCGGCTTGCTTCTCGAAGGGGGGCTCCATACACCAAAAGCAGCCGCCAGCGAATATAGCGGTTTCGATTTTTGCGTTGGCGGGGATGTTGAGCTGTTTGCTGGAACTGGAGTTCCGGTCGCCGGCGATCAACCAAACCGAAAACCCTGCGATCGCGAGCAATGGAATCAAAAAGAGAAACGTGCGTTGCCTGGTCATGGATGAATCTCCCAAATAAAGGCTAGGTACTGTCTGTACCCTATTGGGACGGAGCCATCGCAGGATTCTTACGCAAAATATGTTCAGAAAGTCACCGATCCCCCGCGGTAAGGTGGTGCGTGTTGTTTGGGAGTGGCGACGTCGCCCCGGAGGGGGCAGCATCGGTAGCTCGGGGCGAAAGCTCGAGATGAAGGCGTGACTGTAGTGCTACGCAGTTAATCCCGTTCCTGTCGCTCTGAATGTCAGGGCATCAGTTCTTGGGAGCCCTGCTGGAGCGCTTGCACGTTGCATCGTCCTACGGGCCCGTTGACTTGGCTTTTGAACGGTCAGAGTTTCGCGTGAAAACCAGCTGTTTTGTGGATGTTCGCTTCTCCATTTGTTGAATGTTCTGGAGCGGAGCGGATTCAACAGGGGCTTCTTAACGCGGAACCAAACTGGAAATCGGTTGGTAGTCGACGGTGTCGCAAGGCTGGAAACCGGCCGGCCAGCAGGCGTTCATCCGGCACAGCAGGCGTTGTTGCAGCGGTGCATCCAGATTCACTTGTTGTACGACAACGCGAACTGTTTCGGCGGGGCATTGGCTGAGCAGTCGTTCGATGTCGCGAGCCAGATAGCGAGGGGTGTACCCGAGCATCGATCCATTCGCTTCGAGAGCGATTGCATGCGGGTCGATGGGGTTTTCAGGTTCCTGTCGTACGGTGAGTGAATCGCCAGGATGCAGGTGAGAGATCCGTTCCGCGGCAGTAGGCTGGAAGCGAATTCCGTGGACAAAGAAGAAATTGACGAAGCAACCTTGGGAATCTGGCACCGGCTTGGGGAAAACTTCGATTGCATCGGTCTTGCGGATTCCTTCGCTTCGCCCCAATAGAAGCAGTGGTTCGGGCGGGTCGTCGGGGTCGAAACCATTCCACTCCAAAAACTGCCGGAACTCGGGGCGCGAAGCGGGTAGCAAACGGTTCTTGAATACTGGGAAGAGGCTTGTTGACTCGTAAACCTGGTGCAGATCTTCCATGCCGTCCAACGGACGGAACCCTTCGATCGATCGGGCCCCTTCGGTGTAGCTGAAGCGAAAGCGACGGTCCCCCAGTTCGCTGTAGAGGCAATCGAGGCGGGCGACGGCGGCCCAGCGAGGCATCGGCTGTTCAGCATGCCAGGCAACGAAGACGGTTTGGTTGGGGGGAGTCATAAGGTGGCGATGAGGTTGAGCAATCGGGTTCGATTAATCTCCAGCAGTCGGATTGTAAACTCACGAGCTGTTAGAGAGATGCGCGATTCGGGGACTCTGTTAACGATATCACTCAATTTATGTGGCGACAAATGCTGGAGTCTCTGCAGCCAGATCGTCGCCGCTTGAATGTTTCGTTGCGAGAACGCTTCGGCCGCATCGTAGGTGGTGATCGTTCGTGTGTCTTGAGAGTTGCGGAAGAAAGCAGATCGCGCACGCGACGTGTAGGCGTCCATTTGCCGCTGTGAATCGCCAGCGTCCAGTCTTCGCCGTCGCTTGAGATCCGTTTCGTTCCGTGCCAAGCCTGCCCCGTGGTCGAAGGTCGGAGCAAGTTGCGTCGTGTCACCGCGGACCGCACCCCAGTTTTGGTGATGGCGATCTTGGTTTGCTATCAGTGCGTCGAGGATCGTGTACCCAATAAATACCGCTCCCGCCGAGGATGCCTCGTGGGGAACCGAAGCGATTTGATCGGGAGGGGCGAGTTTTGAAACGACTTCCCAGACCGCGTCGACAGTGTGTTCTTGCACGCTGTAGTGTTTCTCATCAGCGCTCGGGTATGCAGGATCGACTTCCAGCAGGAGTTGGTTGCCAAGGATTAGGCTTCGTGGTTTGGCAGCGATGTTCTGGCAGATCACGCCAGGTAGGTTTTGGTGGGTGTCAAAAGCCAGTTCGTAGTGTACGTGAGGAAGTCCTAGTTCTTGACAGATTTCGCAGGCGATGCGTTCGGCCCAGTCTTCGCCGGTTTGGCGGTTTTCTGCCTTGAACATCATTCGCCGGTCACCGTCGTGGTACCAGTACTTGGGTTTGGTTCCCAGTTGCTCCAGGTCTTCGGAGTCGAGCGAGCTAACTTTGTAGATCGGAAAGCTTGCCACGGTTGTTACCCAAGTGTAGAGGTCGTCGCCACCTTGGCATGTTAAGCCTTGACGTGCTTCCTTCAATATCGATGTTCGGTCGCTCTACGAAAAAAGCCCTGGCTTCGCGGGGAAGCCAGGGCTTTTCGTGTTTTTGTTTTGCGGACAAATGGGCGTTGAGGGACTCGAACCCCCGACCCCCTCGGTGTAAACGAGGTGCTCTAACCAACTGAGCTAAACGCCCTTGGGTCGCATCGCTTGCGATGCGGGATCGCGCCGGGTGGGCTGCGATCTGGCCGACTTGCTGTTTGCAGTCGGCCTTGGTGATCTTGCTATCGTCGCTTGAGTGGTTGAATCTAAAGCGGAATTTCTAGCCGGAGATCATTCGGTTGCGCTTGCTGCGGCGTTCGGCACGCAGACGGTTGCGGCGGTTGATTTCGCTCGGCTTTTCGTAGAATTCGCGACGTCGCATCTCTTTCTTGATGCCGCTGCGCTCTACGAGTTTGCGGAATCGACGGACTGCTTCTTGAATCGTCTCCCGATCACGGACAACCAACTTAACCATTATTTTTCCTGCACATAGGTTCGGATTTCGCCCTCCAAAATTGAAAGGTTGGGGCTTTCGTCGGAACGCTTCATTCCAACGCAGCGATACACTTTGAGAACTCCCAAACATACATCGCAAACAGCTAGGTCGGACATAGTAACAACCGATAAGCTGCTTTGTCCACTGGACTTCGGTAATTTTCAGCTGTTTGGTTGCCCTGGAGCCGGCGGCGCGCGAGGGCCGATCTGGAACGTTCCCTCTCCATGAATCGGTCATTTTTGGGCAGATCATGACCCCCTTGCCGTAAAGCCTGCCAAAATTCCCTATTCTTCGCAGGCGTCAGCAGAGGAACAATCGGACCGGGGGGCATTTTTTGCTGTCGCAGCGGCCGATGAAGCCTTGCATTAGGAAGGGGCACGATGCCCGCCATTGATACAGCATTATCAGATTCCGAGGCAAGGATGTCCCCCGCAAACCCTCCAACTGCTGCGACGATGAAACCGGGCGATCTGCTGCACGACCTCGATCGTCGTCAGGATGATGTCTTAACCCAGTTGGATGAGCTGCAAGCCAAGCTCGACGGTGTGCTTGCCGAACTGGGAATCACGGCGATGGGTGACGGCGATCTCGACGCGGCGGAGTAGCCGACGCGAATTGCCCACAAAAAAACCGGCTCGATCGCTCGACGCCGGTTTGATTTGATCTCGCTCGCGGCAACGCTCTGCCGGGCTGGAATCGTCGGTTGGCTGCCCGGTAGGTCGGGCCTACTTGTAGTCGTCCGCGTCCAGCGAAACGCAAACGATCTCTTCGTCGTTGCGAGCGAACAGATGTTTGCCGCTGTACGCCGGGTGCGACCAGACGACCGAGCGGCCGAAGCATTCGCCGGTCGGTTCGAGGACGTGGAAGCGGCCGATTTCGCGGTACTCTTTCGAATCGATCGCCGCGATGATCAGGTCCCCCGTCTCGCTGAACAGGAAGAACTGGTCGCCGTGTTTGGTGACAAAGGCGGTTCCGTGTTTGGCACGTCGCTCGCCACCAGTCGTCGGGGCAAAGGTGGTCCACAGTCGATCGGAGGTCTTGGTGTCGATCGCTGCGAAGTGGCCGACTTGGCAATCGCTGCCGTAGATCACGCCGTCGACGATCATCGGCGTCGAGTTGGCACAATAGATCGATGTCTTCTGCTCGCCGCGCCACAGTTCCTTGACGGTCGGTTGGTCGCTGCCCAGTTCCAGCATCACCGATTCGGAGCCGATCCCGCTGGCAAACATTAGGTTCCCGTCATGCTGCGGCATCGTGATCGACATGCCATAGAGCGGGGTGAGGGGGACATCCCAGAATGGCTTGCCCGTCTTGGGATCGAGGCTTTCGATTCCCTTGGGGCTGAAGGTGATCAGTTGCCGTGTGCCGCCGGCTTGGATGATGCGAGGCGGACAGTAACCGATGTCGTTGCCAACGGTGGGGCGTTTCCAGATCTCTTTGCCGGTCATCTTGTCGAGCGAGACGACCGATTGAGTTTCGCCGCCAACCATGCAGATCAATTGATTGCCATCGACCAGTGGGTGAGCCGCGTGTCCCCAGATCGGGACTGCGGAATTAAAGTCCTTTTTGAAGCTGCGCTGCCAGATGACGCTGCCGTCGGCAGTCGACAAGCAGAACAAGTCCCCTTCGGCACCGAGAGCGTAGACGCGGTCGCCATCGACGGTGGGGGTGCAGCGTGGGCCGGCCGGGTAGGAGATGCTGTAGGAGCAATCGTAGGCGTGTTCCCAAATCTTTTTGCCGGTCTTGGCGTCGAAGCAGAGGACGCGTTCTTGGCCGCCGAGGGTCGCTCGGGCTCCCGGATCGTTGACCGCTTCGCCCGAGGTGCGGACGTAGTCGGTTACATAGACACGTCCATCGGCGACCGATGGTCCGGCGTAACCTCCCTTGATCGGCATCCGCCAGACGGTCTTCAGGCCTTCGGCGGGGATCGACTTGATCCATCCGGTTCCGCCTACGTTACCGTCGCGATTTTCCCCCATCCACTGTGGCCAATCGGCCTGAGTTGGGATGGCGGCGGCCAGAGCGAGGCAGAGTGTCAGCAGCGATCGCATGGGGGAAGCTCCTTGGGAAGTGGTGGTTCGGTGTCGCGAGTGTTTACAAAACAAATGCGGCAGCGTCCGTTGGTCGCTGCCGCATTTGCGATTCACTATAGCTTGGCGGTCGCCGTGCGGGCCACCGCTTCGACGCATCAACGACCTGAATCGCCGATACGTCACTTTAGTTCCCTGGCTAGTCCGAGCGACTATTTGGTTGGGAACAGCGGTCCGCCGTATTGCGCTTCGCTGCCCAGTTCCTCTTCGATGCGAAGCAATTGGTTGTACTTCGCCATGCGGTCGCTGCGGCTGGCCGAACCGGTCTTGATCTGTCCGGTCGACAGAGCGACGGCCAAGTCGGCGATCGTGCTGTCTTCGGTCTCGCCACTGCGGTGGCTGGAGATGCTGGTGTACTTGGCGCGGCTGGCCAATTGGATCGCTTCGATCGTTTCGGTCAGCGTACCGATTTGGTTGACCTTGATCAGGATGCTGTTCGCGATGCCTTCGTCGATGCCGCGTTGCAGGCGTTCGGTGTTGGTCACGAACAAGTCGTCGCCGACCAATTGGACTTTGTCGCCCAGCTTTTCGGTCATCAGCTTCCAGCTGTCCCAGTCGTCTTCGGCACATCCGTCTTCGATCGAGCAGATCGGGTAGTTGGCACACCAGTCGGCCATGAAGTCGACCATTTCGCTGCCGCTGAGTTCCTTGCCGTCGATCTTGTACTTCTTCGAATCGCCGTCGTAGAACTCGGTCGAAGCTGCGTCCAAAGCGATGAAGATCTGTTCGCCCGCTTTGTAGCCGGCGTTGTCGATCGCTTGCATGATCAGGTCCAACGCTTCGCGGTTGCTGCCCAGGTTAGGAGCGAAACCACCTTCGTCGCCGACCGAAGTGTTCAAGCCCTTGCTGGACAGAACCTTCTTCAGGCTGTGGAAAATTTCGGTGCCGGCACGCAGGCCGTCGCTGAACGAATTGAAGCCCAGTGGCATCACCATGAACTCTTGGATGTCGACCGAGTTGTCAGCGTGCGAACCACCGTTGAGGATGTTCATCATCGGTGCTGGCAGGATCGACGCGTTGACGCCACCGAGGTAGCGGTACAACGGTTGTTGGGTGAATTGAGCGGCGGCGCGGGCGGTGGCCAGCGAGACGCCCAGGATCGCATTGGCTCCCAATTCGCTCTTGTTGGCGGTGCCGTCGAGTTCGCACATGCGGCTGTCGATCGCGCGTTGGTCGATCGCGTCCATGCCGGCCAGAACCGCGGCGATCTTGTCGTTTACATTGGCAACCGCCTTGAGGACGCCTTTGCCCATGTAGACCGATTTGTCGCCGTCGCGAAGTTCCCAAGCTTCATGGACGCCGGTGCTGGCCCCACTGGGGACCGCGGCGCGGCCAAAGCTGCCATCCATCAGAGTGACTTCGCATTCGATGGTTGGGTTGCCGCGCGAATCCATGATCTGACGGGCGTGTACGTTTTCAATCAAGCTCATTTTAATGTCCGATGCTTGTTGGGAGGAATCGATTGCTCGCCCTGTTTCAACCCGGTGGCGTCTATCGCTGCGGGCAAGGCGTGTTATAAAAACGGAGGGCTGGGTCGATATTTTGCCTCAAAGCCCAAGATTTGAGAAGCGGACGCGTTAATCCTCACCAGTCGTCGAGAGCTCAGCCGGCCGCGATTCGAACTCCTGGATTGGATTGCATGTTTACAGGTCTCGTCGAACACCTCGCCACCGTCGCTCAGCTCCTTCCGCAGTCGCCGGGCAAGCGGATCGAGGTCGATGCCGGCCCCGTTGCCGAAGGGGCTCAGATCGGGGATAGCGTCGCCATCAATGGCTGTTGCTTGACCGTAATTGAGATCGACGGCCAGCGGCTGTCCTTCGAAGCGGGGGAGGAAACGCTCAGCCGAACCGATTTGGGGCAGCTGGTCGCGGGTTCGCTTGTGAATTTGGAACGAGCCCTGCGAGCTGGCGACCGACTCGGCGGGCACTACGTTTCGGGGCATGTCGATGCCTTGGGGACGTTGATTTTGCGTGAAGAAGACCCGCCGTGGGCTAAACTGTGGTTTGGCGTGCCGCCCGAACTGACTCGGCAGATGGCATCCAAGGGGAGCGTAACGGTCGACGGCGTCAGTCTGACGTTGGTCGACGTGCAGGACGACCGCTTCAGCGTGGCGTTGATCCCGCACACATTGCAAGCGACAACGCTGGGCAGGCTTGCCGTCGGCGATCGCGTGAATATCGAAACCGACGTGTTGGCGAAATACGTTCAGCGTCAATTGGAAACAGAAGACAGATGGTCAACCGACAAACCGCCAGCTACCTGACAAAACGATTCCAACAGACGGGCATGCGCCCGCTGTCTCGGTTTGGCCAGAACTTCTTGATCGACCTGAATCTCGTCGATCTGATCGCCGACAGTGCGGACATCGATGACCGCGACCTCGTGTTGGAAATTGGCACCGGGACCGGTTCGCTGACAACGCGTTTGGCGGCCCGAGCGGCGCATGTGATCACTGTTGAAATCGACACCAACCTGGCTCAGATCGCTCAGGAGGAGTTGGAGGATCTGCCGAATGTCACGATGCGGTTGCACGACGCGCTGAAAAACAAGAACAACTTCGACCCCGAACTGCTGGAAAACATCCGTCAGGAGTTCGATAAACTGCCGGCCAAGCGGCGGCGTTTTAAGTTGGTCGCCAATCTGCCGTACAACGTCGCCACGCCGATCATCTCGAATCTGCTTCGCAACGATCCGATCCCCGATGTTATCTCGGTGACGATTCAAAAGGAGTTGGCCGATCGGATCGTCGCTCCACCCGGTACGAAGGACTACAGTGCGCTGAGCATCTGGATCCAGAGTGTCGCCAATGCGAGCATCGTTCGCACGCTGCCGCCGGGCGTCTTTTGGCCGCCACCCAAAGTCACCTCGGCGATCATCCGGATCGACACCGATGCCAATTTGCGGGCGCGGATCGACAACATCGATTTCTTTCATGAGAAACTGCGTGCGCTCTATTTCCACCGCCGCAAGTTCCTTCGCAGCGTCGTGCTGAGCGCGATGAAAGGCGAATTGGACAAAGCCCAAGTCGACGCCGTGCTTGAGAAGCTGGGCTTCAGCGGCGAGATCCGAGCCGAGCGTCTGACCGTCGCCCAAACGATCGAGCTGATCAATGAGCTGGGGACCGCGAGCGCCGAGGCGAAGTAACGCCGGGGCGGTTTTCTTCGGGTCCAGGATGCTGCGCTACCACCGCCTCACCGCACCCGCCCGGCGAAGCTGGGAGGGTCGGAAAACGAGCGTTTAGCTAGTTTTTCGGGGAGGGCGGTTCTTCGGATCGATCGGTTTCGTAATGCGCAGACTCCCCTCCCCGAACTTCGCTTCGCTGGTTCGACCCTCCCCCTGTCAAACTTCGTTTGGGGGAGGGTGAAGTGTCGGCCAGTTTCACCCGCCCGGCGAAGCTGGGAGGGTCGGAAAACGAGCGCTTAGCAAGTTTTTCGGGTAGGGCGGTTCGTCGGATCGAACGCCGTCCATATGTGTAGACTCCCCTCTCCGAACTTCGCTTCGCTGGTTCGACCCTCCCCTGTCAAACTTCGTTTGGGGGAGGGTGAAGTGTCGAGCAGTTTCACCCGCCCGGCGAAGCTGGGAGGGTCGGAAAACGAGCGCTTAGCAAGTTTTTCGGGTAGGGCGGTTCGTCGGATCGAACGCCGTCCATATGTGTAGACTCCCCTCTCCGAACTTCGCTTCGCTGGTTCGACCCTCCCCTGTCAAACTTCGTTTGGGGGAGGGTGAAGTGTCGAGCAGTTTCACCCGCCCGGCGAAGCTGGGAGGGTCGGAAAACGAGCGTTTAGCTAGTTTTTCGGGTAGGGCGGTTTGTCGGCTCGATCGCCGTCCATATGCGCAGGCTCCCCTCCCCGAACTTCGCTTCGCTGGTTCAACCCTCCCCTGTCAAACTTCGTTTGGGGGAGGGTGAAGTGTCGAGCCGTTTCACCCGCCCGGCGAAGCTGGGAGGGTCGGAAAACGAGCGTTTAGCTAGTTTTTCGGGTAGGGCGGTTCGTCGGCTCGACCGCCGTCCATATGTGTAGACTCCCCTCCCCGAACTTCGCTTCGCTGGTTCGACCCTCCCCTGTCAAACTTCGTTTGGGGGAGGGTGAAGTGTCGAGCAGTTTCACCCGCCTGGCGAAGCTGGGAAGTTCGGAAAACGAGCGTTTAGCTAGTTTTTCGGGTAGGGCGGTTCGTCGGCTCGATCGCCGTCCATATGTGTAGACTCCCCTCCCCGAACTTCGCTTCGCTGGTTCGACCCTCCCCTGTCAAACTTCGTTTGGGGGAGGGTGAAGTGTCGGCCAGTTTCACCCGCCCGGCGAAGCTGGGAGGGTCGGAAAACGAGCGTTTAGCTAGTTTTTCGGGGAGGGCAGTTCTTCGGATCGATCGGTTTCGTAATGCGCAGGCTCCCCTCCCCGAACTTCGCTTCGCTGGTTCGACCCTCTCTGTGTCAAACTTCGTTTGGGGGAGGGTGAAGTGTCGAACTGGCTGTTGTGTGTCGTCGCTTCGCGACGCCTGAGGTTGTCACTCTGCACCAAAATTGCAAAAAATGAAGATTCTAGAAAAGAATCTTGCGAGATCGGCCGATTTGGCTGACTATTGGGATAGGTAGCGTACGCGCGGAGAGTTCTTGATTTGACAGCAAAGGCAACGGTTGCGATGAAACAGAAGCCAGGTAGTCCGCACATTTCACGATTTGCAGCGGTGGCTGTCACCGCGCTGATCTGCAGTTCGGGCGAGACCGCGTCGGCTCGCAGCGCTCCCGCCTCGGAGAGCAACGCGATCCAGCAGATCGAACGCTATTGTTCCAAGAGTTGGCAGACGGCTCACATGCCTCGCGACGAGTGGAACGATAGCACTCAGCAGGTGTTGGCGGAGTTGTTGGAGCGGATTCCGCGCGAGCGACTGACCGCGGCGATCGGAGCTTCGGCATCCGAGGAGCGTCGCGAGCTGAACCGTTCGATCTGGCGGATCGTCAAGCGTTGGGTTCGGCGTCAGCGGCACGCCCCGTTGGACGATTTCGACACTCCCGGCGTTGTCGACGATCAATCGTCGCGCGTCGACGACCAGATCGAACAGGTCTTGCGCGTCGCTTCGACTCAGTTGAGCGACCAGCAGCGGCGGATCATCGAGCTGCTGAAAGAGGGTCTAACAGTAGCCGAAATCGCGGGGCGAATGGATCTGACGCCCAGCCGGATCAGCAACGAGAAGCATCGCGCGATCAAGCAGATCCGTCGCTATCTGTGCGACGCTGCGTAAGTCGCCGTTCTCTGCACGGCTGTGGTCGGATTCGATCGCAGCGTCTTCATCGGCTGCGTCGTTGTTAGGACCGGTACGATCGCTATCGTCGATGGCGAGTTCGCAGCGGTTGGTTTGGGATTCGCCCGGTTTGCGGCAGCGACGCGACGTAGGGTTCGGGATAGCCGCCTTGTTTGGCAATTCCGTGGGTCCCACCGTAGTTGCACCGATGATCGAAACCTTAGACGCTCCATTACAAGATACGCTCAGCCGCGAAGCTGAGGTTGCTTCTTCCGCCGCGCTCTCGTCCGAATCGGGGCACGCCGGCGCTGGCGAAACCGCTGCGGCCAGTCTGCGAATTGGCCGCGAAGCGATCGAGATTCTGCAGTGCCCCGGATGCAGCGGCGCGTTGTCGGTCGCGGCCGAAGCGATGCAGTGCGACGCGTGCGAGCGAAACTATCCGGTCGCCGATGGCGTTCCGGTACTGGTTGTTCCCGAGAAGAGTCTGTTCGACATCGAGACGTTCACCAATGCGGAGCCGACGTTTTTTCGGCCTGTCGGCAAGGTCCGTGAACTGATCAGTGGGTGTCTGCCCGATGTGACGTTAAACGTTTCATCGGACAAGGTTTACGCCCGGATGTTGCAGCAGATGCTGGAGCGTTCGGAGCATCCCGTGGTGCTGGTGATCGGTGGCGGTGTGATCGGCGGTGGGATGGATTGTCTGGTCGACGATCCGCGGATCACGCTGATCGAAACCGACGCAGCGATCGCGCCGCGGACCAGTTTGGTCTGCGACGGCCACGATCTCCCCTTCGCCGACCAATCGGTCGACGCGGTGATCGTGCAAGCGGTTTTGGAGCACGTCGTCGATCCGCATCGCTGCGTTCAGGAGATTCATCGCGTGCTGAAGCCGGGCGGGTTGGTCTATTCCGACACGCCGTTTATGCAGCAAGTTCACGGCCGGCAGTTCGACTTCACCCGCTTCACGCGACTCGGCCATCGCCGCTTGTTCCGGATGTTCGACGAGATCGAGAGCGGGATCAGTTGCGGTCCCGGGACGGCGCTCGCTTGGTCGCTGCGTTATTTTCTGCTCAGCTTCTTCGCCAGCGATCGGATGCGGGCTGCGGTCAGCCTCGCCTCGCGGTTGATGTTCTTTCCGCTGAAGTACTGCGACCGCTACCTCGTCAATAAAGCCTCCGCCAGCGATGCCGCTTCGGCGTTCTATTTCTACGGCAGTCGCAGCGAGACACCGTTGTCGGATCGCGAGCTGGTCGCGTCGTATCACGGCGGGTTTTAGATTAGGGTCGTGAGGTGCGATTGGTCGGCTGAAGCCTCGACTCCAGCGCGGGGAGTTGCGCTTGGTCGGCTAAAGCCTTTACTCCAGCGCGGGGAGTTGCGACTCGCAGTTGCTAGGTGCGGTTGGTTTCTTCTTTGACGATCTGGCCGTCTTGGAAGTGCAGGGTGCGCTCGGCGTGTGCGGCGACGTCGGCGCTGTGGGTGACCATCACCAGCGTGACCCCTTCGGTCTCGTGCAGGTTCGCGAAGATCGCCAGGATCTCTTCCGTGGTGCGACTGTCCAAGTTGCCTGTCGGTTCGTCGGCAAAGATCAGCTTCGGTTCGTTTGCCAGCGAGCGAGCGATCGCCACACGTTGCCTTTCACCGACACTCAGCCGCATCGGCAAGTGGTTCGCTCGATGCCCGATGCCGACGCGTTCCAGCAGGTCGTGGGCTCGCTGGTGCTTTTCCGCCGACGATCGCGGCGGGCCTTCGAACATCGGAACTTGGACGTTCTCGATCGCCGTCAGGGTTGGCAGCAGGTAGAAGGATTGGAAGACAAAGCCGAGTTCCAGGGCGCGGAATCTGTCGAGCGATCCATGTTGGGTCAGCGGTTTTCCGCGGTAGAGGACTTCGCCCGAGGTTGGCACGTCCATTCCGCTGAGCGTGCACAGCAGCGTGCTCTTGCCGCTGCCGCTGGTCCCCATGATCGCGACGTATTCGCCTTGGAAGATCTCCACGTCGACGCCGCGAAGAGCTTCGACATTCCCGTTGGGATAGACTTTTCGCAGTCCCTTGCATTGCAGCAGTGGTTGCGTTTGTTCGTTGGTTTTATTCATAGCGTAGGCCCTCCGATGGCAGCAGACGCGAAGCGCGCCAGGCTGGATAGGCGGCACCGATTAGGCCGACAAAAAATGCGATCGTCATTCCCGCGGCAAGGACCCAGGGGGCGATGTGTCCGCTGAGGAAGCCGTTGACTTGCGGCATTTTGGTGATGTAGTGGCTGCCGACGATGGCGACACCCGCCCCGAGTGCGGCGCCGAAGATGCTGAGCACAATCGATTCGCCGACGATCATCGCGATCACGCGACCGCGTCGCCAGCCCATCGCGCGAAGCACGCTGATCTCGCGGATCCGCTCCATCACGCTCATGATCATCGTGTTCAGCATCCCGATCGTGCCGACGCCGACCGCGATCAGCGACGTGACCCAGGCCATGGCTCGGGTCAGTTTCAGTTGGAAGTTGTCGCGGACGTAATCGTCGGTCGATGAGGCGTCCAGGTTCAGACTGTTGCCATCGGCATCGTTTAGGTTGTCGATCCGTTCGCAGACCGCTTCGATCGCATCGGCATCCGCTTTGATCTCCGGATCGACTTGAACTGAAAAGCCGGTCACGCTCCCTTCTCGCAACATCAGGTCTTGCAGACGCCGCAGCAGCATGATCGCGGCACCGCGTTTGAGCAGCGTCTTGGAGTCGTAGATGCCGACGACGTTAAACGTCTCGTCTTGGATCTCGATCGGTTGATTGACTTTGGCGTGCATCTTTTCGGCTAACGCTTCGCCCAGCATGACCGCATCGACATCGTCGGGCTCCAGCGACCGGCCCTCGATGATCTCGATATCGTTGAAAGCGAAGGTGCCATGTTTCCAGCCTTGCAGCAGGACGGGGACCTGGTTGTCGTCGATCTCCATCGCGATCTGTTCCAGCAGACCTTGGGAGACGGCAGCGACGCCGGGGACTTTGCGGATGTCGTCGGCGACCGCTTCGTTCATGTCGCCAGCGATCTGCAGCAGCGATCCTTTGGGAGAGATCACGATGTCGGAGCCTTCGTTTTTGAAGGACTGCAGAACGGCGGATTGAAAGTCGTCCGAAACGCCCAGCAGCGCGATCGTGGTCGCGACGGCGACGGCGATCCCGCACATCGTCAACAGCGATCGAGCTTTGCGACGCAGCAGGTTCTTCAGAATGAAAGTTGCAAAATTCACGGTGTGGTCACAGTTTTGATGGTGAGTTGTGCTTCATTGGTCGCCGTTCGCTCCGCGAAAGTGCGGATGCGAAACGTCTTTTCGAGGAGCGAAAGGCGACCGTGGGGAAGCGAATTGCGTGTTGTTTGCGGTGGTAGTGTTATCGGCGGGCGAGTTCGGCCAGGAACGATTTCGTTTCGGCGACGATCGCCTTGGGGTTTTCGAGCGGTGCCAAGTGGTTGGCCTCGGGGATCACGGCTTGTCGGCAATCGGCAAGCCGTTCGTTTAAAAACTTGCTGGTCGCTTCGAAGGGAGAGTGTTCATCGTACAGTGCCAGGACGGGAACGCTAGTTGCCGCGATTCGATCGGCGTCGAGCCCCGCGGTGGCGAAGGTGTCGGTTCCGGCGGAGGTCCCCGACAGGCGAACGAGGCTCGAGAGCCAACGCTCACCGATCGGCCCAAGCTGTTCGCGCAGATGCTTTCGCTGACGGTCGTCCCAGCTGCCGACGATCGAGAACAGGTGAGGGAAATCGACGACCGGGCCGATGTCGGTGTCGACCTGCAGCAGCGTCTCGCGGAGGCTGGTCCAAACGCTCGCCTGTCCCATGTTCGGTTCCAGCGATTGCAGGCCGGGGAAATAGGCGTCCGAGAGGATGATCGCGCGGACGCGGTCGGGGTGCAGCGACGCGAGGTGAGTCGCTACGACGCCGCCAAAGCTGTGTCCCAGCAGAGCTGCCGATTCGATCTGCACATGATCCATCCAACGCAGCAGATCCGCGGCGATCACGTCGCTGGTGTAGTCGGCTGGCGTGACGTTGGTCGCACCGTGGCCGCGCATGTCGACCGCGCTGACTCGGTATTCATCGGCCAGGCCTTCCATCACGCCGCCAAACATCCAGATCGACAGGTTGCTGGTGAAGCCATGCAGCAGCACGATGTCGGCCCCTTCGCCCGATTGTTGGTAGTGGACTTTCAGTGGTGGTAGGTCGGCAAAAGGCATTTTGGAAGATGCTGGCGCGTCGGAAGGAGTGGGTTGGGAAAGGGGAGGGGAGGGCGGTCGTCGTCGGCTTCTTAAAGGCTGCGGTGCAGGAAGTCGACGAGTTCACCCACCTGGAGATCCTTGACTTGTTTGGCCGCCAGTTCCGAGAGGAACGGGTTGAAGTCGAGTTTCGTTTGGAAGTGCTCTTCGAGCGTCTCGCCCAACACGACCGCATCGATCGAGGCAAAGCCGAGGTCTTGGAAAAACATCGTCTGTTCGTCGATCGGGGCATCGTAGGTTTGCCCCTGGAAATCGGAGAGGATCTCTTGCAGTTCGGACAAAATTTCTGGACGTGTTTTGGAGGTCATGGTGGTTGGCGTGAAGGGCGGTTTGTTTGTCTTGATGTGTGGATGATTGGCGAGCAGTGCGGCTGGCCAGCTGGCTATTGTGCGGAGGTCGATGTCGAGGAATGGATCCATCCGCCGCCGAGCACTCGATCGCCGTCGTAGATCACGGCAGCTTGGCCTGGAGCCACGCCATCGACAGGTTCGTCGAACAGGACGTCGAAACGGTTGGTCCCCTGCGGTGTAACTTGTGCGGCTTGCGGCGGGCTGTTGTACCGGATCTGCACGCTGCACGAAAACGTTTCGGCGGGGGGATCGATCAACCAGTTGGCTTCATGAGCGATCAAGCCGTCGCGAGCCAAGTCGGCCTTCTGCCCGATCACCACGCGGTGCGTGTCGGGTTCGATACGGACGACGAAGTAGGGTTCCCCCATCGCGACGCCGAGGCCTTTGCGTTGGCCGATCGTAAAGGCTTCGATGCCGGGATGCTCGCCGACGACATCGCCAGCGGTGGTCACGATCTGCCCGGCGGTGTCGCCGCCGCCGCTGCGGTCGCGCACAAATTGGCCGTGGTGTCCGCTGGTGACAAAACAGATCTCCTGGCTGTCCGGTTTTCCGGCGACTCGCAAACCGATCGCTTCGGCTTGTTGGCGGATCCAAGGTTTGTCGTAACCGCCGACGGGCAACAGCATCCGCGACAGCAGGTGCTGGCCGATTCCAAACAGCACGTACGATTGGTCCTTGCGATCGTCGACGCCACGCCGCAGCGCGAAGCTGCCGTCGGCTTCTTCGGACAATTGAGCGTAGTGGCCGGTGGCGACGTATTGGGCATCGATGCTGTCGGCGTATTCGAACAGCCGGCCGAACTTGATCCAGTTGTTGCACTGCACGCAGGGATTGGGCGTTCGTCCCTGGGAATACTCATCGACAAAATAATCGATGATCCGGCGGAAGTCCTGCTTCAGGTTGAGGGCATAAAAAGGAATCCCCAGCCGATCGGAGACCCGCCTCGCGTCGGCGGCATCGCTAGCGCTGCAACAACCCTGTTTGTGGTCGGCGCGGCCTTGGACGATCGGCAGCACGGGCGATTCCGAACCGTCGGGAGCGCGGCAGACCTCGGCCGATTCCTCGCCGTGTCGCATGAAGACACCGACAACCTCGTGCCCTTGTTGCAACAACAGGTGGGCTGCGACGCTGCTGTCAACGCCTCCGCTCATCGCTAAAACAACCCGTGCCAAAACATCACCCTGATCAATCGTTGTGTGGAATCGCTCGCCGCGACAGAGCCACCCTGGACGGGCCCACTGTGCTTCCCGGCGGGGCGGCATATAATTCGTCAACGCCGCAGATTCATCATCGGCCGCGACAAAACACGTGTCGCTGAATACCCTCATGGTTAACGATTGGAGAGAGTTATGGAAGGTGATCTAAAACAAAGAGCCGAAGAGATTCGGCAACGCTTGGTCCAACTTCGAGACTCTCTTTGACTACGCTGGCAAATGTGAACAGATCGAAGAGATCGAAAATCGGATGTCGGGGCCTGGATTCTGGAACAATTCCGAGGCGGCGCAGGCGGTTGTTCTGGAACTGAAGTCGCTCAAAAACATCGTGGTTCCGATCAACAGTTCGACCAAGGCGGCCGCTGGGTTGGATGAACTGTTGGAAATGATGGCCGAGGAACCTGAATTGGCAGCCGATGTTGCGGCGGAGGTCGAGCGATTGGAAGGGGTGTTGGACGATCTGGAGCTGCGGGCGCTGCTCAACGGCCCCAACGATTCGGCTAGCTGCATCCTTTCGATCAACGCCCGCGACGGGGGGACCGACGCCAACGATTGGGCGGAAATGATGCTGCGGATGTACACCGCTTGGGCGGCGAAGAACGACTACTCCATTGAGTTGTTGGATCGCCAGGACAACGAGCAGGCGGGGATCAACCATGCGGCGATCGCGATACGTGGGCCGTTAGCGTATGGCTATTTGAAGGGTGAGGAGGGGATGCATCGTTTGGTGCGGATCAGTCCCTTCAACAGCGAAGGCAAACGCCAGACCAGCTTTGCCGCCGTTTCCGTCGCTCCGGATATCGAGAGCGCTGAAGAGATCGAGATCGAAGAGAAGGATGTCGACGAGGATACCTACCGGGCCAGCGGGGCAGGGGGGCAGCACGTCAATAAGACCGACAGCGCCGTGCGGTTGACGCACCGACCTACCGGGACGGTGGTGCAGTGCCAGAACCAACGCAGCCAGCATCAGAATCGCGCTACGGCGTGGAAGATGTTGCGGGCCAAGTTGGCGAGGATCGAAGAAGAGAAACGCGAGCAAGAGGAGGCGTCGAAATACGCGTCCAAGGCGCGAACCGGTTTTGGATCGCAGATCCGAAACTACTTCTTGCATCCGGACCAACGGGTCAAAGATGCGCGGACCGGACATCTGGAGGGAAACTTCCACTCGGTGCTTGATGGCAGCGACCTGCAGCCGTTCCTCGATGCATTCTTGCAGCTTCGTGCCGCGGAGAATTCAAAATAGCCACCGGTGAACGGTATGCGTTCGACCCGTGGCTTTCTGATTTGTTGTCGATCACTTTCGCAACCGCAGCGTGTTGGACGCTGCGGTTGCGGTGTGCTTGATGGCAGCGACCTGCAGCCGTTCCTCGATGCATTCTTGCAGCTTCGTGCCGCGGAGAATTCAAAATAGCCACCGGTGAACGGTATGCGTTCGACCCGTGGCTTTCTGATTTGTTGTCGATCACTTTCGCAACCGCAGCGTGTTGGACGCTGCGGTTGCGGTGTGCTTGACGGCAACCGGTGGGCCCTTTAATAGCTGACCTGTTGGATCGCATTGCTGGATCCAGGCATGGGCAGCCGTGTGGGGGCGTTCATCGCTTGAGGCATTGTGGCCGGGATCGGTGCGATCGCGGCTTGAGCATTCGTCGGCGAGCCAAGGCTTGGCATCTCGTCGGGAGTGCTGATCACAGGCGTCGGGCTTTCGGGAGCCATCATCGGGGCAGTTTCCATGACGGGCATCGACGACACGCCGGGGGCACTTGGGTCGAACGGTCCACGCGATACGGGGCATGGTGCTTCGACGGCCTCGGGAGTTAGGCAAGGTCGGAAGAAGCGTCCCTGTTCGCATGCTTCACGATAGGCGGGCGAGTGCCAGCCACCTTCGGACAGGTGAACGTGATTGTAGGCAAGCAGGGTTCCCTTCTGGCGGTGCAGGTCACGCATCGCCAAGTTGTAAGCGACCAGTGTGGCGTAATAATCGCTTTCGCTGCTGACGACTTGACGTTGAGCCTGCAACAGGAAGTTGATGTTGTCGGCACCGCGGCGGTAGCGTTCACGCAGCACTTCCAATTGGCGGCGATCGGCGATCCAGCGGTTGTAGTTGGTCTTCAGCAATTGGTACTGACGTTGCACCTCACGCGATGCATCGGCCAAGTCGTGGCTGACGCGAAGCTCGGTCTCGTTCATCAACGCACGCTCTCGCGACAGGTTCAATTGAGCGTGCGAGATGGCCACCGAGGCCTTGCGGAGACCGACGGGGAACGCCAATTCGACGCCCGCCTGCCATTCCTGGTAGTCGCCGCCGGCGATCTCGCCGTACATGCTATCCAGGTAGGAATCGTCGTCGCCGATCAGGTGATTGCCCAGGCCACGCCAGCGGTACTGGCCCAGGAAGTCGAGTCGCGGTTGCTTGTTCAGTTTCGCAGCGGTCAATTCAAGTTCACGCTTCTTGATAGCCCATTTCTGGCGACGAATTTCGACGCGCCGTTCGAGGCCTTGGTTCAGGACGCTGTTCCAATCGAAGACCACGCGAGCGTCGTGCGGGTCGGTCGCTGGTTTGATCAGCCGCCCGTCGGCCGCGGGAAGGCCGAGCATGTAACGAAGTTTTTGTTCGAGCTTGTAGAGACCCACCTCGCCTGCCAATCCATTTTCGACCTGAACTTGGAATTGGTAGTATTGCGATCGAGCCTGAGCTTCTTCGTCGCTACGACCGGCACCGACGTTTAGACGAAGCTCTTGATACTGGAACGTTTGCAGTGCCGCTTCGCGGCCACGCAGTTGGGCTTCGAGGTTGCGGTAGGCGAAGTAGAGATTCCAGTACGCTTCTTCAACGTCGTTGGCCAGTTGGATCACCGAAGCTTCGAAGTCGGTCAGGCTGATGTCATTGTTGACGCGAGCGATCAGCACACCGTTGTATACGCCGATCTGGCTGTTGGGGCCCGCGATCCGGTTGAATTCCGTGCCTCGGCCCTGCATCAAAGGTTGTCGGTATTCACCCTCGAAGAAGCCAGCGAAGTCGCTGGAGAAAAAACGGCCAGGCGAGTTCGGTCGGTCGTACGCCACGTTATGTCGCGCGGCAAAGCTGGCACCGGTCGCTGTGGTCTTGCTGATCTCCGTGGCATAGTTGGCATATGTTTGCTGGAACGCCAAAGGACGGAAGAAGGCGACCGCACCATTGGGGTCGACGTTCTGCGGTTGATCGTTCTTCTGCCAGAACAACTCGCCGGCAAACTGCGCGTCGAACTCCGAGAGTGCCGCTTCGACGCCTCCCAGCGGATTCGCTTCGGCCAACGCCGGGTCGTAGATCGTCGGAGTGGTTTGAGGCGAGGTGACGACGCTGGCGCCCAAGCTTCGTAGAACGGGACCCTGACCGATCGCCATCTGGATCGCTTGTTCCAGCGTGAGGTCCCAGCTGGGCATCTGCGATGGATCTTCCAAGGCCAGTGGGGCAGCCGTTGAGTTGGCTGCCGCGCTGGCTTCATTTGCCATCGTTTGCACATCCGGATACTCAATTCGGGTGGCCACGGAATCGTAGTACGATTTGGTCGTGTCGTGCGGACCTGGCGGAAGTTTCCAGTTGGCGATGCACCCGGGCAGCGCACAGCCGCTTGCCGCCATGATCGCCGCCGCGAGAAGTTTCTGCGTGCGTGTTTTGAGTCGAGCCATGAGTCGATGCTTCTCTGCTAGAGTCCTGGAAGTCCGTTATTCCACAAATACAACTGGAACAACGCAGACGTCATCAGAGCTATCGACCGAGGGACCGGAGGATCTAGAGCAATCAACAGAGAAGTTAGCACGCCATTTTGCAGTCAACTTTGGCTAACCGTTAAGCTTCGACATGATGCCTCGGCTCAGGTAATTTGTGCCGACGATATCGTCTACGACTATTGGGGGCAGCGCACTAAAACCAGCATCTGGGTTTGGAAGTCGGGGCCTTCGTCGTTGGGCGTTTCCGGCGACCATTTCATCTGCTTGGCCGACTCTTCGGTCAGGGCAAAGAATGTCGATTGTGCGGCGCGGGGGAACCTATTCGCACCCGCCCCAAATGTCAGATGATGCGCCAATGCCTGGGTGTCGGCGTGTTGGATGACCGAGGGATCGACCGAAGAGAGTTCGCTGATCGTGGTCAATAGGTTTGGGTCCATGGTCATCTGAAAACCGACGCTCTTGACGACGCTTTGATGGTTGAACAAGGACAGCATGAAGCGATCCAGACGCTTCGCCGACCCCTTTAGCAGCAGCAATTGCGTGTCGCCATCAACGGTTTGCGGGGCGTCGAAATTCACGGTGCCGATCATCTTGCTTTGCACCAGCTGGCCAACTAGATCGCGACTGATCGATTGGGGTTGAACATCTTGGATCCCCGCGGTTTCCAGAGCATATTCCAGTTCGTTGAGATCGCGGCCGCGTTCTGTTAATTCCACTTCCAGCAGAACCGCAAACTCCAGCTTGTTCGGAACGGCGGCCGCAGGACGAGTGCTTTCACCGGGCGCCTCGGCGGGTTGAGTGATAGTGGGCGAGGCCGTGGGAGCCATCGCAATTCGTTCTTCAGGAGTCTCGTGTACCGCTGTTGGGGCGGTCGTTGCCGCAGGTGTCACGGGATCGACCGAAGGGGCGCTCGGGGTGGCTGCGTCGTCATTAGAAGCGATCGCTTCGACGATGGGGCTCGGGGCGGAATCTGTCGCGCGGCTCGGTTTCGGTGGGTTGCCGAGGGAGTCGCTGGGCGTTGCCGCGTTCGTGGGCCCGCCAGCGACGTGCGTGCCGCCGGGTTGAACCGTTGGGTTGTTTGCGTTCCATGCGACGATCAACATCAAACTGGCCGCCAGGGCAGCGATGCCGCCCAGCCAGGCACGCTGATGGCGCTTCCAAACGCCCTGCTGTTCGCGAGCCTGCGCCCGCCGAATCGGATGCGTCTGCGGAAGATTCTCGGCATCAGCCTGTGCCAACACCGCCGTCCAGACACGATCGGAAAAATCGGTGCCCAAACGCGCATCGGTTGCCAGCGACGCCCGCACGTCGGCCTGTAAGGCGCGCAATGATTCTAGTTGTTGACGCGCCGCTGCGTCGTTCTGCAGCAATTGTTCGACGTACGACTGTTCGTCTGCACTGAGACCCTGGTCCAGGTAGGCGCTGAGCAGTTCTTCGCGGGCATCGTTGTTCATGGCACTTCAGGTCCCGACATCATTCGGGTTAAGGAAATTCAATGTTTCACCCGTTCAGGCATCGCCTGGTGGTCGGATGATAGCTTGCGTTTGCCGGTTAGGGCGTCGTTTGGGCGCAAGGATTGACGACGCAGTGCCGATGGAGCCGGCATGACGTCCCTACTGCTGGGATGCAAGTGGGGTGGCAGAAGTTCCTTCGTAAACCGCCTAACTTGAGTGGAATCGCCATCGGGCGACGGTTCCGTTTTCCGTAAATGCTTTGCTGTAATAGGTTTGGGTTCGTGGGCCGGCGTGGTGAGGGATCGCTTTCGTGCGGGAATCGCTGCTGTTTCGCAACCGCTGGAACGTAAAAAATGTGTAAAAATGTTGACGTTTGAGGGGGGCTAGTCATCGATCGCGTCGCCGATCGCCTTTTCGTCCAAGGAAAGGCCGGGCAGGTCCGACCGATGCCGCGCTGCTTCGAGGAATGATTCTAACAGCACCTGTGCGGCGACCGCATCGATCCGCTTCTTGCGTCCCTTGTTAGTCAGTTTGGACGGTGCCAGTCGTTGGTCGGCTGCGGCAGTGGAAAAACGTTCATCAAACAACCGGACGGGTAGCTCGGTCGTTTGCTGCAACCACTTCGCAAACCTGCGGGCCTCGATCGATTTCTTGCTCTCGGTACCGCTCAGGTGGATCGGGAATCCGACGATCCATCCGGCGATCCGCTCTTCGTCGGCCAGTTGGCAGAAGGCTTTTCCCCGTTGCTCAGCCGCTCCTTGGGGAACCACCGTCAGCGGGCTGGCGATGATTCGGTCGGGGTCGCAGACCGCAACGCCGATCCGGACGGTGCCGTAGTCGACCGCGGCGATTCGCCCTTGGCTTGGGAAGGGAAGCGGTTGCGGGCTCTCGTCGCTCATCTTTTCTCAATCTGAATAAGTGGAATCATCTGGACTCTTAATACTCGATTCTCCGCCCTAGGGCTATCGCACCGCGGCGTCTCCAATTGTGGAATATCGGGGGCGCGGTAAGATTCCAGGATGCCTACGATCCGCCAACTGCCGCCCAATCTCGTCAATAAAATCGCCGCCGGAGAAGTCATCGAGCGGCCCGCCTCGGTCGCCAAGGAGCTGTTGGAAAACAGCATCGATGCAGGATCGACGCGGATCGAAGTTCTGTTGGAGGCGGGAGGGGCCGATCTGATTCGGATTAGCGACAACGGCTGCGGGATCGATGAAGATCAGATGACGTTGGCCGTCACCAGCCACGCGACCAGCAAGCTGCCCGACGAGGATTCGTTGTTCCACGTCGGCACGCTTGGGTTCCGCGGCGAGGCGTTAGCGTCGATCGCTTCGGTCAGTCAGATGGTGATTCGCAGCCGAACGCCCGAGGCGGCCAGCGGCAGCGAAATGCTGATCCACGGCGGCGTGATCGAACCTCTGGCACCTTGCGGTTGTCCCGTCGGAACGGTGATCGAGGTTCGCAATCTGTTCTTTAATACGCCGGTGCGACGCAAGTTCATGCGGACGCCGCAAACCGAAACCAGTCATATCGTCGAGGCGTTCACGCGGATCGCGCTGGCCAATCCGCAGGTCCACATGGTGCTGCAAAACGGCAACCGCGTCGTCCACGATCTGCCCGCCACCGACAAGATCAATGAACGGATTCGCGCCTTCTTTGGCGAAGAGATCTCCAGTGGTTTGATTCCGATCTCCGGCGACAATGGCGAGGTGAAGCTGACAGGGTTTGTCTGCGATCCGAGCGTCAGTCGTGGCAACAATCGAATGCAGTATCTGTTCCTCAATGGCCGCCACATTCGCGACCGGGCGCTGCAGCACGCGCTGGGCGAAGCCTTCCGCGGGCTGTTGATGGTCGGCCGATTTCCGATCTGCTTCATTAATTTGGACATGCCGTCGGACCTCGTCGATGTCAACGTGCATCCTACCAAATTAGAAGTTCGGTTCACCGAGAGCGGTCGGATCTACAGCCAGTTGCTGCAGACGCTGCGGCACAAGTTTTTGACGAGCGACCTGACGGCGCGCGTCGGCAACTCGATCTCCAGCAACGCGCCGACGACTGCCGAACCCAAATCCGAGGCTGTCGAAACATCGAACGATCTGGAGCAACGTCAACGTCAGGACGTGATCCAGTGGGGCCGGTCGAGCAACTCGACCGCAGAGCGGGATCTGCCAAACATTCGCCCGTCGATCCGTTCGCTGCCGGGAGAGCTTCCCGATTTCCAACCCTTCCCTGGTGGCGCTCGTGCCGTTGCACCCGCTCGCGACCAAAGCGACGAATCGTTTGGAATTCCGTTCGAACCCAGCCCGCGGTTGCCAGGTGCGGAGGTCGACGGGGGGGGCGATGCGACACAATACGATCAAGATGTGGAAACGACGCGAGTCGATGGGCTGCATCCGTCGAAGCCGCACAGTCATCTCGGCTACCAGGTTCACAATCGCTATCTGGTCACCCAGGACGAGACCGGGATGGTCGTCGTCGATCAGCACGCTTTGCACGAGAGGATCCTTTACGAACGTGTTCGCGAGAAGGTGTTGAATGGCAGCCTGGAGACGCAGAAGTTATTGGTGCCCGAGCCGGTTTCGCTGACCTCATCGGAGGCCGCCACCGCGTTGGAATCGAAGGATCTGCTGGCACAAGTCGGGATCGAAATCGAACCCTTTGGCGGCGACACCGTCGTCGTTTCCGCTTATCCCGCCATGCTGGCGAAACTGCGCCCCGAGGATCTGCTGAGGCAGGCGTTGGAGTCGCTGATCTGTGCTGGCAAGGATCCCGAGGTCCGCGATCTGTTGGACCATCTGCTGCACACGATCGCTTGTAAAGCTGCGATCAAAGCGGGCGATCGCTTGACGTCCGAAGAGATCACCAGCCTGTTGGAACAACGGGACATGTATCAGGACACGCACCACTGTCCGCACGGTCGCCCGACCGCGCTCTTCTTCAGCCGCGAAGAACTCGACCGCATGTTCGGCCGCATGGGAGCTCGCAAAGTAAACCCGACCGGCCACAAGTAACCGGTCGTTTCACTGGGTCAGGCCGTGGCCGTGCGGGGCCTTCCGCATGGACTTGTTTTAGAACCTGCCCCGATGCACCGGTATCTCCACCAAGATTGCCTATCGCGTGCTGAACCGATAGCTCGTCTGCGTTTGATAGGTTTTTCCGGGGCGCAGGATCGTCGACGGGAAGCCCGGTTGGTTGGGGCTGTCGGGATAGTGCTGCGTTTCCAAGCAGAATCCGCCGCGATGGACGTAGGGTTTGCCCGCCTTGCCGATCAGACGGCCGTCCAGAAAGTTGCCGCAGTAAAACTGGATCCCCGGTTCGGTCGTGTGGACTTCCATCACGCGGCCGCTGGTTGGTTCGTAGACGCGAGCGGCAAGCGTCATCGCTTGCTTGTCGTCCGGTTTGTTCAAGACCCAATTGTGGTCAAAGCCACGGCCGAACTCCAGTTGCTGATTCTTCTTGTCGATGTCACGTCCGATCGGTTTGGGCTTGGTGAAGTCCATTGGCGTCCCCGCGACCGCGGGCAGCTCTCCCGTTGGGATCGCGGTTGCGTCGACCGGCGTGTAGCGATCGGCATTCAACATTAGTTCGTGATCGAGGATCGTCCCTTCGCCTTCCCCTTTGAGGTTGAAGTAGGTGTGTTGGGTCAGGTTGACGGGAGTCGCTTGGTCGGTCGTCGCGTGGTAATCGACGAGGATCGCGTTGTCATCGGTCAGTGTGTAGGTGACGCGAATCTGTAGATTGCCCGGATAACCCTCCTCTTTGTCGCGGGCCAGGTACGACAATTGGATCGCGTTTTGTCCTTCGATCGGTTTTGCATCCCAGACGACTTTGTCGAATCCGATGTTGCCGCCGTGTAGATGGTTCGGGTTGTTGTTGGCCGCCAGCGAATAGGTTTTGCCGTCGAGCGTAAACTTGCCTTGCGCGATGCGGTTGCCGTAGCGACCGACGATCGCGCCGAAGTAGGGCCGATCGACGGCGTTGATGTAATCTTCGACGCGGTTGTAGCCCAGTGCGACATCGGCCATCTTGCCGTTGCGATCGGGGACGACGATCGACGTGATGATCGCACCGTAATTGGTCACGCTGACGGTCATCCCCGACTGATTTTTGAGCGTGTAACGTTGGATCGAATCGAAGTCGTCGACCTCGACGGCGGTCAGTGGGGTTGCCAGCAGCAACGCGGTGGCGACGATCAGCAGTTGCGATTTTAAGGGGCTCGTCTTCATGGTTTCTCGGCAATAGGGGAGGGATGTTGGTCGCAAGACCTTCTTATCCTAGCCGTGTCGCCACGTGAAGCAACGTGTTGGAGCGTCGCGGGATTGCGATATTTTGTCAGCTGGAAACGCGTTCACCCCGACTTGGCTTTGCTGCGAAACTTGCCCGGCGTCATGCCGACGACGCGGCGGAAGACGACGTACATATACTCGGGATTGTCGAACCCGCAAAGGATTGCGATCTGTTCGGCTGGCAGGTCGGTGCTGGTCAGCAGTTCGCTGACCCGTTTAATCTGAACGTGGCGAATCTCTTGTTGCGGCGTTCGCCCTAGGTACTGGCGCAGCTTGCGTTCCAGCGAGCTGCGGGAGATCGCGACGTTGTCGGTCACATCGGCAACGTTGATCCCACGGCAGGCATTCTCGCGGATGTAGCGAAGGGCGGCGGCGATGTCAGGATCGTCGATGGCGACGACATCGGTCGACTGCCGCTCCGCCACGCCCAGCGGTGGGATCAGGTGTTCGGTTTGTTTAGGAACTTCGCCGTTCATCAGCTGGGTCAGCAACTCGGCAGCTCGAAACCCAACGCCTTCGGCGTTCGGGATCACGCTGGACATCGGTGGACTGCAGACGCGGCATAGCAGCGTGTCGTTATCAGCGCCGATGATCGCAACTTCTTCGGGGACCGCCAATCCTTCCTGAAGGCAGGCGTCGACCACTTGATGTCCGCGGAGATCGTTGCAGGCCATGATCCCGCAGGATGTCGGTAGCGTTCGCAGCCAGCCCCGCAATCGCTGCTGCTCCTCTTCCCAAGAAAGCGCGTCGGGGCCGTACCAAGGGGATTCGTACTGGTGGCAACGTCGTTGTGCCGCTTCGATCCTTTGAGAAAATGCGACCTGTCGCCGTTCCGACCATGCCTCATTGGTAAAGCCGCAAAATCCAAATTCTCGAAAGCCGCGTTCCAGCAGATGCTCGGCTCCCATACGGCCGATCGCCGCGTCGTCGGACCAGACGTAGGTCCGTCCGTGCGACTGGTGCCTGTCGGTTAATTCGATCAGAGGGACGCCGGTCGCTTGAGCCGTCTGCAGTAGTTCGGGGGTGGTTGTCCGGGAGATGATCCCGTCTCCGGACCAATTCGCTAACCAACGCGGCGGTTCTTGAGTGAGGTCGTGCTGGTCCAAAAAGACCGACCAATCATCGAACATCCGCATGTGTTGGATGATGCCTGATAGCACTTGGCGACCATAGATGCTGGACGTTTCAACGATCAGGGCAACGTGTCGTTTCATGGTTTACTGCAGCGATTTATGGCGGAGACAAGGGGATAGGGCAGTATGTTCTCGATGCTGACAATATATCTCAGAGCGTTGACGCTGTAACGCATGGATTTAATAGAGGTGGTTACTTGCTCTTTAAACGGGGCGTTAGGTTTATTACCGCCTCCATCGGATCGCTGTCGTCCCTGGATCGCGGCAGCGGTCTTCTTGTTTCCCCCTCCACCTGCCGTTGCTTCATCTCTTGTCGGGGCGTTGGGTTTTGTGGCCGCCTGCGTGGCGGGTGTTGTCGTAAATAAGGTTTATCGGTTCATGCTCGGAGTTCATAAGATGAGAACGAGTTCTGCCAGCGCAGCTCCCAAGGTGGGCTTTACGCTTGTCGAGTTGTTGGTCGTGATTGCGATCATTGGAATTTTAGTGGGGCTGTTGTTGCCCGCGGTTCAGGCGGCTCGCGAAGCGGCTCGCCGAATGCAATGCTCCAACAATCTAAAGAACAACGCGTTGGCGATGCACAATTACCACGACACCTATCGGTCCCTGCCGTCGGTTGGCTACGACTTCTACGGCGTCAATCTTGACACGCATTCGTGGGTCGCTCGGATTCTGCCCTTCATCGAACAGGGGCCGTTGTACGAAACGATTAATTTCAATGAACGGATCAATTCGCACGACCGGCAGCGACAGTTCCGCGAAGCGGAACTGACCGTGATGACATGCCCGTCGGAGGGAAGTGTCTTAGGGCAATCCGAAAGTCCGACGCAGTGGTCGACGCGTCGCGGCAGCTACGCGGTGAACATGGGGAACACCAATTATGGACAAGAGAATGCGTCGAATTGGGACGGCGTGTGGACGTACAATTTTGGTGGGGCTCCGTTTAAGGTTCACTCCCAAAAAGCATTCCGCGATGTAACCGATGGGACTTCCAATACGTTGCTGTTGTCCGAAGTTCCGATCAACAAGAACAGCCAGGGCTATCGTGGCTTGTATGCCGCGACGATCGTTACTTCGGGAGCCGGTTTTACGACGTACCTGTCTCCCAATACGACCGCGTCGGTCGACGGTGGAAGGTATTGTTGGGGAGCCACGGATTTCGCGCCGCGAACCATTCCCTGCCACCATGCCGACAGGTGGCAAGCGGCGACCTACGCGTCGATGAGTATGCATCCGGGGGGAGTTCAATCGGCCCTGGTCGATGGATCGGTTCGGTTCGTCGCGGAGACTGTCGATCTGTTTGCGTGGCGGGCTGCGTCGACGGCCAACGGTGGCGAAGTCGATCCTCTTTGATCTTTTTGCTTCCACGTTTCTGTACACAGGGCGTCATGTTGCACGTTGTTGCCACGTGGCGTCTTTTTTTTATGGTTCACCGGTAATTCGACCTTTCTTTATTGGAGCGTTTCATGGTTCGTCGAGATGTGCGTCATCGTTTGGTTTGGGCAGCGTCGGTCATGTTGTTGGTGATGGGGTGTGGCGGAACGCGCAGCGATCAAATTGCGGTTTCGGGACAAGTGCAATTCGAAGGGAAGCCCGTTGCCGAAGGGACGATTTCGTTTATGCCTGTCAACGGAACAGGGCAGACGACGGGGGCTCAGATTGTCGATGGCCGTTACGCCACGACCGTTTCGCCAGGAGAACAGGCGGTGCAGATCACGGGGACCAATGTCGTGACGTTGGAGAATCCGACGGAGGAAGAAGTGAGCCGAGGGATCACCGAACGCGTCGAGCAGTACGTTCCGGCGAAGTACAATCGCCAATCGGAGCTTCGTGTTACCGTAGCATCGGATTCGACAACCCACGATTTCGATCTGCAGCCCTGAATCTTTTCTGTTAGGTTACTCGCGTGCAGGCGAAGGGGGAGCGCCGGTGCGCCGCTCTATTGGGGCACCTCGGATCGCCAACGGCTTACCGGCGACGCGAATCGCGATCGCCGCCGGTGCGGTCCGCTCACTTTCTTAATTGTCAGTCAATGAGCCGAGCCTTCGCCGCTGTGGATCTCCAGCTGGACGTCGCCGGTGATTCCGGCAGGGCAGGGGAGGGCAGGGGGGATGATCTCGATCGCTAACTGATTGCTCAGCTGTAGATGCGCGGTGATGTCGATCCGAAAAGGTGTCTGTTCCGCTGCGAAATTTGCTAGCGGGGTTTCATTTAGCGAAACGTGCGCGGTTCCAACGCAGTCGGTAATTGCTAGCTCGACCCGATCTTCGGTCGAGAGTCCAGTGGGCCGATTAAAATGTCGAACGTACAGGACAGGACCGGCGTAGCCTTCGATGAACCGATCCCAGGATTGACCGATTTGCCCAGGAAGCGGCTGGGCATTGGGGGCTTCCAACGGCGTCAATTTCCAAGGGCCTCGCAGGCGGATGGTGTGGGGTTGGTTGGCTGGCATCGGAATCGCTGGGCTTTCTCTCGGGGGGGATGTTCTTGCAGGCAGTGCCAAAAACAGGCTAGGCTTGCAACCAGTGTCGACCCGTGGGGTCGGGCGGGCAATGTGTTGACGATGATCCTTCCAGGCGTTATCGGTCACCGATACACTTAGGAACGGGAGCTTCTCAATGAACCAATACCTTCTTCCATGTCAAGGAGCGTTAATCGTGCTTAATCGTGTGAGCCGAGTCGGGAACTTGCAATCGATTCGAAGACACAAAGCGATCGGTGTGAGCAAATTATTGCTGGCGGCGTGTCTGGTCGGTCTCTTTGCTAGCGATGGCCTTGGGCAAGATCCATCGGAATCGAGCGAAGAGGCGTTGGCGGTTTATGCCGACGCGGCGAATTTCCAAAACAACGGCGCGTTTGATCTCGCGATTGCCGAATGGAAGAAGTTCCTGGACAAGCACGCCAAGGATCCGCTGGCCTCAAAGGCGGCGCATTATCTGGGCATCAGTCAGATGCGGAAGGAATCGCCCGATTACATGGCTGCGTCCAAGGCGTTCGAACAAGCGTTGGCGGCCAAGGATTTCGAGCTTGTTGAAGAGGCGCTCAGCAATCGTGGTTGGTGTCTCTTTGCGGCTGGCCAGAACGACCAAGCCAATCAAGCGAAGCGATTCCAAGAAGCGCTCGCGGTTTTTGACAGCCTGTTAAAAAAGTTCCCCGAGACGAAATTCGCCGATCAGGCGTTGTTTTACAGCGGCGAAGCGGCCTATGCGTCGGGGAAACCGGCCGATGCGGTTGGGTATTATCAACGGTTGGTGAATCTTCCGAAGGGGAAGGAGTCGCCACTGTATTGCGACGCGCTGTACGCCAACGGCGTGGCGTTGGAAGATCAGCAGCTCTGGAAAGAGGCATTGGCGGCTTATGACGGATTGATTGGCGGATGTGCCGATTCGGATCTGTTGCCCGAAGTGCAGATCCGGCAGGCGGACATCAATGTTCGGCTGCAGCAATATAAAGAAGCGGCCCCGCTGTTCCGGAAGGTTGCCGATTCGAAGACGCGTTTGTCCGACTATGCACTTTTCCGGTTGGCCTTTTGCGCTGTCCAATTGCAGGATCTCGATTCGGCGGCAAAGACCTATGACGAATTGATCACCGAGTATCCGAAAAGCCAGTTTGCCTCGGCCGCACTGATTGCCGCCGGACAAAGCTACTACCGGGCGGGGAAGTTTGACCAAGCGAGCGCGAAGTTTCAGGAAGTTTTGAAGCTGGATGACGCCGTGGCCGCGACCGAAGCGGCGCACTGGTTGGCGACGATTGCCGCAAAGAATAACAAAACCGATGAAGTGATCGCGATCGCGCGGGCTGCGATTGCCAAGGGGATCGATGGTTTCTTTGCCTCCAGTGTGAAGATGGATCTGGCCGACGCGCTTTCGAAAACGCCGGCGACCAGCCAGGAAGCGATCGACATGTACGCGGCGATTGCCAAAGAGTCGGCCGGGGAACCGGTGGGGGCTCGCGCGTTGTACAACGCCAGTTTTACGGCGCTGCAGAATCGCGACCATGCTAGCGCGGGTAAATTCGCAGAGCAATTCATGGCGGAATATGCCAAGGACCCGCTGGCTCCCGATGTGTTGTATGTGGCTGCTGAATCGCAACTGCAGACGGGGAAAGCCAAAGAGGCAGCGGCGACTTATGATCGCCTGTTGCAGCTCTCCGAAGATCACCCCTCGCGTTCGCTGTGGATCTTGCGCGGCGCGACCGCTGCGTTTCTCGCCGAGGACTATGCCGGCGTTGTCGATCGATTGACGAAGGCCAAAGGGGCATTGTCGACACCCGAACAGAAAGCCGAATCGGAGTTCATGATTGGATCCAGCCATTACAGGCTCGAAAAGCTGGATGAGGCTGCGAAGATGCTGGAACAAAGTCGCAAGACGAGCAGCCAGTGGGATCAAGCGGCCGATGTGCTGGTGACGCTGGGCCGCGTTCAGTTGGATGCTGGCAAGCCGGAATTGGCCGAGACGTCTTGGAAGCAAGTGATTGCCGAAGCGGGGACCTCCGGCCCCGCTTTCCAAGCGCGGTATCGTTTGGCGCTGTTGGCGTCGGGCAACGAGGATTTCGACGAGGCGAAGAAGTATTACGACGAAATCTTGGCCGCCGAAAACCAAGCCGCGCTAAAGCCTTACGCGATCTACGGCAGCGGTTGGTGCCAGATGAAGAAGGAGCAATATGAAGAGGCTTTGGTCCAGCTGGATTTAGTGCTCAAAGAATACAAGGACCACCCGATCGCCAAAGACGCCCAATTGGCCCGCGGTATTTGTTTGCGGAAGCTAGGCCGTGACGATCAGGCTCGCAACGCTTACGAAGACCTGTTGCGACGTGGACCCGCGGGACTGGAGTTGGGGCACGCGCTGTATGAATTAGCGCTGTTGGAAGTTGGCGCCAAGCAACCGGCCAAAGCTTCGGCCTACCTGAAACGCTTGGTCGGTGAGGTGCCGCAGTATCCTGAATTGGACAAGGTGTTGTACGAACTGGCTTGGGCGATGCGCGATCAGGGGGATGAAGCCGAAGCGATCCGCCATTTTGGTCAGTTGGTCGTCAAGTTCCCGAAAACGCCGCTGGCAGCAGAGGCGAGTTATCACGTGGGGCAGCAGCAGTTTGATGCCGGCAACTTTCAAAAAGCTGCCGGGGCGTTCTCGACCGCGGCGGAGCATACCACGGATCCCGCATTGTTAGAAAAGGCTTATTACAAATTGGGTTGGTCGGGATACCAATTGAAGAACTACGACGGCGCCAAGCGATCGTTCGAGAAACAATTGAAGGTGGCTCCCGAGGGACCGTTGAAGCTTGACGCGATGGTGATGATCGCCGAATCGATGTTCAAAGCGGGGCAGTTCGCCCCCGCGTTGGAGGGCTACCGCCAGGCGCGGCAGATCGTATTGGCCGAAGGGAAGGGAGCGCGAGCTGCCGATCCGGCAGCACAGCAATTGCGCGAGCTGATCTTTTTGCATGGGGGGCAGGCTTCCCAACAATTAAAAAATTGGGACGAGGCGTTGCAGTGGTTCGACCAGATGCGCGATCTGTATCCGTCAACCGCGTATTTACCGCAGGTGTTCTACGAAACCGGGTACTGTTATCAGCAGTTAAAGCAGTATCCCAAGGCGCTGCAATATTATGGCCAAGTAGCAGCCAATTATCGCGACGAAGTCGCAGCTCGGGCGCGG
The DNA here is from genome assembly GCF_007753095.1 of Rosistilla carotiformis. NCBI lineage: Bacteria > Pseudomonadati > Planctomycetota > Planctomycetia > Pirellulales > Pirellulaceae > Rosistilla > Rosistilla carotiformis. The sequence continues at coordinate 294,652 of NZ_CP036348.1, forward strand.
TTCATGATGGGGGAGATTCACTTTTCAGAACGCGAACTGACCAAGGCGATTCCTGAGTTTCAACGTGTGATGTTTGGTTTTGGCGGGGACAAGGCCCCCGCGGAGATTAAAAACTGGCAAGCGAAAAGCGCGTTCGAAGCGGGGCGCTGCGGCGAGTTGCTGATTCAAAGCACGGCCGGAGAAAAGCGGGCCAGCGCTATCGGGATCGCACAAGGTTTCTACGAATACATTGCCGAAAAACACCCAGAACATGAACTTGTTGCCAAGGCAAATGAACGCAAGGGCGTGCTCGATCGGCTTTAAGGCCTGTATCGGTCCGTCGATTTTAGGGTTTGGGCAATCGCCCCCCCGCTAATGATAAATCGCTCCGAATTCGTCAAACGGCCCAGTGGGCGTTGTTGCCCAATGGCATATCCGATTAGTATTGGAAGGTCGCCCGCGGCCCCATCCGGCTGGAATGGAGCAAGCTGTTCAAGTTGGTTCCAGTCCTTAAAGCTCGGAAACTTTGCCCGTTGTCAACGTGGGTGAACTTCCTAGGGAGAACGTGTGTGGATTTGACAATTCGACCAACGCCCCACTGGCTGCGATGGGGAATCTTTCCGATGGTTCTCGCCGTCGGTTGCCTGATGGGAACGCATCGTCTGGCCGCTCAGGATGCTCCACAGATCATTGACGAAGCGGCGCTGAATCAATTGACACAGCCCGATCCGGCGGCCGGTGGATCGGTCGATGATGCCTCCGACAAGCCAATGGGGATCGACATCTTGTCGTTGATTTCCAAAGGGGGCGTGTTCATGATTCCGATCGGTGTGATGTCGTTGCTGGTGGTGACGTTAGGAGCCGAGCGGCTGTTTGCCTTGCGCGGAGGCCGATTGGTGCCATCGGCGCTGAATCGCAAACTGGAGATGTTGTCGGATCCGATCGATACGTTTGATCCCGAGGTGGCTTACCAGGCGTGCCGCCGGCATCCTTCGCCAACCGCGCGGGTCGTCGCATCGCTGTTGCTTCGCACCGGCAGGCCGTTGGCCGAAATCGAACGCATCGCTTCCGAAGCGGCGCAGCGCGAAGCGGATCGCTTGGCGGGGCCAATCCGATGGTTGTACCTGGCGACCGCGATCACGCCGTTGATGGGATTGTTGGGGACGGTTTGGGGCATGATCCGCGCGTTTCACGATACGACGCAATTGGCGGCGGGGCAAAACAAGGCGGAATACTTGGCCGAAGGGATCTACGTGGCGTTGGTCACGACCTTGGCAGGTTTGATCGTGGCGATCCCCGCGGCGATTCTGGCGCATCATTTTGAAGGCTGTCTGACGCGTGCGTTCCATCGCATCGAAGAGATCTGTTTTCTGGTGGCTCCTGGGTTGGAGCGATTTACGGGGCGGATGCGGCTTGATTTTGATGGCCGTTTGGTGCCGCTGACCTCGGCTAAGCCTCCCGTTGCGCCCCCGGCCGAACGCCCCTCCAGTAAGCCGCCAGGAATGGCAACCAAATCGCCTGCGTCGCCGGTTCGCTAAGTTCACACGAGATCCAATCCCATGGCTGTGCAACTAAAAAAGTCCCAAGCGACAAGCACACTCAGCTTGACTCCGCTGATCGATGTTGTCTTCTTGTTGCTGATCTTTTTTTTGGTGGCATCGCGATTTGCTCAGGAAGATCGGCGGATCCCGATCGAACTCCCTTCGGCGACCAGCGCCTCGCCGATGACCGAACAACCCAAGGAGATCGTGGTTGATATCGATTCCGAAGGCGAGTTGGTGCTCAACGGCAATCGAGTTACTCCCGACGCGTTGGAAGCGGAATTGATCCGCGGCGTCGCCAGCAACCCGGTTCATCAATCGGTTGTGATTCGTGCCGATCGACGGGTTCAGTTCCAGGCCGTCGTTACGGTTATGGACCTCTGTAATCGCACGGGCGTTGCCGATTACACCGTCACGACGCAAGAAGGCCCCAGCGAATATTAGCAGCGAAAACTATGTTTCCTCCTTCCTCTTCACGACTGCCGTCCGACGAACTGCCTCCTGAAAGCGACCAGATGTGGCCGTTGGATTTGGCTTTGGTTGCGCTGGGCGGTTCGTTGATGTATATGGCGGCCAGCCGCTTGGGGTGGGAGGATCCGCGTTGGCTTTATAACGCAAAAACGTATGCCGTGGTGATTCCTGCGGGCATGGTGTTGATCGATCTGATGTTGCGGAACTTTGTTTCGCGATACATGCAGCGTTCGTTGCAGTTCGGTTTTTTGGTCAGCATGTTTGTCCATTTGGTCCTCTTGATCCTCGCCGTCAACGTCGTGATCTTTGCCCGCTATTGGCCCGAGGCGGTCGTGGGGGTCCAGCCGCAGCGGGCGCCGGTGCGGAAGACGTTGCCCGACAACCTGTTTCGCGTGAACCCCGACACGGTGGCGGAACAGCCCGATTGGGCAAAGCCTGTCGACGCGACCAGCGAAGCCCGCGTGACACCCGTCGAGGCGCAACGTTTGCCTCGTGTTGCCGAAGTTGCCAAGCGATTGGAGATGCCGACGCCGCCGCAGGTTGAGCATCAACCGCAACCGTTCTTGGTTCCTCGCGACCAGCCCACCGAAGCCCAGCCGACACTTGCCGATGCGCCGTCGAAGCTGGCTCGGCAGATCGCAGCGGTCGCCCCCGAGATGCGTTCGACGACCGAATCGATACAAACGCCCGACGTGCCTCAGCAGCAGGCGGCGCCGCAATCGCCTCAAGCCAACGCCGCCAGCATCGCGCGGACCCGTGCGGCGGGAGCCTCGGCGGTGACGCCTCAGTCGGCTCCCGAAATGCAAGCCTCCCCCAATCGCAGCTCGACGATCGCGCGCCGCAACACACCGCAAGCGGCTCCGCAGATCCAAGCCCGTAGCGACGCCGCGGCGATGCTGCGGCGTGAGGCGCAAACGCGAACCACGCCATCGATGTCCGCGCCGGCAGCACCTCGCTTGCATGTGGCACGCAATTCGGAGAGAGCGTCGCGCCAGCTGGCCGATCGCGGCACGGGGCCGCCTCGCCGAGCGGCAACCGCCAGCGGCGCTTCGTTGGTGCCTTCGACTTCGATGAACGAATTGCCTAGCAGTATCAGCGGTTCGTCGATCGCGCCCCTAGCCTCAGCCCAGCGATCGCTTGGGGAGCAAGCGATGCCCGCGATTGCTTCGAATCAGGCTAACAGTACCAGCCCGTTGACTGGTCGGTCGCGCGGCGCGGCGCGATCGATGGCGATGACGGCGGGCGCAGGGAAAGTCCAGGTTCCTCAGCCACTCGGCGACCAAGGCGATGGCGAAACCGGGAAACAAACCGAACCGCAATTGGCGGTGCGCGGTGCGATGGCTGGTCGTGCGACGGCCGCCGCCGATGCGATGGCATCGATCGGTACGCCGACGCCTCTAAATATCATGGCCGATGACGGCCCGGCGGGTTTGGGACGTGAATTGGCACCGCGGATGGGCTTTCCATCGGATCGGACCAACGACCGCCCGATGATTGCATTGCAACCCAATCAACAGCGTTTTCAGCGTCGCCAGCTCGGAGGGTTAACGCCGCCTCCGGCTCAGCGCGTGGCCTCGGTCGAGCCGTTTCGACGTCGTTTGATGCGGACCGCTGGTGGCGCCGCACCAGCTCCGGCAGGGCTGGTGGGACCAGAGACCGAAGAAGCGATCGAACGAGGCTTGGCCTACTTGGCGGCGCGTCAAAGGTCGGACGGCAGTTGGACGTTGCAGGGGCATGGCGAAGAGGTGACGTTGCGCAGCGATACCGCAGCGACAGCGCTTTGTATCTTGGCTTTCCAGGGCGCAGGCTATACACACCTGAAGCATCAGCATGCGAATACCGTTGCCAAGGCGATCGATTATCTGAAGCGGAATCAAAGCGAGAATGGTGACTTGTTTCGATCCGAGGATCCTGAATCGAATCGTAACGTGTGGTTGTACAGTCACAGTATCGCGGCGCTGGCGGTTTGCGAAGCCTTTGGGATGACCCAGGATCCGGAGTTGGCCGAACCGGCGCAGCGAGCGATCGATTTTATCGTTGCCAGCCAGCATCCAACGCGTGGTGGTTGGCGGTATCAGCCGCAGGTCAGCAGCGACACCAGCGTGACCGGTTGGATGACGATGGCGCTGAAAAGTGGTGAGCTGGCCGGTTTGAATGTTCCCGAAAAAACGTATCAAGGGATCGATCGATGGGTCACGCTTAGCCAGGATTCGGCGGGCAAACCCTATTTGTTCCGTTACAACCCGTATGCGTTGGACACGCCGGCCCAACGTCACGGCCGGGACGTGACGCCGACGATGACAGCCGTTGGGATGTTGATTCGGATGTATCGCGGTTGGCGTCGCGACAATCCCAACATGGAAGCGGGGGCCGAGTATCTGTTGTCGCATCTGCCCGAACTGGGCAGCGCCCGTCGTCCTCAGCGCGATACGTATTACTGGTATTACGCGACCCAGGTGATGTTTCATATGGGAGGTCAGACGTGGGAGCAGTGGAATAATAAACTGCATCCGCTGTTGATTCTCGGCCAGGAAAAGGAAGGTCCCGAAAGCGGTAGTTGGAATCCGAAGCTGCCGATTCCTGATCGCTGGTCGCCGCACGGCGGTCGGTTGTATTTGACGACGATGAATCTGTTGTCGTTGGAGATCTATTACCGGCACCTGCCGATCTACGAAGACACCGCCCGCTGATCGTTGGTCGCGACATCACCCTCCCTCAGGGAGGATCGAACCCGCGCAGCGTGGTTCGGGGAGGGGAGTTTTGGGTGAATCCGCGTCGGTCGATCCTGCGGACGGCCCTCCCCGCAAAAACTCGCTAAGCGCTCATTTTTTGACCCTCCCAACTTCGTTGGGCGGGTGCCGGTGTTAAAGATTTGTAGGTGTTCTCGCGTGCGAAAGTGACGATCTGATCAATTTCAGTGTGAGCTTGCTGGAGGGCCGGTGTCTAGTTGTTGTGTTGGTTGTTTGTCGGTGTTGCTCGGATGGGATTCTCTGGCCCTTCTTCACCCTCCCTCAGGGAGGGTCGAACCCGCGCAGCGCGGTTCGGGGAGGGGAGTTTTTGGTGATTCCGCGTCGGTCGATCCTGCGGACGGCCCTCCCCGAAAAACTCGCTAAACGCTCGTTCTTCGACCCTCCCAACTTCGTTTGGAGGGTGGAATTGCTGGACAGGAATCGGTGAATGCTCGCGATCGATTTGGTGGTTCGCTATAATGCTGCCAACACTCACTCTCCTGTTTGACTCCCACCTTGAGAACCACCTCCGATGACAACGTTGTTTCGCAGCTTGCTCGCTACTTGGCTCCTTCTGACCGCATCCCCTTTGTTTGCTCAAGACGTTGCGATCGACCAGCTTGATCCCGAGATGGCGGTCGCCAAGAAGACGGTCGATGGACTCGACTGGTACGACGTCACGCAGTGGGGAGTCGAAGGCCGGATCCTTCCCGATCAAGAACGCCAGCAGTGGTTTGATCGCTTTCCGGCGTCGGCAGAAGGATCGGTAACCTCCAATGTGTGGAACCTCAGTCGCGATAGTGCTGGAATGATGGTTCGTTTTAAAACGGATGCGACCGAGATTCATGTCCATTACAAACTGAAGAAATCTCGTTTGGCGATGCCACATATGCCTGCGACGGGCGTCAGTGGGGTTGATCTCTACGCACGCGATGAAGCGGGGGACTGGCGATGGGTTCAAGTCACGCGGCCCGCCTCGCAAGAGATGAAAGTAAAGATCGTCGGCGATTTGGCAGAGGGGATGCGCGAGTATGCCGCCTACCTGCCGCTGTACAACGGCGTGGAGTTTATGAGTATCGGCGTGAAGCCGGGGAGTCATTTCGAAGGTCTTGCGCCGCGGCCCAAGCCGATCGTGTTCTATGGGACCAGCATCACGCACGGCGCGTGTGCCAGTCGTCCCGGAATGGTTCACACAGCAATATTGGGCCGCCGATTGGATCGGCCGGTGGTCAACTTGGGCTTCTCGGGCAATGGCCGAATGGACAAAGAGGTTGGCGACTACCTGACGCAAGTCGATGCCGCAGCGTTTGTCATCGATTGCTTGCCGAACATGGGGCCTGCTGATGTGACGGCCAAATGTATTCCGCTGATCAAACAACTGCGCGCGGCGCACCCGGCGACTCCGATCCTCCTTGTCGAGGATCGTCGCAACACGAACGATTGGATTCTGCCGGCACGACAAGCGCATCACACGCGGAATCATGCTGCACTCAAGGCGGCGCACGCCAGCCTGGTCGCCGACGGCGTGACCAACCTGCATTACATCACGGGCGATACGCTGTATGGGGATGACTCGGAAGGGGCGACCGACGGTTCGCACGCCAGCGACCTGGGGTTCATGCGGCAAGCGTTGCAGTTCGAGCCGATTCTGCAAGGTGCGCTCGCTGAAGGGAAGTGAGTTCCTGCAGTGTTGGCTGTGCCTCACTACTGAAAAATTGAGCTTGGATCGGAAGAGGGTGCGGCCCGTGTGTTCGGCCTGAAATCGGGTGTTCGGTGGCAACGAAAGACGCCTCAATCGCGAGAAATCCGTTCGAGCGTTCGCGAATGGTTTTCGGTCGGCATCCGGTTTGCAGCGAAGGTGAGCAGGAAAAGGTTATTTCTTGCACACGTCACCCCGAGGTCTGTCATGTCGACAACGATTCAAGCCACAACACTCCGCACCGTTCAACAGGAAGATCTCAGGAAGCTCGCCTCGGTTTCATCCTCGCCTTGTGTTTCGATCTTGATGCCCACGCATCGGACCGGCCGTGAAGTTCAACAAGCGGCGATCCGGCTGAAGAATTTGCTCCGCGAGGCGACCGAGCAACTTCAAGCCGCCGGGGACGATTGTTCGATTCTCGCCCCCACTGAATCGCTATCGACCAGTGCGGATTTCTGGCAACATCAAGCCGACGGTCTCGCGATCTATTTGTGTTCGGATCAGTGCTTTGCATTCAAGGTTAATCGGCATCTCGAGGAGAGCGTCACCGTGGGGGACTCTTTCGTGATTGCTCCGCTGATCAGTCCTCGTCACGCCGTCGACGCCTGTTTTCTGCTCGCCCTAACGTGGGACGAGGCGCGGCTGTTCCGATCCGATGGTGAGTCGTTGGAGTCGGTGGAAACGAAGTTGTTGCCGGCAAAGTTCCACGACTTAGTTTTGCCACGCGACCCCGAGGAAAGTCTGCAGCATACGAGTCATCGTCGCGTCGGTAACACGGCAGGGACATCGACCACGATGTTCCATGGGCAGGGGGAGGGGGAAGAGAAGATTGAAGCCGATCGCAGAAACTACCTGTCGCGGGTCAGTGAAGAGGTCGCGGGCGCTATCTACAATTCAGGCATGCCCTTGGTTTTGATGGCGACGACCGAAGTCGGCGGGCACTTCGCTGCGACGTCCGATCTCTGCATCGCCTGTCACGTGGAAGGCAGCCCTGCGCGATCGAATGAAACGCAGTTGCTGGCCCAATTACGCTCGACGCTCGGTGACGAATCCGCGTCCAACGCAGGACCGTTCTTTGAGCGATTTGGGACGGCGCTGTCGCGATCGCAAGCGTCAAGTGACCTCGCCGAAGTCCGCACGGCTGCGAAAAATGGACGCGTTGAATCGGTGATGATTTCACGTGAGCCTGCGATTGGCGAAGCATTGAATTCGATCGTAATCGAGACGCTGCGTCATGGGGGGGAAGTCGCAAGTTGCCCCGAGCAGCAAATGCCTCAGGGAGTCGAGGTGGCTGCGATTTTGCGGTTCTAACGTTCGTCCGTTCCCAACGACTCTCGGCATTGGCTTCGACGCGTGGAATAACCGTCAACAGGTGATGCTGGGACCGCAGTCTCGCCGTGAAGCTTAAGTCGCAGCGCCTCGTCGGTGAAGTTCCGCTCGACGCGCTGGATCGTGGCTCCGTCGCAAAAGTTCGCGGTAGCATTTGTGGATCGCCCCGAGCGAGCGGAGGTCGGTCTGAGCTTTTCGGCATTCGCGCTGGAGGGCGCAGCCGTGCCGCGCTAACAGACGTTGGTCTCGCGCGGACATCGGTTGTACCACGAGATCGCCAAGCATCGCCATCAGGCGTAACGCCGCATTTCGATCCGCTGCGACGTAGGGCCTCAATTGGTCGAACACCAGCGACGCAAACGCGGCAAACGTAACGGGCGTCGCCACGAGACGAAGCGTTTGATCTTCGTCATAGCGATGCGATTCAGGCAGTTCGCGGGCTGCTAAGTTTTCCAACGCCGCCTGCAGCCAATCGATACAGCTGATCGCCGTGAAGGGATCATTGACCCCGGGAGAGAGTGCACGCATCGCGACTTCGACCAATTGATTGACCTGAAACCGAAGGTCTTGCGTTGCCGTGCGTTGCACACCACAGATGAACCTCGACGCCAAGGCTTTGGAGACGGAGTCATCGATTCGGTCTTGCGGCGATGCCAGCAGCAGCGAGCTGGACGGCGTGACGAAGTCTCCAGGGCTGCGTTGAATCTTCAAGACGAGGTCGTGCTGGACCGCCAGTTTCATCAGCCCGTCGCCGTCGATGTATTCCAGATAGCCGACGACTGTCGAGTCGACCCGGCACGCTGTTGAATAGAACCCGGCGGGCATTTCAGCGTCGGTAGCATCGTCGCCTTCGGTGTCCCCCGGTTCTCCAACGCGCGCGGGGAACTGGTCATCGATGTGTCGGTTCAACCCTTTGCCAACGTCTGAAATGATGTTCGAGACATGGATCGTCTCAGGGACATGGTGGATAAAGAAAATCAATACGCCAACGCTGGCGATCGCCATCAAGACACCAACAACCACCGCGATCTGAGGCACAAACGCACCAGCCAGATCGCCGGCCGGGTCGCTGCCCGGCGGTGCGCTCTCAGCGCTGCGAACGGTTCGCAAGACCATCAAACAGTAGATGAAGGTCGATATAAAAACACCCAGCGTGAACTGGTTGGCTTTATCCGCCATGAAGTTGTTCAGCAGCCGCGGTCCGATCTGCGACGTTGTGTGCGAGATCGAGAGGATCGTCATCGAAAACGTCACACCCGCGACGGTGATCATCGACCCGGCAACTGTCGACAGTACCGCCCGTGCACCTTCGGGTTGGTTTGTCGACAGCCAGTCGATGTCATCGATCCAGTCCGATCCGAGCGATTCGTCCAACGCTGTTGTGGCAAACGAGAGCAGGATCGAACCAACAACCAACAGCGAGGGGACGAACCAATAGCTGTCTCGAACGCGTGTCCAGAGCGTGATGATCGACGCATTCATAGGGATGCTGGACTCTCAAAAGAGGTGGGGATGAAACCGAATTGGAGTCACGCGGCTGGCTGCGTTAAGCCAGGTGATGGCTTTCGCGACGCACGCTGGCGGTCACTGGCTGCCGCCGCGCCAACGCTCTCCAGGCATCGTGGCTGAACGTTTGAAAAGCCCACACGCCATGCCGAAACACGGGCGTGAGGGCTGAATCCGAGACTGCGGCTGATGGCAAATCCTGCAGCTGTCTATTTCATGTCTCGCGTGGTGACACGACTTTTGCCGGAGTCGCCGAGTCGCGGTTCAGGGCGGAAGCTTGCTGCTTCATTGGCCTTTATTCAGCTGACATGGGGACTTCGGCTTGGTCTACGTCCCCAGGACGAAGCGACTCGTCAAACGAAAGCACATAGGCCGCCATCGCCAATCCCATTAACACGATGGCGGTCCAGAACCGCCAATCGTGATGAATCTTCTTCGACTTCGCAGCGTTGTGATGCGATGTATGTTGATGGTCGCTATCGTGCTTGTGTTCTTTTGGTTTTGACATCGGATGGACGGTTTCTATGGAAAAGAGTTGTTGACGGTTTTGCTGTCGCGATTGCTACGGCAACCGAGTTGCAGAGCGGGCTAATTGTATCACTCGAAATGGTTCCGAACGACTCCAGGATCATGCGGCACTCTTCGATCAACCGGCGACGGCTCCGCTTCTTGCGAACGCATGAAAGCCGGTCAACGCGAACTGCACGCCCATCGACAAAACGATCAGCCCCATGAAGCGTGTCATGGTGTCCCGCAGGAAGCCGCCGCCGTTTTGTGCGCCTGCGAACCGGGCAGCCAGCAGCATTACGAGCCAAGTGCACGCCGTCGCGAAGGCAATCGCCACCAGCGCGGTGATCGGCAACTTCAATTGAGTGTGAACCGCCGACAGCGTAATGACTCCGGTGATTGTCCCGGGGCTCGCGGCAAACAGGATCATGGGCGTCATCGAATGCTCCGACTTCGAGGCTTCGGCACCCGCCTGGCGGTTGAGCATGGAGAACCCCATCCACGCCAGAACGCCGCCGCCCGCCACCATGAAGGCGTCCAAGGAAACGCCGAACACGTGCAGTAACTGTGTTCCAATCAACGCGGCGATCGAGAGAATCACCAAAATCGCCAGCGCTGCCTTGGTGGCGTCGGTTGCCTTTTCGCCGAACGACCGGTCCGCCTCCACCGCAGTAAACATCGCTGCGCAGATCGCAGGGTTCATCAACGAGAGGATCGTTACGATGGCTTGGATTTGTTCATTCATCTTTGCATCACTTTCCTGTTAAGCGTCTGGCGTGTACGCATTAGGACCCTCGTGTGCGCCGCGTCCGAATCCCTGCGACATGGGTTGGGTCGGCTCCTGAGCCGCAGCTAGTGAGCGCCGTTTTTCGCATTCTAATCGGGGGTCTCTCTTAGGCGTATTTCGCGTCCAGTGAAGCGGCGGTAAACGATCTCAATAGTCAGCGAAACTACAATCATGCCGACCAAAATCCACAAATGGTTTCGGGTCGCCGGATTCTCGTCGACCTCCACGCACAGCACGATCATGGCGCCCAGCGTACTGAGCGCTGCTAGCCCGGACAACCATGCGCGACTGTTGGTCTGACGGGCTAAACGGACGTTGGCAACGTTGACAGCCAAGAACAGTAACAGAAATCCTGCGCTCCCCATTGTCGCGATCGCATCCAGAGGAACAAAGTTCGCGACGACCAATGCCAGAGCCGCAGTGATCAGCGTCCCTTCCAGATGCTGGCCGCGAAACGATCGCTTCAGTTCCGAAGGCAGTTCACCTGTCTTGGCGATGATGTAAGCCAAGCGTCCGGTGCTGTAGAACGTTGCGTTGATTGCCGAACTTGTCGCCAGCAGCGCGGCGATCGCAATGGCGATGTATCCCGTTCTTCCCAAGACGTCTTGTGCAGCGACCGAAAGTGCGGTGTCGCTGTCGCTGGCCACTTCCGCGAAACTCAGGTGACCGACAACCACCGTGACGATCAGCATGTAGATCGCAATCACGATCAGCACACCGCCGACATAGGAAATCGGGAGCGAGCGTTTGGGATTGGCCACATCTTTGGAGGCGTTGGCAATCAGTTCAAAGCCTTCGTAGTTTAAGAAGATCAACATCGCTCCGGCGACTAAACCCATCGGCGACACGTAATACTCTGTCCCCAACCGACTCCATTCCATTGGGGTCGCAAGTCCAGCCACGATGAAGGCGGCCAGAAGCAAAATCTTAAGGATGTTGAAAACGTTTTCCGCGCGGACGACCAGACTTCCTCCGAAAGCGTTCACGCCCACCAACCCAATGATCACGCCACTGATCAGCGAGTGAGTCCAGATGGGTCTGTCTGGCTCGGGGAAAAAACAGGCTCCGTAGCTGCCGAAGGCATAGGCATAGACGGCGACAAGCACGACGTAGCTGAGCAGCAGCAGGATGTTCGCCGCACCGGTAAAGATGCCGTTGCCGAAAGCCCGATTGAGGAAGTCGACAGTGCCTCCGACGCCAGGATACCTGAGCGTCAGTTTCAGGTAGGAATAGCTTGTCAACAACGCCACGATCCCCGCGATCAAGAACGCGATCGGCGCGCCACCTTGGGTTGCGGTGATCGTGAGTCCGGTGACCGCAAAAATCCCGCCTCCCACCATGCCGCCGATACCGATGGAGAGTGTAGAGAACGTACCGAGTTTGGGCTCACTGGTGGACGACACGAAGGAAATATCCTGCTCTGAAATGGAATCGAGAAACGAATCTCGAGAATTTTATCAGCGGCTTCAGGAACCGGGCACCCTGCGTTGGTGAACATCCCAGTTCGACCCAATCACTCGCGAGGTCATCGGTCGCGGTGAGGCTGTGGATTTACTGCCGCTTGCGGTCAGGCTCGTAGATTCCGGGAATGGGTGAATCGAGCAGCACCACTCGGATCAGATAGATGGCGACCGGGACGCCTAGAACCAGCCCCCACATTCCGAAGAAGTGTTCCGCGATCAACAGGATGGCGATCACTAGCACCGGATGCAAATGTCCGATCTTGCCGATGATCCGTGGCGACAAGATCATCCCCTCGATCAAATGGATCAATGCAATCGCCGCGATCACCTGAGCCGCCATCAACAGCGATCCGCCTGGTTGCAGGATGGCCACTCCACACAGTGGAATGCCCGACAGAATCACTCCAACCACGGGAATGAAACTAAGCAAGAACACGACCAACCCCAGGATGAACTTGTACTCTACACCGATTATCCACAGCGCAATCAGCGTCAGAAAGGCATTGACTACGGCAATGGTGACTTGGCCCTGGAAGGTCTTGCCGATCAGCTTACCCAGCGCGGTGACCCCCGGCGCAATTTCATCGAAGACCGATCGTAGTCGGGTGTTGCGAATATTAGCGACGCCGGTCTTCACTCCCTCCCATTCCAGTAACATGAAAACTGCCAACAGCAGTGCGGTACCAATCTGGACCGGGATTCTTAACACGTGGCCGAGCGCTTGGTCCATTCGCTTGACGCCTGCTTCGAGAATTCTGGGGCCATCTTCGGTTGCATGTTCACGCACCCAGTCAGCCATCGGACTGGTGGCCCACCACTGCTGCCCCAAATCCAGTTTTGTTGCCGATTCAAAATCGAACCGTTGGTGCTCAGGCGATTCTTTTGCTGTCTGTTGATGCTGATCCACCACTTGCAAAAAGGCCTGCTTCCCTTTGGGGTAGGCTGTGGCCAAGGCGTCAAAATAGGTGTAGTCGATCGGTATGTTATTGGAAGGGTCCGCAAACTGAGTCTCATAAAACTGTTGGAACTCGGTTTGATATGCATCCGATTCGCGGAATACTGTCCATCTCTGGATCGAAATCGCTTGCGCCCACTCGCTCCTGAGTTGGGCCAATAGCACAGGGTCGGCGTTGACATCGGCCCATATTCGCTGCCGGATACGTTCATCGCGGCGAGATTCAAAATCGGTCGGCTGGGTTAGGCTTGATGTTGCATCCGGTTTGTCGTCTGTCGCCTGACTTGCCTCTTCTGACGTTTGGCTTGCTTGCCAGCGAGAAACGTAGTAGTCGCGTTTTGAATGGAAGATGTCGGGTGCTTTGAACTCCATGAACCACTTCTGAAACGACACACCCACACCGCTCTCTTGCGACTGTAGGTCAAGCACTTGAGCTTGTTCGTATTCGGCTTCAAATTCGGCTTTGAGTCTTGAGTGGAGTTTGGGGAACTCCTGGTACAACCCCTCGCCGCTGCGGCCAGCTGCGAGAAACTGGGCCATCCCTTTTTGGTAGCGTGGGTCCGCGGGAGCGCCAAACTGATGCTTGAATTTCCACGTCCCAACGGTATGGGCCAACAGCGTGTTTTGCACTTCGGCGGCCGTGGTGTCTTTCATCTGCACCACCAGGCTCTTGCCTTCGTGAATCAGCGGAGGCAAAAAGAACCAGCCGAGTCCACAGAGTGACAAGCACAGACACAGGAAGATGGACAACGTGAGTAGTAAATCAAGTCTGCGGCTAGGGAGGCGCTGCGGTGCAAAGCGACGGGCGATCATCGCCACCAAGCTGCGGATTATGAAACAAAACAAAAACGTCAGAAATCCGATGAAAAA